>JARXAJ010000182.1 GCA_029865965.1 Aquabacterium sp.
CAACTGCGCAGCCCGGGCCGGCGGGCTGCACTGCCGGCGCGGTGGCTGGGGTCGACCGGCCCCGGCGGCCTGCCGCTCAGTCTTGCGCCGCCGGCCCGGCCAGCAGCGGGATGGCGCCGTCGGAGCTGGCGCCCAGCAGCCCCACGCTGCTGTAGATGCCCAGTTTCTGGCGCGTGTCCTGGATGTCGAGGTTGCGCATCGTCAGCTGGCCGATGCGGTCGGCCGGTGTGAATGCGCCTTCCACCTTTTCCATGCTCAGCCGCTCGGGCTGGTAGGTCAGGTTGGGGCTGGTGGTGTCCAGGATGGAGTAGTCATTGCCGCGGCGCAGCTGCAGCGTCACTTCGCCGGTGATGGCGCGTGCCACCCAGCGCTGGGCGGTCTCACGCAGCATCAGGCACTGCGGGTCGAACCAGCGGCCCTGGTAGAGCAGGCGGCCCAGGCGGCGGCCGTTGTTGCGGTATTGCTCGATGGTGTCTTCGTTGTGGATGCCCGTCACCAGGCGCTCGTAGGCGATGTGCAGCAGGGCCATGCCCGGGGCTTCATAGATGCCGCGGCTCTTGGCTTCGATGATGCGGTTTTCGATCTGGTCGCACATGCCCAGGCCATGGCGGCCGCCGATGCGGTTGGCCTCCTCGAACAGCGCCACCGCGCTGTCGAAGGTGCGGCCGTTCAGCGCCACCGGCTGGCCTTCGTCGAAGCGCACCGTCACTGTCTCGGCCGGCACCTGCACGTCGTCGCGCCAGAAGGCCACGCCCATGATCGGGTTGACGATGTGCATGCCGGCGTTCAGAAATTCGAGGTCCTTGGCCTCGTGGGTGGCGCCCAGCATGTTGCTGTCGGTGCTGTAGGCCTTCTCCACGCTCATCTTGTAGTCGAAGCCGTGGGCGATGAGGAATTCGCTCATCTCCTTGCGGCCGCCCAACTCGTCGATGAAGGTCTGGTCCAGCCAGGGCTTGTAGATGCGCAACGCCGGGTTGGCCAGCAGGCCGTAGCGGTAGAAGCGCTCGATGTCGTTGCCCTTGTAGGTGCTGCCGTCGCCCCAGATGTTGACGTCGTCATCGCGCATGGCCACCACCAGCGCGGTGCCGGTCACGGCGCGGCCCAGCGGCGTGGTGTTGAAGTAGGTGGCACCGCCCGTGCTGATGTGGAAGGCGCCGCACTGGATCGCGGCGATGCCTTCGGCCACCAGCTGCGGGCGGCAGTCGATCAGCCGGGCCTTGTCGGCGCCATAGGCCAGGGCCTTGCGCGGGATCTCGTCGTAGTCGCTCTCGTCGGGCTGGCCGAGGTTTGCTGTGTAGGCGCAGGGCACGGCGCCCTTGCTGCGCATCCACAGCACTGCGGCGCTGGTGTCTAAGCCACCCGAGAAGGCAATGCCGACACGTTCGCCGACAGGAAGATGTTGGAGGATGTTGGCGGCCACGGCGGTTGCTCTCTCTGCGGGGAAAACCGCGCATTTTAGGTGCGTGACGCAGGCCGGCCGGGCTTCGATGCGCGGGGCCAGAGGCCCAGCACCAGGGCCGTGCCGGCCAGGATCACCGCACCGCCCAGCACCATCGGCAGCGTGGGCAGCTCGCCCAGGATCAACGCGCCCCACACCGCCGCCGACACCGGCACCAGGAAGGTGACCGAGGCCGCGCCGGTCGGCCCCACCCGGGTGATCAGCCGGAAGTACAGGATGTAGGCCAGGCCCGAGGCCAGCACCGCCAGGCCGGCAGCGGCGGCCCAGTCGCGTGCGCCCGGCATCGTGGCCGGCCAGAGCAGGGCGGCGGGCAGGGCCAGCACCAGGGCTGCGGCCAGCTGGGTGCCGGCGGCCATGGCCATGGCCGGCACGCCGGGCAGGTGGCGCTTGGCATGGTTGCCAGCGTAGCCGTACAGCAGCGTGCCCAGCAGGCAGGCAGCAATGGCCAGCACCGTGGGCCCGTCCACCTGCAGCGCCGACAGGCCGGTGCCCGCCGGCGCATGCAGCGACTTCACCAGCGCCAGCCCGGCCACGCCGGCAAAGCCCAGCGCCAGGCCCAGGCTGCGCCAGCGGTTGAGCGGGTCGCCCAGCCAGGCCCAGGCGATCAGCGCGGTGCACAGCGGCGTGGCGGCGTTGAAGATGGCCGCCAGCGCCGCCGGCAGGGTGTAGACGGCATAGCCGAACAACAGGAAGGGCAGGGCCGAGTTGGTCAGACCCAGCACCAGCAAGGCGCGCCAGCGCTGACGCAGCACCGGCGCCTCGCCGCGCAGCAGCAGCAGCAGCGGCAGCAGGAACAGCGCAGCGCCCGCCACCCGCACGAAGGCCAGCGCCACGGGCCCGAAGGCCGGCACCGCCATGCGCATGAACAGGAAGGAAGCGCCCCAGATCGTGGCCAGCAGCAACAGGTCGGTCAGATCGCGTGGCTTCATGTCTGCAGCACGCCCTGCACCAGAGCCGGCGCCAAGCCCGGCGCCAGGCGAAGGCCGGCTGTCAGCTGCACCCCTTCGGCCTGCAGCAGCGCAGTCTTGCGGTGCAGACCGCCGGCATAGCCGGTGAGGCTGCCGTCACGGCCCAGCACCCGGTGGCAGGGCACCAGCACCGACACCGGGTTGCGGCCGATGGCTGCGCCGGCGGCGCGCACCGCGCCCGGCGAGCCGGCGGCGCTGGCGATCTGGCCGTAAGTGCTGGTGGCGCCACGCGGCAAGGCGATCAGCGCCCGCCACACCGCCTGCTGGAAGGCCGTGCCGCGCAGGTCCAGCGGCACGCCGGCCAGCGGGTCGGCTGCGCCGTCGAAGCAGGCCTGCAGTGCCCGCGCGGCGGCCTGCAGGTGCGGGTGTTGCGGATCGGTGGCCACCGCCAGCGTGCCGGGGTGGTGGGCCTGGCCGTCAAACCACAGCCCGGCCAGCCCGGTGGCACTGGCGGCGGCCGTCATGGTACCCAGCGGGGTGGGAATGCGGGCCTGGGCCTGCAGGTCAGGGTGGTGGGTCATGGGTCTTCCTGGTTGAGCCAGAGTTTGATCACGGCATAGCCGCGCCAGGGCCGCCAGGCCTCGGCGATGGCTGCGCCGGCTTGCGGGTTGCGCTGGTCGCGGGCCTGGCCCAGGCCCTTGAGCAAGGCGATGTCGCTGGCCGGCCAGGCGTCGGGCCAGCCCAGGGTGCGCAGGGCGATCAACTGTGCGCTCCAGTCGCCGATGCCGGGCAGGGCGGTCAGCGTGGCCAATGTTTCTGGCAGGTCGGCGCCGGGCTGCAGGTGCAGCCGGCCATCGACCACCGCCTGCGCCAGCCCCTGCAGCGCCCGCACCCGCTGGCGCACGATGCCCAGCGTGCCGATGTCGGCCGGGTCGGCAGTGGCAATGGCTGCGGCGGTGGGAAACAGCAGGTTCAGGCCGGCAAACGGCGTGGCCACCGGCGCGCCGAAGCGCTGCATCAGGCGCTGGCAGAGGGTGCGCGCGGCCGCCACCGTCACCTGCTGGCCCAGCACCACACGCACCGCCGTGTCGAAGCCATCCCAGCTGCCAGGCAGCCGCAGGCCCGGTCGTGGCCGGCCAGGCACGCTGGCCATCACCGGGTCGATGGCGGTGGGGTCGGCATCCAGGTCGCAGGCCTGGCGGGCGCGCTGCAGCAGCGCCCCCAGGGCTGGGCGCAGCGCCGGTGCGGCGCCCAGATGCAGCTCATGGCGCTCGGGCAGGAAGCGCGCTTCGATCCAGCCCGCCAGCCACTGGCCCTGGTGCGGCAGCGCCAGCGTGCGGCGCAGGGTCAGACCGTCCACCTGCTCCTGCCCTGGCACGGCGCGGCGGGTCATGAAGCCCAACAGGCCGTCCAGGTCATAGGGCGGGCGCCAGGCCAGCTTCAGCACGCCCGGATCGGCTGCGCCCTCGCGCCGCAGCGCGCTGGGGCTGAGCCGGTAGCGGCCGGCAAATGCGGCGTTGAAGCGCCGCAGGCTGCCAAAGCCGGTGGCCAGCGCCACCTCGGTGACCGGCAGGGCGGTGTCGGTCAGCAACTGCTTGGCCAGCAGCAGGCGCTGGGTGGCCAGCCAGGCCACCGGCGACACGCCATGGCGCCGGGCGAAGATGCGGCGCAGATGCCGGTCGGTCACACCCAGGCGGGCAGCAATGGCCGGCAGTGGCGGGTCTTGTCCCGCATGCGCGGCCTGGGCCAGCCAGCGCGCGGCCTGGTCGGCCAGCGCATTGGATGAATCAGTGAAAGACAGCCCCGGTGCCAACTCGGGCCGGCAGCGCAGGCAGGGGCGGAAGCCCTGGGTCTCGGCCAGCGCCGCGTTGGCGAAGAAGCGGCAGTTCTCGCGCTTGGGCGGCTTCACCCGGCACACCGGCCTGCAATAGATGCCGGTGGAAGTGACGCCGATGAACAGCCGGCCGTCAAAACGTGCATCATGGGTGCGCAGCGCCTGGTAGGCGACGTCGTCGTTCAGGGCTGTTGGTGATGCACCGGGGCTGGACATGCGGCGATGATAGGCAATGCCAATGTGCAGACTCGCCGTTTTCGGACCTGTGCGCACCCGCTGGTTCGCGTGGATCAATCGTCCACCGGCACTCTTTAGAATGAATTCATTCCACCCAACCGGAAAGCCACCCCCCCATGCAAGTCCCAGCGTCGGCCTTCAAGGCGTATGACATCCGCGGCATCGTCGGCAAGGGCATCGACGAGAACTTTGCCGAACACCTGGGCAAGTCCTTCGGCAGCGAAGCGCGCCTGACCGGCCAGAAGGCGGTGGTGGTGGGCCGTGACGGGCGGCTGTCGGGCCCCGGCCTGGCGGCCGCGCTGATCCGCGGGCTGAAGTCCACCGGCCTGGATGTGGTGGACATCGGCGCGGTGACCACGCCGATGCTGTACTACGTGGCGGCCACCCGGGGTGCGCATGGCTGCAACTCGGGCATCCAGATCACCGGCAGCCACAACCCCAAGGACTACAACGGCTTCAAGATGGTGATGGCCGGCCGCGCCATCTATGGCGAAGACATCCAGCGCTTGCGCCAGCGCATGCAAAGCGAGACCTATGCCCGTGGCAAGGGCCGCAGCGCCACGATGGACATCGTGCCCGAGTACAGCGCCCGCATCGTGCGCGATGCCAAGCTCGCCCGGCCGATGAAGATCGTCGTCGATTCCGGCAACGGCATTCCCGGTGCCACCGCACCGGCCATCCTGCGGGCGCTGGGCTGCGAGGTGGTCGAGCTGTTCTCCGAGGTGGATGGCGACTTTCCCAACCACCATCCCGACCCGAGCAAGCCCGAGAACCTGGCCGATCTGGTGAAGGCAGTGAAGGCCGCCAAGGCCGAACTGGGCATCGCCTTCGACGGTGACGGCGACCGGCTGGGCCTGGTCACCAAGGGCGGCGACATCATCTACCCCGACCGGCAGCTGATGCTGCTGGCGCGCGATGTGCTGTCGCGCAACCCCGGCGGCACCGTCATCTTCGATGTCAAGTGCTCGCAGCGCCTGCCGGTCGTCATCCGCGAGGCCGGCGGCGTGCCGATGATGTACAAGACTGGCCACTCGCTGATCAAAGCCAAGATGAAGGAGCTGGGTGCGCCGATTGCCGGCGAGATGAGCGGCCACATCTTCCTGGGCGAGCGCTGGTATGGCTTCGACGATGCGATGTACACCGCCGCCCGCATGCTCGAGATCCTGTCGCGCAGTGCCGACCCCAGCGCGGTGCTCAACGACCTGCCCACATCGTTTTCCACCCCCGAGTTGAACGTGGCCTGTGCCGAGGGCGAGCCGCACAAGCTGGTGGCCGAACTGCAGGCCACGGCCAAGTTCCCGGGGGCCGAGATCAACACCATCGACGGCCTGCGTGCCGACTACGACGACGGCTTCGGCCTGATCCGCGCGTCCAACACCACACCGGTGCTGGTGATGCGGTTCGAAGGCCACACGCCTGAGGCGCTGGCGCGCATCGAGCGCGATTTCATGGCAGCGCTGCGCGTGGTCAAGCCCGATGCCCAGGTCGCCAAGGCCGCACACTGACGCTGGCCCGAACCGTCCGGCCTGGCCCGCACGGCTGTGGCAGGGCGTGGCCCTGTGGATCTATGCCACCGCGCTGAGGCTGGCCACACCCCTGTACCTGCTGCGGCTGTGGCGCCGCGGCAGGGTCGAGGCTGGCTACCGCTTCCGCTTGATGGAGCGTCTGGGCTACTACCCGGGTCGCCCGCCGTTGCCGGGCGCGGTGTGGTTGCATGCGGTGTCGCTGGGTGAGACCCGCGCCGCGATTCCCCTGGTGGAGGCGCTGCGCCGGGCCCATCCCGACATGCGTCTGCTGCTGACCCACGGCACGGCCACCGGCCGCACCGCCGGGCGCAAGCTGATGCAAGACGGTGATGGCCAGGTCTGGCTGCCCTACGACACGCCGGGCGCCACGCGCCGCTTCCTGCGCCACTTCCAGCCGGCCGTGGGCATCCTGATGGAGACCGAGTTGTGGCCCGCTTTGATGCACCAGGCGCAGTGCCACGACGTGCCCATGGTGATGGCCAATGCCCGCCTGAGCGAGCGCAGCGCCGCCAGGGGCAAGCAGCTGGCGGCGCTGCTGCACCCGGCGGCCGCACGCTTGTCGATGGTGCTGGCGCAAACGGTCGACGATGCCCGCCGCCTGCGCGAGGCCGGCGCGCCGCGTGTGATGGTCAGCGGCAACCTGAAGTTCGACATGACACCATCGCCCATGCTCACCGCAATGGGGCTGAGCTGGCGCCAGAGCCTGCACCGCCCGGTGGTGCTGGCCGCCAGCACGCGTGAAGGGGAAGAAGGCCCGCTGCTGGCCGCCTGGGCCGCGCTGCCTGTGCCGCGGCCCCTGCTGCTGCTGGTGCCGCGCCACCCGCAGCGCTTCCAGGAGGCAGCGGCGCTGGCGCGCATGCAGGGCCTGACCCTGCACTGCCGCACCGAGTGGGATGACCAGCCGCCCGATGACGCCGCCCTGGCCGATGTGTGGGTGGGCGACAGCATGGGCGAGATGCCGCTGTATTACGCCTGTGCCGATGTGGCTTTGCTGGGCGGCAGCTTTGCCCCGCTGGGTGGCCAGAACCTGATCGAGGCCGCCGCCTGCGGCTGCCCGGTGGTGATGGGCCCGCACACCTTCAACTTTGCCCAGGCCTCCAAGCAGGCCCTGATGGCGCGGGCGGCGCAGCGGGTCGACAACATCCGCGACGGCGTCGATGTGGCGGTCGAACTGGCCACCGACCCTGATCGCAATGCCTGGGTGCAGCGTGCCCTGGGCTTTGCCAATGCCCACCGCGGTGCGGCGGCACTGATCGCACAGCAGGTGCTGCGGCTGATGCGCTAACCGCTGTGCGGGGCCGCGCTTCAGCGCGGTGCCAGCAGCGCGTCGACGGCGCGCAGGTCTTGCGGCTGCAACTGGCCCGAGGCCTGGCGCAGCTTCAGGCCGTTGACGATGACGTCATAGCGGGCTTTGGACAGATCACGCCGGGTGTCGAACAGCTGGCTCTGGGCGTTCAGCACATCCAGGTTGACGCGCACGCCCACCTTGTAGCCCAGCTCGGTGGCTTCCAGCGCCAGCCTGGTGGAGGCCTCGGCCGCCTCCAGCGCCTTCACCTGGCCCAGCCCCGACTGCACCCCCAGGAAGGCGCTGCGTGTGCCCAGGCCCACACCCCGGCGCGCGGCTTCCAGGTCCTGGCGGGCTTTTTCTTCCAGCACCACGGTTTCCTTGATGCGGTTTTGCACCGCACCTCCGGTGTAGAGCGCCATGTTCAGCTGCACACCCACGCTGGCCGAGGTGTTGGTGCCGCGGTTGTTGTTGGGAATGGTGGCTGAGCCGCTGGCGTTGCTGCTGCTGAGCCCGCCCACCAGGTCGACTGTGGGCAGCGCGCCGGCGCGGGCCTTGTCGGTTTCCAACCGCGCCACCTCTTGCGCCAGGCGGGCCCGGCGGATGGTGGGGTGCAGGCCGTCGGCGGCAGTCACCCAGGCGTCCATGTCCGCCGGCAGCACCGGCGGCAGGTTCGCCGGCAGCGCCAGGCCCAGCGGCGCCACGGCATTGCGGCCCACCAGCTGGTCGAGCACGGTGCGCTTGGTGCGCAGGTCGTTGTCGGCCACCAGCTCGCGGGCGGTGGCCAGGTCAAAGCGGGCCTGCGATTCACGCGTGTCGGTGATGGTGGCGGTGCCGACCTCGAAATTGCGCTTGGCCGAGGCCAGCTGCTCGGCCACCGCCTTCTTGAAGGCCTGGGCGGCCGACAACGCGTCCTGCGCTGCCAGCACGTCGAAGTAAGCCTGGGCCACCCGCACGATCAGGTCCTGCTCGGCGGCTTCCAGGTCGGCCTGCGACACCGACAGCGCGCGCTGGGCCTGGTCAAAGCTGGCGGCGTTGCTGCGGTTGAACAGCGGGTGCCGGCCCTGCACCCCCAAGGTGACATTGCGGCTGCCGACGCCGTTGCCGGTGACGGTGTTGATCTCATTGGCCGTGACCGACCCGTTCAGGCTGGCGCTGGGCAGGCGCAGGGCATCGGCCTGGGCCGCGCGGAATGTGGCCGACTCGGCCAGGCTGCGGGCCGACAGGTAGCTGGCGTCGTAGGCCCGGGCGGCCTGGTAGAGCGTGTCGAGGTTCTGGGCCTGAACCGCACCGCTGGCCAGCAGCAGAGCCAGCAGGCTGGCGCAGCACAGGCGCGAAGGCAGGAAGCGCGGAATCGGGCTGGGCATGGACGGTGATCCTCGGGCAGGTGGGATGGAGTGGGAAACGGGGGTCAGTAGCGCGGCACCGACGCATCCACGGTGCATGACCAGGCATCGATGCCGCCGGCAATGTTGTACACCGCAGGGTGCCCCTGCTGCCGCAGCCACGCGACGCACTGCAGGCTGCGCACGCCGTGGTGGCACAACACCAGGACGGGCTGCGCCGGCGGCAGTTCAGCATGGCGCGCGGGCAGGCTGTGCATCGGGATGTGCAGCGTGGTGGCGCCGGGCAGGTCGAGCCGCGCGGTCTGCAGTTCCCAGTCTTCGCGCACGTCCAGCAGCAGCGGTGCCTGGTCGGCGTGGCTGGCGATGAAGGCGGCCAGGTCCTGCACGGTGACTTGAGGGAGGGTCATGCGCCAGGCTGCCCGGTCAGAAGTGGAAGCGGGTGGGCTCGCCAAAGCCCGCCAGGCGCGGCGCCACGGTGTCGAACAGGTCTTGCGACTGCAATGCCGTGGCCGACAGCCGGGTGATGCGCACCGCGTGCATCACCGGTTCATGGCCGACGAGGGCCAGCAGCCGGCCGCCGGGCTTGAGCTGGTCGAGCAGCACCTGCGGCACCTCGGCCACCGAGCCCGACAGCATGATCACGTCGAACGGGCCGTCGTCGGGCAGGCCGGCATGGCCGTCCATCTCGCGCACGCTGGCATTGAGCACGCCGCCGCGGCGCAGGTTGGCGGCGGCCAGTGTTGCCAGCGCGCCTACCCGTTCCAGCGTGATGACCGACTGCGCCCGGTGCGCCAGCAGCGCGGCCATGAAACCCGAGCCGGCGCCGATTTCCAGCACCCGTTCATGCCGTTGCACCTGGGCTTCCTGCAGCAGGCGGGCCTCGACCCTGGGCGCCAGCATCACCTGCCCATGGCCCAGCGGCACCTCGGCATCGACGAAGGCCAGCGCCTTGTAGGCCGGCGGCACGAAGTCCTCCCGCCGCACACGGGCCAGCAGGTCCAGCACGCCCAGGTCCAGCACATCCCAGGGGCGGATCTGCTGCTCGATCATGTTGAAGCGGGCTTGTTCGATGTTCATGGCGGTCGGGTGGTGTGGCGTTCTTGCGGCGGGGTCTGGCGGATCAACCCGGAATTCTATTTCGGGGGCATGGCGGCAGTCTGACGGCCAGCAGCCGGCGTGCCATTGCCGAACAGCCGGCGGGTGCACCAGGCGCCCAGGTCGTCGAGCCAGCAGTAGATCACCGGCACCACCACCAGGGTCAGCAGCGATGAGGTGATGACCCCGCCGATCACCGCCTGGCCCATGGGGGCGCGCTGTTCCGAGCCTTCGGTCAGCGCCAGGGCCAGCGGCAGCATGCCGAAGACCATGGCCAGCGTGGTCATCAGGATGGGGCGCAGCCGCACCCGGGCGGCCATCAGCAAGGCGGCGCTGCGGTCCATGCCCGCGGTGCGGACGCCGTGTGCATCCACCACATCCGCACGGGCACGGATCGCGAAATCGACCAGCAGGATGGCGTTCTTGGTCACCAGCCCCATCAACATGATCACGCCGATCACCGAGAACATGTTGAGCGTGCTGCGCCACAGCAGCAGCGCGCCCACCACGCCGATCAGGGTGAGCGGCAGCGAGCTCATCAGCGCCAGCGGCTGCAGGAAGCTGCGGAACTGGCTGGCCAGGATCATGTAGATGAACACCACGCCCATCACCAGGGCCGAGATGGCATAGCCGAAGCTGTCCTGCATGTCCTTGGTGCTGCCGCCGAAGCGGTAGCTGTAGCCCGGCGGCAGCGGTGCGGCGTCCAGGATCTGGCGGATGTCGGCCGACACCTCGCCCAACGCCCGGCCGCTGGTGTTGGCGCTGATCTCGCTTTCGCGGTTGAGGTCGCGCCGGTTGATCTGGTTGGGCCCGATGCCGGCGCGCACGTCGGCCACCTGGCCCAGGCGCACGGTGCGCACGCTGCCGTCGGCTGCGGTGGCCGCACTGCCGCCCAGCACCAGGCTCAGGCGGGCCAGGTCGTCGGGGTTGTCGCGCGCCTCGGGGGCCAGGCGCACCTTCACGTCATAGGTCTGGTCGTTCGCGGCGCGCCAGTCGCCCACGGTCTGGCCGGCCACCAGGGCGCGCAGCGTGCTGGTGATGCTGCCCACGCTCAGGCCCAGGTCGCTGGCGGCGTCACGCCTGACGTCCACCACCACCGTGGGCTTGGGGGGCTTCATGCTGGTGTCCAGGTCCACCAGCCCGGGCACCGCCGCCATCTTGGTCATCAGGCTGGACGTGAGGCGCTGCAACTCCGCAATGTCGCTGCCCTGGATCGACAGCGAGATCGGCTTGTTGCCGCCAATGGCGTCGAGCAGCCCCACATGGGTGACGGTGATGCCGGCCACCTGCTGCAGCCGCTGGCGCAGTGGCGCCGACATCTGGTCGACATTGCGGCTGCGGTCCTTGCGATCGACCAGGCGCACGAACACGCTGGCGTAGTTGCGGCCCGCCGCATTGCCGGTGTTGATGGTGACCAGGGTATCCCTTACCTCGGGCATCTCGCGCAGGATGGCATCGACCTGCCGGGCGCGCGCCTCGGTGGTGGCCAGGCTGCTGCCCACCGGGGTGTAGAACTGGATGCTGGTCTCGCTGAAGTCGGCCTTGGGCACGAACTCGGTGCCCAGGCGCGGCACCAGCACCAGCGCGCCCACCAGCGACGCCAGCGCGATGCCCACGGTGGCACCCTTGTGCTCCAGCGACCAGCGCAGCGTGGCCACATACACATCGCCCAGCCGGTGCGATGCCCTGTCCACCCAATGGGTGACGCGGCCCAAAGTGAGGTCGTACAGGCCCTTGGGCTTGAACGGCTGGCCGTTCTGCCGGTCCAGGTCGCGGTCGATGGCCGGGTCATGCCACACCGAGCTGAGCATCGGGTCGAGCGTGAAGCTCACGAACATCGAGATCAGCACCGCCGCCACGATGGTGATGCCGAACTCGTGAAAGAACTTGCCGATGATGCCGCTCATGAAGCCGATCGGCAGGAACACCGCCACGATGCTCAGCGTGGTGGCCAGCACCGCCAGGCCGATCTCGTTGGTGCCTTCCAGCGCCGCACTGCGGGCGGACTTGCCCATCTGCACATGGCGCACGATGTTCTCGCGCACGACGATGGCATCGTCGATCAGCAGGCCCACGCACAGGCTCATGGCCATCAGCGTGATCATGTTGATCGAGAAGCCGAACATGTCCATGAACAAGAACGTGCCGATCAGCGCGATCGGCAACGTCAGCCCGGTGATGACGGTGGACCGCCAACTGTTGAGGAACAGGAAGACGATGCCCACGGTGAGCACGGCGCCTTCGATCAGCGTGCGCTTGACGTTGGCCACCGACACGCGGATGGGCCGCGAGCCGTCACGCACCACCTCCAGTGCCACGCCAGGCGGCAGCTGTGCGCGCACCTGCTCCACCGCGCGCAGCAGGCCATCGACCACCTCGATGGTGTTCTCGCCCTGGCTCTTCTTGACCTCCAGCGCCAGCATGCGCTTGCCGTTGTACAGCGCCAGGCTTTCCGCTTCCTCGGGCCCGTCGACCACCCGGGCCACCTGCTGCAGCCTGACCGGTTGGCCCGCGCTGGCACCGCCGGCACCCGTCGATCCGCGGCGCGCGACGATCACCTGGTTCAGGTCTTCGGGCCGCTTCACCCGGCCGTCGATCTGCACCGTGCGTTCGGCCTCGGCCGAGCGCAGGCTGCCGGCGGGCAGGTTCTGGTTCTCGCTGCGCACCGCGCCCATCACCGCCTCGACGCCGACCCCGAAGGCCTCCATCGCCGCAGGTTTCAGGTAGACGTTGATCTCGCGCTTGACGCCGCCCACCAGCGCCACCGAGCCCACGCCGGGCACGTTCTCCAGCCGCTTTTTGAGCACCTGGTCGGCATAGGTGGTCAGCGCCTGCACGCTGACACTGGTGTCGGGTGAGGTGACAGCCAGCGAGAAAATCGGCACGCCGGCAGGGTCGAAACGAGAAACGCGCGAATCCTTCACCTCGTCGCGCAGCAGCGGCTTGATCAGCGCCAGCTTTTCGCGCACCTCGTCGGCCGCACGCCGGCCGTCCATGTCGAGGTTGAACTGCACGATGACGAGCGATGAACCCTCATAGCTGCGCGAATACAGCTGGTTGATACCGGCAATGGTGTTGACCGATTCCTCGATCTTCCGTGTGACTTCGCTTTCCACCGCCTCGGGCGCAGCGCCCGGGTACTCGGTCTGCACCACCACCGTGGGGAAGTCGATGGCGGGAAACTGGTCGACCTTCAGCCGCTGGTAGGAAAACAAGCCCAGCACCACGAAGGCGAGCATCACCATCACGGCCATCACCGGGTTGGCGATCGAGACACGGGTGAACCACATGGCGCGGCCGGATCAGTCGCCCGCCGCGGGCGCGGGCGTGGATGCCGCTGGCAGGGCAGGGGTGGCAGGCGGCAGCTTCAGCCGCACGCCGTCGGGCACCAGGCCGGCGCTGGCAGCCAGCACCCGGTCGCCAGCCTCCAGGCCGCTGCGCACTTCCACCCAGTCACCCGCACCGGCGGCGTGCTGGGCCGGCCGGCCTTGCGCGCCCAGGGCCAGCACCCGCCGTTGCGCGCGGCCGTCACGCAGGCGGATGGCGTAGGGCTGTGCCTGGTCATTGCGCACGGCCGACAGCGGGATCGCCAGCGCCGTGGTCTGGCCCAGTTCAACCGAACCGCGGGCAAACAGGCCGTGGCGCAGGCCCGGGTGCGGCGCCACCGCCAGGTAGGCCGACACGGTGCGGGCGCCGGCCGTGGCGCTGGGGTTGATGCGCACCACGGTGGCAGCCACTTCCTGGCCGGTGCCGTCCAGCAGCAGGCCGGCCTTGGCGCCCAGTTGCAGGCTGGGCAGGTCTTGCGGGGCGATGGCGGCTTCCAGCTCGATGCGCGACAGGTCGACGATCTCGACGATGCGTGCGTCCAGCGCCACCCGCTCACCGGGCTGGGCCAGGCGCTGGGCCACCAGGCCGGCGATCGGCGCCACCAGGGTGGCGTCGCCGCGGCTCTTGCGTGCCAGTTCCACGGCGGCCAGCGCGGCCTGCAGCGTGGCCTGGGCGCCTGCTTCATTGCTGGTGGAGGTGTCCAGCGCGGTGGGCGAGATGAAGCCTTGCGCCACCAGCGCCTTGTTGTTGGCCAGCTGGCGTTGCGCGATCTCCAGCTGCGCGCGGGCTGCTGCTGCCTGCTGCTCGGCCTGGCGCAGGCGCCAGTCGAACTCGGTCGCATCCAGCTGGCCGATCACCTGGCCGGCCTTGACCGCATCGCCTTCACGCACGGTCAGGGTTTTCAGCTCGGCGGCCACCCGCGCCTTGACGAAGGCGGTGTTCACGGCCTTCAGGCTGCCCGAGACCTCCAGCCTGCGGCTCAGCGCGGTGCGCTCCACCGGCAGCAGGTCTTGCGGGCCCAGCTCCAGCTGGGGCGGCGGTGCGCTGGCTGCGGTAGCGGCCATGCTGGCCTGCGCTGCCGTGCGTTTGGTCATCAACTGGCGGCCTGCCACCAGGACCACCACCACCAACAGGGCCATCGCCCAGCGCAGCCGGGTCTTTTTCTTCTGAACGTCGGGCATCAGGGTGCTGTGGAACGGGGTGGAATGGGGGGAACCGGGGGTGTGGCCAGCGCCTGGGGTGGCCGCACGCTCAAGCCCGCCAGCACCAGGTGCACATGCTGGGCGATGAAGGCGCGGCCATCCAGGTGCCAGTCGGCCGGCGTGCAGGCGCCCAGCGAATGGCGGTGCAGGCAGATCATCACCAGCGGCAACACCAGCGAGTGCACCGCATGGTCGACATCGACCGGCCGGAATTCACCCTGGTCAATGCCCTGGCGCACGATGCGGCCCAGCAGGTCATGGGCGCGCTCGACCACCTCGCGGTGGTAGAAACCGGCGATCTCGGGGAAGTTGCGCACCTCGGTGATCACCAGCTTGAAGACGCCGGCAGCCGGGCTGTCATAAAGCTGGGTCCACCAGTCGATCAGGATGCTCTGCAGCAGGTCGGTGGCGCTGCCGTTGAACCCGGCGGCCTGGGCGGCGCCTTCGGCAATGCGGTCAGACAGGTAGTGCGCGATCACCGCCTTCAGAAGTTCTTCCTTGCTGGGGTAGTACAGGTACAACGTGCCCTTGGACACGCCAGCCAGGGCAGCCACCTCCTCGGCCCGGGTGGCCGCAAAGCCTTTCTGCACGAACAGCGCCAGTGCGGCTTCGAGCAGTTCCTGGGGACGGGCTTCCTTGCGGCGTCGCCGTTGGGCGGGATCGGTGGTCTGCATTTAATGACTGGCTGGTCAGTAATGTAGCCGTCGCCAACATCGGCGGCAACCTGGGGCAATCCGCCATGCCGATGAAACCCTGGGTCCGCTGGGGCGCGCAGCTATCATCCGCCGCTTTGGCCAGTGGGGGCGAGCGTGGATCTTGTGCTGTTGCTGAAGGCGGCCGTGATGGGCGTGGTCGAGGGGCTCACCGAGTTCCTGCCGATCTCGTCGACCGGCCATCTGATCCTGGCCGGATCGTTGCTGAACTTCACCGGCGACCGGGTCAAGGTGTTCGAGATCGCCATCCAGACCGGTGCCATGGTGGCGGTGGTCTGGGAATACCGCCAGCGGCTGATCGACACCATCAGCGGCATCACCAGCCAGGCCCGCGCCCAGCGGTTTGCGCTGAATGTGCTGGTGGCCTTCTTGCCCGCTGCGGTGTTCGGCCTGCTGTTGGGCGGGCTGGTCAAGCAGCACCTGTTTGCGCCGGTGCCGGTGGCCATGGCCTTCATCGTGGGCGGTGTGCTGATCCTGTGGATCGAGGCCCGCCACAAGCGGCTGTATGGCGCCCTGGACCTGGCCGGCAACCGCCGCGCCCGGGTGGAGACTGTCGACGACATGACCGTGGCCGATGCGTTGAAGGTGGGCCTGCTGCAGTGCCTGGCGCTGATCCCCGGCACCAGCCGGTCGGGCGCCACCATCATGGGTGCGCTGGTGCTGGGGTTCTCGCGCAAGGCGGCCACCGAGTTCAGCTTCTTCCTGGGCATCCCCACGCTGATGGGCGCGGGCGCCTATTCGGTGTGGAAGCAGCGTGACCTGCTCAGCATGGCCGACGTGCCGATGTTCGCGGTGGGCACGGTGATGGCGTTCTGCAGCGCACTGCTGTGCATCCGCTGGCTGATCCGCTATGTGTCCACCCATGACTTCACCGTGTTCGCCTGGTACCGCATCGTGTTTGGCGGCATCGTGCTGCTGACGGCCTCCACCGGCTGGGTGACCTGGGCGGCCTGAACGGCGCCTGCGGCGGCGCTCAGGCGCGGCGGGTGAACAGCAAGTCCCACACGCCGTGGCCCAGCTTCAGGCCGCGGGCCTCGAACTTCGTCAGCGGGCGCATGTCCGGGCGCGGCGCAAAGCCGCTGGCGGTGTTGGCCAGCGTGGAGCAGTTGCCCAGCACTTGCAGCATCTGCTGGGCGTAGTCGTCCCAGTCGGTGGCGCAGTGCAGCCAGCCGCCGGGGGCCAGCCGGCTGGCCAGCAGGTCGGCCAGGGCTGGCTGGATCAGACGCCGTTTGTGGTGCCGCTTCTTGTGCCACGGATCCGGGAAGAACACGTGCACCCCCGCCAGTGAGGCTGGCACCACCATCTGCTGCAGCACCTGCACGGCGTCGTGCTGCACGATGCGGATGTTGCTCAGGCCACGCTCGCCGATCTCGCGCAGCAAGGCGCCCACGCCGGGCTGGTGCACCTCGATGCCAATGAAGTCCAGGTCGGGCCGGGCGGCCGCAATGGCTGCGGTGGCCTGGCCCATGCCGAAGCCGATCTCCAGCACCCGGGGTGCACGGCGGCCGAAGGCGGTGTCCCAGTCCAGCGGTGCGGCCTGGAAGGGCAGCAGGAAGCGCGGCCCCAGATCGACCAGCGCCCGCGCCTGGCCGCTGCCCAGGCGGCCGGCGCGCAGCACGAAGCTGCGCACGGGCCTGTCACGGTGCGGATGCGCCGGCATGGCGGTGCCGGGATCCGCCGTGGCGGCGGAGTCTGAAGTTGACATGGCGGGCAGCGGCCGGCGGCCGCATGGTGGGACGCTCAGCCGGCCGTGGCCTGCTGGTACAGCAGGTTGGACCGGGCGCCTGACCGGCAGAAAGCCAACATCGGCTGCGGCAGGCTCTGCAGCAACGCGGCAAAGGCTGCGATCTGCTCCGGCGACTGCCAGCCGCTATCGACCGGCAGGTGGCGGTAGGCCAGGCCGGCGGCCTCGGCAGCGGCCTGCATCGCAGCGCTGGTGGGCTGATCGGGGCCGTGTTCGAAGTCGGGCCGGTTGTTGACCACGCTCTTGAAGCCCAGTCGGGCCAGCTCGGCCATCGCCTCGGGGTCCAATTGCGGGGCAACACACACGGTGTCGGCGATCTGGCGCAGGGGCAGGTTGGTGTTCATGGGTGAAGCTTACTTCGACAGTGCAGTCTTGACCGCTGCAGACACCGCGCCCATGTCGGCCTTGCCGGCCAACTGCGCCTTGACGGCGGCCATCACCTTGCCCATGTCGCCCGGGCCGTTGGCGCCCAGGCCGGCGACGATGGCGCCCACGGCGGCGGTGATCTCGTCACCCGACAGCCGCGCCGGCAGGTAAGCCTGCAACACGGCCAGTTCGGCGCTTTCCTTGTCGACCAGGTCGGTGCGGCCGGCGCTGGCAAAGGCGGTGATCGAGTCCTTGCGCTGCTTGATCAGCTTGTCGACCACGCCGACGATGGCCGCGTCGTCCAGCACGATGCGCTCGTCGACCTCGCGCTGCTTGACGGCGGCCAGCAGCAGCCGGATGGTGCCCAGGCGTGCCGCATCCCTGGCGCGCATCGCCGTCTTCATGTCTTCGGTGATCTGGTCTTTCAGCAGCATGCAAGCCTCGCTCAGTTGCAAACGGTTGGGGCCATGAAAAACGCCCGCTGCGGCGTCCCGCGCGGGCGTTGTTTCAAACGCTGAAGCTCAGTACAGCTTCTTGGGAAGCTGCATGCTGCGCACGCGCTTGTAGTGACGCTTGACCGCGGCAGCCTTCTTGCGCTTGCGCTCGGCGGTGGGCTTCTCGTAGAACTCGCGGGCGCGAAGATCGGTGAGCAGGCCCAGCTTCTCGATGGTGCGCTTGAAGCGGCGCAATGCAACGTCGAACGGCTCGTTTTCCTTGACGCGAATCGTGGTCATGTAATCCAAAAATCCCAGGGGTTGTTTGCGCTGTGCGTATCGGGCCCGGCTGCTTGATTCACAGCACCAGGGCACCCGCCCCAACACTGTGTGATCCAACATTCCGGAATTGCCGAGCACCTTTGCACCTGCGCGGTTTGCCAGCAAAGCGGGGATTCTACGGTGAAAACCTGAGTATCGGCAATGTTCAGGTTGGCAGGCCGTCAGCCGATGGTTTCAGCTGCCTGCAACGCCTGGGCGCAGGCCGCCGCGCTGGCCCAGGCCCACTGGAAGTTGTAGCCGCCCAGCCAGCCGGTCACGTCCACCACCTCGCCGATGAAGAACAGGCCGCTCTGGCGCTGGCTGGCCATGTTGCGGGAATCGAGTTCGCGCGTGTCCACCCCGCCGGCAGTGACTTCGGCCTTGCGCCAGCCCTCGGTGCCGTTGGGGGTGATGTCCCAGCGGGCCAGGCTGTCACCCAGGCGCTGCAGATCCTTGTCGCGCACCTCGGGCAGCGGCCGGCTGGCGTCCAGGCCCAGCCGCGCCAGCCAGGCATCGGCCAGGCGCTGGGGCAGCAGCCCGGCCAGCACATTGCCCAACTGGCGGCGCGAGCCGGCCTTGGCCTGGCGCAACTGGTCGGCGATGTCGCCGCCGGGCAGCAGGTTCAGCCGCAAGGGTTCGCCCGGCTGCCAGTAACTGGAGATCTGCAACACCCCCGGCCCGCTCAGGCCCCGGTGGGTGAACAGCAGGTCTTCATCGAAGCGGCCGGCTGCCTGGCCGCTGCCGGTGGCCAGCTGCACCGGCAACGATGCACCGGCCAGTGGCACAAACGGTGCCCAAATGCTGGCATCGAAAGTCAGCGGCACCAAGGCCGGGCGCGTGGGCACGACGGCATGGCCGAACTGGCGGGCCAGCCGGTGGCCGATGTCGGTGGCGCCGATCTTCGGGATCGACAGCCCGCCGCTGGCCACCACCAGTTGGGCGCAGCGCACCGGCCCGGCGCTGGTGTCGACCTCGAACCCGCCGGCCACCGCCCGCACCGCTGCCAGGCTGCAGGGCTGCCAGCGCTGCACGCCGCCGGCATCGCATTCGGCCACGAGCAACTGGATGATCTGCTCTGCCGAGTCGTCGCAGAACAGCTGGCCCTTGTGCTTCTCATGGAAACCGATGCCGTGGCTGCGCACCAGGGCAATGAAGTCGGCCGGCGTGTAGCGCGCCAGGGCCGACCGGCAGAAGTGCGGGTTGTTGGATAAAAACTGCGCTGGCGTGGTGTCGCGGTTGGTGAAGTTGCAGCGCCCGCCGCCCGAGATGCGGATCTTCTCGGCCAGCTTGGGCGCATGGTCGATCACCAGCACCCGCAACCCGCGCTGGCCGGCCACGCCGGCACAGAACAGCCCGGCCGCACCGGCGCCCAGGATCACGGCGTCGAAGTCGGGCAGAGCGGCAGGCATGGCGCGCGATGATAGGGGCGGCGCCCGGCCGCCGCTGCCGACGTCGCCGCCGCAGCGCCCTGGATCAGGCCCGCTTGACCTGCGGCGCGCCGCTGCCCAGGCGCCCGAGTGCGGCCATCAGCAGGACGACCTGCCGGTCCAGCGGCGCCGGGCCGGGCTTCTCACCCGCCAGCACACCCTGGATGTAGACCGCCACGGTGGCAGCGTCGATCTGGCGCGGCAGCAGCGGCAGCTCGGTCAGCACGCCTTCCTGTGCCGGGCAGGACAGGTCGGCCTGCCAATGGCCGCCCAGCCAGGTGTCGAGCTTGGGACAGCGGCGCGGGTCGGCCACGGGTTCACCTTCGGTGCCGCGCAACAGCATCAGGTCGGCCGCACTGCGCTGGGCCAGGTCGGCTATCAGCAGGCCGAACTCGGGGTGGGTGTGGCTGGCCAGGCGCAGGGCTGGCGCGCCGACCACCGGCTGCAGCAGCTTGGCCACCGTGTGGCCGGAATTGCGCAGGCCCACCACCCAGCGCACATCCAGCAGCCGCTGCAGTGCGGCGCTGAGTGTGTCGGTGGCGATGAAGGCGGGCTCGCGGCGCTGCCAGCGCTCTTGCACGGTGGCTGTGTCTTCGGCTGGGGGCAGGGCCAGGGCCTGGAAGATGTCGGCCGTGCTGACGCGGGTGGGGTCGTGCCGGGGGCCATGCACCAGCACCCGCGCGCCTTCTTGCGCCAGGCGCAACGCCAGCAGCGGTGTCAGGTTGGGCAGGCGGCGCGCGCCGTTGTAGCTGGGGATCACGATCACCGGCTTGTCGCTGTGCAGTGCCAAACAACGTGCTTGGGTGGCCTGGGCAAAGCCCAGCAGCTCATCGACCGTTTCACCCTTGATGCGCATGGCCAGTGCAAACGCGCCCACCTCCAGGTCGGTGACCTGGCCGTCGAGGACCTGGCCCATCAGGTCAGCGGCAGCGTCAATGCCCAATGGACGCGCGCCTTCATGGCCGCGGCCGATCTCCTTGATGTACTGCGCAATGCCCATGGCGCCACCCTTGCGTTTGTTGCGTCAGCTGATCGCAAGTTTCGGGCCGAATCCGCCTGCGGTGCCTGCCCTGCACACGAAATGTTTCAAGTCAGCAGTGTGGGCACCGCAGGTGCCGTGGCTGCCACCATGCGCCACAGCGTGGGCACACACGACCCGCATTGTGTGCCGCAGCCCAACTGTTGCTGCACTTGCTGCAGGCGTTGTGCGTCGTTGCCATGGCAGTGCGCAAGCCTGCCCAGGATGGCTGGCTCGGCCACATCCAGGCAGGTGCAGACCTGCCGCCCCGCCGGCTGCAGGGCCACAGGCGCCTGGCCATCAGGCCGCAGCAGTTGGCGGCCGAAGGACTGGGCCGGCATCTGCTGCAGCAGCAGGTCCTTGACCCAGGCTTCGGCGCTGGTGTCGCCTGCCAACACAAAGGCCTGCAGACGGGTGTCGGTGCCGTCTGTCTCCAGCCCGATGGCGCGGCGCTGGCCGCGGCGGGCGTCGGCATAACGCAGCACGCCGGCACGTGCGGGGCCCAGGCCGAACATCGCCTCGATGGCGATCAGTTGGTCGGGCGGTGCCGGGGCGGCCGCCGCCAGCCGCAGCAGCAGGCCATGGCGGGCATGGCCGAAGGGCACGGCGCTGGCATAGCCAAAGCCTGCCATCAGTGGCTGCAGTCGATGGCGCAGGGCCAGCGCATCGTCTTCGGGCAGCCAGGCGGCAGCCAGCAGATGCCAGGGCAGAGCCGCCTTCTGCAGCCGCACCGCCGTGTGTTTCAGCTCGGGCTGCTTCGACAGCGGGCAGAAAGCCGGGTTGGTGAGGGTGTTGATGCCACCGGCTGTGCCGGCGCCCAGCACCTCGCCGCCCCAGTGCATGGCCACATGGGCCTGGGCCGGGGCCACTGTCTCGCTGGTGAGGGCGGGCAGCACCAGATCACCGCGCCGGCTGTGCACCTGCACCAGGTCGCCGTCCTGCAGGCGCAGGCGCGCCATGTCCTGCGCATGCAGGTCGATGCTGGGCTCGGGCTGGTGGCCGAACAGCCGGCCCAGCGTGCCGGTGCGGCTGCCGCCATGCCATTGGTCGCGCAGGCGGCCGGTGGTCAGGCTGAACGGGAAGCGGGCGTCGCGCGGCTCGGCCAGCGGCACGAACGGGGTGTCGAAGAAGCGGGCGCGGCCGTCGGGGGTTTCGAAGCGGCCGTCTTCGTAAAGCCGGGCGCGGCCGGTGGCGGCGCCGGCGGGCATCGGCCATTGCTGCGGGCCTTGCGCCTCCAGGGTCTGGAAGCTCAGGCCGGTGATGTCCAGATCCCGCCCGCGGGTGGTGGCGCGGTGTTCGTTCCAGATCGCTTCGGGGCTGTCGGCGGCAAACAGCGTGGGCGCGCCGGGGCGCAGCCTGGCCTCCAGCCGCAGGGCGATGTCGCGGGCAATCGCCCAGTCATGGCGTGCGGCGCCAGCCGGGGCAATGGCCGGGCGCACGCGGCTGATGCGCCGCTCGCTGTTGGTGACGGTGCCGTCCTTCTCGCCCCAGGTGGTGGCGGGCAGCAGCCAGTCGGCGTACTTGGCGGTGGCGGTGGTGGCAAACGCTTCCTGCAGCACCACCAGTTCGGCCCGCTGCAGCGCGCGCTGCACCATGGCCTGGTCGGGCAGGCTTTGGGCCGGGTTGGTGCAGGTGATCCACAGGGCCTTGATTTCACCGTCGGCAGCGGCCTGGAACATTTCCACCGCCGTTTTGCCCGGTTGGTCGGGGACCGACGGCAAGCCCCACAGCGCCGCCACCTCGGCCCGGTGGGCCGGGTTGGCCAGGTCGCGGTGGGCGCTCAGCAGGTTGGCCAGGCCGCCCACCTCGCGCCCGCCCATGGCATTGGGCTGGCCGGTCAGTGACAAGGGCCCGGCGCCGGGCTTGCCGATCTGGCCGCAGGCCAGGTGCAGGTTGATCAGCGCGGCATTCTTGGCCGTGCCGCTGCGGCTTTGGTTCAGGCCCTGGCAGTACAGGCTGAGGGTGGGCAGGCGCTGGCCGGTGGTGGTGTCCAGGTTGGCGAACCAGCGCGCCGCCTGCAGGATGTCGGCCTCGCGCAGGCCGGTCATGCGGGCGGTTTCCTTGGGTGTGTATTCACGCACCCGGGCCTTCAGCGCGTCGAAGCCGCTGGTGTGGGCGGCGATGAAGGCGGCGTCGGTCCAGCCTTCCCACAGCATCAGGTGCAGCAGGCCGTGGCACAGGGCGATGTCGGTGCCGGGCAGGATCTGCAGATGCAGGTCGGCCATGGCTGCGGTCTCGGTGCGGCGCGGGTCGACCACCACCAGCTTCTGCTGCGGGTTGGCGCGGCGGGCGTCTTCGAGCCGGCGCACCAGCACCGGATGGGCCCAGGCCGGGTTGGCGCCGCTGACGAACACCGTGCCGGCGTGGTTCAGGTCGTCATAACAGGCCGGTGGCGCGTCTGCACCCAGCGTGGCCTTGTAGCCGGCCACCGCGCTGCTCATGCACAACCGGCTGTTGGTGTCGATGTTGTTGGTGCCGATCAGGCCCTTGGCCAGCTTGTTGAAGACGTAGTAATCCTCGGTGAGCAACTGGCCCGACACATACAGCCCCACAGCATCCGGGCCGTGCTGTTCGACGATGCCGGCCAGCTGGTCGGCGATGGCTGGCAGGGCCACATCCCAGCTGCTGGCCTGCGGCGCCTGGCCGCGCTGCAGCCGCTGCATCGGCTGCAGCAGCCGCACCTGGCGGGTGATGGCGGCACTGGCCGTCTGGTGCAGGGTGCTGCCCTTGCTGCACAGGCGGCCGAAGTTGGCGGGGTGGTCGGGGTCGCCACGCACGCCGGTGATCTGGTCACCGTTGCTTTCGATGACCACGCCGCAGCCGACGCCGCAGTAGGGGCAGGTGCTCTTGGTCTCGGCCATGGTGGCGGCGCGCTCAGGCGCAGCTGGGCTGCTTGCTGCAGGGCCCGGCCACCGGCGCGGGAAGGTCCAGTGCCTTGGTGGCCAGCTCGGTCGCGTCCAGCCACACCCGGCCGCCGTCCACCCGGCAGGCAAAGGCGGGGGTGCAGCCTTCGTCGGGCGCGCGGGCCGTGCCGTCGGCCAGGGCAATCGTCCAGTTGTGCAGCGGGCAGGCCACTGCATCGCCATGCACGATGCCCTGGCTCAGCGGCCCGCCCTTGTGCGGGCAGCGGTCGAGCAGGGCGAACACCCGGTCGTCGGCGGTGCGGAACACCGCCACCGCCATGCCCTGCGGCCGGGCCACGCGGCGGGCGCCGAGCGGGGGGATGTCGGTCACCGCGCAGATGGCGGTCCAGTCGGCGGGCTGCCCGTGCATGGGGATCTCGGCGCGGCGCATCACGCGATCACCGGCAGGTTGGGGGTGATGGCGCTGAACTGCCGCAGGTCGACCTGGGCCTTGGCATGCTCGAACCAGGGGTCGGGCTCGCCGTCCAGGCTGAACTGCAGCTTGGCCCACAGCGCGCGCCGGCCTTCATGGTCGTCGAGGATCTTCTTCTTCACATGGTCCAGCCCCACGCGGTGCACATAGTGCACGGTGCGTTCCAGGTACCAGCCTTCCTCGCGGTAGAGCTGGCAGAAGGCGCCGGTGTATTCCAGCACCTCGTCGGGCGTCTTCAGCTTGGTGAAGAACTGCGCCACCTCGGTCTTGATGCCGCCGTTGCCGGCCACGTACATCTCCCAGCCGCTGTCGACACCGATGATGCCCACGTCCTTGATGCCGGCCTCGGCGCAATTGCGCGGGCAGCCGCTGACCGCAAACTTCACCTTGTGCGGCGCGTACATGCGCCACATGGCGCGCTCCAGGTCCTTGCCCATCTGGGTGCTGTCCTGGGTGCCGAAGCGGCACCACTCCGATCCCACGCAGGTCTTCACCGTGCGCAGCGCCTTGGCATAGGCATGTCCGCTGGGCATGCCGATGTCCTTCCACACGCCAGGCAGGTCTTCCTTCTTCACGCCCAGCAGGTCGATGCGCTGGCCGCCTGTGACCTTGACGGTGGGGATCTTGTACTTGTCGACCGCATTGGCGATGCGGCGCAGTTCGTCGGCGGTGGTCTCGCCGCCCCACATGCGCGGGATGACGCTGTAGGTGCCGTCCTTCTGGATGTTGGCGTGGCTGCGTTCGTTGATGTAGCGGCTCTGCGGGTCGTCCTGCGCCTCCTTGGGCCAGCTGCTGATCAGGTAGTAGTTGATGGCCGGGCGGCAACTGCTGCAGCCGTTGGGCGTGCGCCAGCCGAGGGCCTGGTAGACGCCGTCGATGGTCAGCAGCTTCTGGCTGCGGATGGCGTCGCGCGCTTCCTGGTGGCTGGTGTCGGTGCAGCCGCACATCGCCTTCTTCCGGGGCGCGGCGGAATAGTCGCCGCCGGCGGTGAACATCAGCAGTTGCTCGACCAGGCCGGTGCATGACCCACAGCTGGCGCTGGCCTTGGTGTGCTTGCGCACTTCTTCCAGCGTGAACAGGCCCTTGTCCTTGATGGCCTTGCAGATGCTGCCCTTGGTGACGCCGTTGCAGCCGCACACCTCGTCGCTGTCGGCCATCGCAGCCGTCTTGTTGTGGCCCTGGTGGCCCACGTCACCGATGTTGGAGGTGCTGAAAGTCTGACCGAACATCAGCTTGTCGCGGATGTCACCGATGGGCCGGCCATCGCGCAGCAGCTTGAAGTACCAGCTGCCATCCACCGTGTCGCCATACAGGCAGGCACCGATCAGCTTGTCGTCGCGGATGACCAGCTTCTTGTAGACGCCACCGAAGGGGTCGCTCATCACGATCTCTTCGGTGCCGGCGCCGCCCATGAAGTCGCCGGCAGAAAACAGGTCGATGCCGGTCACTTTCAGCTTGGTGCTGGTCTGGCTGCCGGTGTAGCGGCCGATGCCGAACTGCGCCAGGTGGGTGGCGCAGACCTTGCCCTGCTCAAACAGCGGCGCCACCAGGCCGTAGGCGATGCCGCGGTGGGCCGCGCATTCGCCCACGGCGTAGATGCGCGGGTCGGTGGTGGTCTGCAAGGTGTCGCTGACGACGATGCCGCGCTGGCAGTGCAGGCCCATCTTTTCGGCCAGCTGGGTGTTGGGGCGGATGCCGGCGGCCATCACCACCAGGTCGGCCGGGATCTCGCTGCCGTCCTTGAACTGCACTGCCATCACGCGGCCACCCTGGCCGCCATCCGCATCGCCGATCAGGGCCTGGGTCTGCGCGCCGATCAGGAACTTCAGGCCCCGCGCTTCCAGTGACTGCCGCAGCAGGCCGCCCGCCACGTCATCGAGCTGGCGATCCATCAGCCAGGGGGCGATGTGCACCACCGTCACCTGCATGCCGCGCAGCATCAGGCCGTTGGCGGCCTCCAGGCCCAGCAGGCCGCCGCCGATCACCACCGCATGGCGGTGGGTCCGTGCGGTGGCGATCATGGTTTCGGTGTCGGCGATGTCGCGGTAGGCGATCACGCCGTCCAGGTCCTTGCCCGGCACCGGCAGGATGAAGGGCAGGCTGCCGGTGGCGATCAGCAGGCGGTCGTACGCAGCGGTGGTGCCGTCATCGGCGATCACCAGGCGCCTGGTGCGGTCGACCTGCGTCACCGTCTTGCCCAGGTGCAGGGTGATGCCGTGCTCGGCATACCAGCTCAGCGGGTTCAGGATGATCTGGTCGATGGTCTGCTCACCGGCCAGCACCGGGCTCAGCAGGATGCGGTTGTAGTTGGGGTGCGGCTCGGCGCCGAAGACGGTGATGTCGTGCAGGTCGGGTGCGATCTTCAGCAACTCTTCCAGCGTGCGCACGCCGGCCATGCCGTTGCCGATCAACACCAGTTTCATTTTTTTCATGCGGGGCTCCTGCGGACAGGTGGGCTGCCGGAGCCTGGCCGCCCCGCGCATGGGCGCTGGGCGGGTGCCGGGGCAGCAGGATGCAGGCAGGGCGCGTGGGTGCAACTGCACCGGCTGCGGCGGCCCCGGGGCCTGCCAGGGTGGGCCGCGCAGCATGGCGGCCCCGGACGTGGTGCACTGCCCCAGGCGGGGCAGGCGGCCGGCATGACCGGCCCAGGTGCATCGTCACACCCGACGCACAAACCGTTGCAGCATCCATGCCAGCACCCTGGCATGGACGGTGCCTGTGGCTTGTGCATCCCCGGCCTGCCCATGGGCGCTGCGCCGCCTGCCTCTTGCCCATCACGATGCCGCTCCTGATCACCTGCCCCGACAACCCGCCGTGCCTGGCCGATGCCCGGGCGCTGGTCGATGGTCTGCAAGCCGCCGGGGTGGCGGCCAGCGGGCCGGTGCATTGCCACATGTTGGTGCGTGAGGTCGTTCGCCTTGCACCGGAAGCGGTCCTGGTGCTTGCGCCCGCGCTGGACGTGCCGCTGCATGATGCCTTGGCCCTGCTGGCCGGCAGTGCGGCCAGGCCAGTATTGCTGGCCACTGCGGCCGCACCCCCGGCCGATCTGCAGCCCTGGCTGGACCTGAACCTGGTGGCCTGGCTGCCGGCGTCGCCCGGTATCCAGGCGGTTGTGGCGGCGCTGCCACTGGCGCTGGCCCGCTTCGCCCGCGACCAGGCCCAGCAGCAGGCCCTGGCCGGCGCCTTGGCCCGGCTGGATGAGCGCAAGTGGGTCGACCGCGCCAAGGGCGTGCTGATGCGCGCCCAGCAGCTCAGCGAGGACGATGCCTTTGCTCTGCTGCGCACCGCATCGATGCAGGCCAACCTGCGGGTGGGCGAGGTGTCGCGCAGCCTGATCGAGGCGGCCCAGGCGGCCGACGCCATCAACCGTGCCGGCCAGCTGCGCATGCTGTCACAGCGCCATGTGAAGGCGTTGGCACTGCGGGCAGTGGCGCGCGGCCGCATCGAGGACACCCTGGCCGAGACGGCCCAGCGCCTGCAGCGCAACCTGGACTGGCTGGGCAAGCTGAACCTGCCGCCGGCCGTGGGCGACCTGTTGGACGCCACGCGCGCCGCCTGGGCCGCGCTGCAGCACATTGCCCGGCCGGTGGCTGCCCCCGGGGGGCCGCGCGCCGGCCTGGCCTGGCCGGCGCTGCTGGCCGAAACCGATACCCTGGCCGAGCAACTGCTGGCCAGTGCCGACGCCTTGACTGCCGCGCTGGAGGCTGCCAGCGGCCGCCGCAACCTGCAGGTGATCAACCTCAGTGGGCGCCAGCGCATGCTGGCCCAGCGCCTGGCCAAGCAGGCCCTGCTGGCCGGCCTGCTGCCCGCGCCGCAGGCAGCAGCCCATGCCGCCGCTGCAGCCCAGACGGTGCGTGAGTTCGAGACCGCGCTGGCAGCCCTGGAGCAAGCGCCGCTGGCCACCGATGCCATCCGTGCCGCGCTGGCCCAGGCGCGGGGCCAGTGGCAGCGCCTGCTCGAGGGCCTGCGCGGCATCGACGGGCCTGAGGCCGCCATCGGCCGGGCTGCGTTGGCGCGCGAGAGCGAGGCCCTGGTGGCCAGCTTCGAGCAGCTGACCTCGCTGTATGAGCACAGCATGCAGGTCTTGCTGGGCTGATTCTGCGGTTTTTGCTGGGTTGAATTGCGGCACCGCCGGGCCGTACTTCGGGCGATCCATCACTTCGGCAGGCTGCGGTGCTGGATATCATTGATCTTAGGGAGTGCCCCCGGGTTCAGCTTGCCGATCCGGGGGGTGCTGCCCAGAATCGACTCGTGGCCTCCCCCAGCCCCGGCGCCCCGCCCGCACCCATGACATTTCATCTCGCGACCGAGCGTGTTGCCGCCCCGAGCACAGGGCGGGTTGACCGTGGGCAATGTGATGCGCTGGTGGCCCAGGCGCTGCTGGCCCAGGCCCATCAACAGGGTCTGGCGGTGGCCGTCAAGTCCGCTGACGATGGCTGTTACCAATGGGCCAATGATGCCTTTGCCGCCTTGTTCGGCACCGACACGCCCGGCCTGGTCGGGCGCACCGACGCCGACTGGCTGGACACCAGCGCTGCTGCGCAGCTGCGGTCGGCCGACCACACCGCGCTGGCCCAGGGTGCCGAACTGGCCAGCGAGCACCGCTTCGACCTGCGTGGCGAGCGGCGTGAGTTCAAGGTGCTGCGGGTGGTGTCGCCCGCAGCCGACAAGCGCCTGATCTGCAGCATCTGGCACGACCTGGCGCCGCAGCGCCAGCGTGATGGGCAACTGCGTCTGGCCCTCGGCCAGCTGGAACAGCAGCAGAAGGCCAACGATGCCCTGCGGCTCGAGCTGGCCGGGCAAGGCCTGCGCGACCAGGCCAGCGGCCTCAACAGCCGCGCCCATTTCGACGACCAGATGCGCCGCGAGCTCGACCTGTCCACGCGGGAGCACCGCGAGTTCGCGCTGGTCTACATGGCGCTCGACCCCTTCAATGTCAAGGCCGGCGCGCTGGGCGCCCCTGCGCAGGACCGCATCTGTGAAGCCATGGGCCGGCTGCTGCGCGGCAACACCCGGGTCATGGACGCCAGCTGCCGCATGGACGACCGGCACTTTGCGGTGCTGTTGTCGGGCGTGGGCCTGGCCACCGCCCACAGCCGCATGGAGGGCCTGCGCCGCCAGTGCGCCACCCAGATCGTCATGCTCGATGGGCAAGAACTGGGCTTCAGTGTGGCCATGGGCGTGGCCAGCTTTCCCCACACGGCCCAAGGGCATGATGAACTGGTGACCGCCTGCTCGGCCGCCCTGGCCGAGGCCAAGCGCCGTGGCGGCAACACCGTGGCGCTGGCCAGCATCCGGTTCGAAGCCGGGGGCTGACCGGGTTGTGCGGCGCCGCTCAGTGCACCAGCATCTTCCACAGCATGAAGCCGGCCAGGCCGTACAGCAGCACGGCAAACACTTTCTTCAGCCGTTTGGTGTCGAGCCGGTGCGCAGCGCGCGCGCCGTGCGGTGCCATCACCACGCTGGCCAGTGCCAGCACGGCCAGCGCCGGCAGCGACAGGTAGCCCAGCGTGCCGGGCAGCGGTGACGGCAGGCCCCAGCCGGCGATCACATAACCGGCGACGCTGGACAAGGCGATCGGGAAACCCAACGCCGCGCTGGTGGCCACCGCGTGGTGGATGGCCACGTTGCACCACACCATGAACGGCACCGACATGAAGGCCCCGCCCGCGCCGACCAGCCCCGCCACCAGGCCGATCGCGCCGCCGGCAGCCGTGGCGCCCACCGGGCCGGGCATCTGCCGACCGGGCTGCGGCTTGCGGTCGCGCAGCATCTGCGTGGCCGAAAAGCCCACGAAACACGCAAAGAGCAGGCCCAGGGCCTGGCCCTTGATCAGCGCAAACAGGCCAGCCCCCGACAGCAGGCCGCCGGCCACGATGCCTGGGGCCAGTGTCTTCACCAGATCCCAGCGCACGGCGCCGCGGGCATGGTGGGCACGCACGCTGCTGACCGAGGTGAACAGGATGGTGGCCATCGCGGTGGCCACCGCCATCTTCAGCGCCAGGCCCGCCTCGACACCGCGGTTGCTGAAGATCACGGTCAGGAAGGGCACCATCAGCATGCCCCCGCCAATGCCCAGCAGGCCGGCCAGAAAGCCGGTGCAGCAGCCCAGCAGCAGCAGTTCCACCACCAGGGTGGGGTCGAGCAGCGCCATCAGGCTGTTGCTCCGTCAGCCACCAGCAGTTGCAGCACGGCATCCCACTCGGCGCGGGTGACCGGCGTGATCGACAGCCGGCTGCCGCGCTGCAGCAGGCCCATGGAGGTGAGTTCGGGCTGTTCACGCATGCGGCGCAGCGGCAGCAGTGGCGTCTTCTGCACCAGGGCCACGTCGACCAGCAGCCAGCGCGGCGCGGCGGCAGTGGCCTTGGGGTCGAAGTAGGGGCTGGCGGGATCGAATTGGGTGGGGTCGGGGTAGGCGGTGCTGGCCACGCGGGCGATGCCGGCTACGCCGGGCTCGGCACACGACGAGTGGTAGAACAACACGCCGTCACCCAGGCACATGGCGTCGCGCATGAAGTTGCGGGCCTGGTAATTACGCACGCCCACCCAGGGCACGGTGGCCTGCGGGGCGCAGGCCAGGTCGTCGATCGAGCACGTGGCCGGCTCGCTTTTCATCAGCCAAAACATGGGGGGGTGTCCGTTGCAGAACCGTGGACCGCATTCCTGATCCCAAGGGGGAGATCAGGTGGGCGAGGTCAGCGAGGCTTCGGGTTCATCTGACGCGAGACGATCACGCCAGCCTTGCGATGTTCCAAGCCCTGGCTCAAAGAGCATCGGATCAAGGAAATATAAAGCCCACAGACCGCAACGGACGGCCCCATTCTAGGCACGACCGATGGCCCTGGTGGCGTGTCTTTTGTCACAGCAGCTGGCCGTCCTGGCCCAGCACGCCGTCGATGCGGTGGATCAGGTGTTCGACATCGATCTCGCCGTCGGCCACGGCCAGCGCCGGGGCGGGGGCGGGGGCGGGGACGGGGGCGGATGTGTCCGCCACCACGTGCGCTTGCTCCGCCCGCTGATAGGCCAGGTTCAACGCGGTCAGCACGGCGATGCGTTCACGCGCTTTCACCTTGCCGGCGTTGCGGATGGCGCTCATCTCGCGGTCGACGATGGCCACGGCCTCGCGCAGCAGGGTTTCGCCATCGGGCGGGCAGGCCAGCATGTAGCTCTGGCCAAGAATGGTGGCTTCGATCTGCTTCATGCGGTGCCCGTCTTGCGGGCCGCTGCCGGGGTGGCGCTGGCCACCGGGTCAGCGGGCAGGCGGTCGAGCAGGGCGTCAATGCGTGCGCGGGCGGCGGAAAGGCGCGAGCGCAGGTTGTCACGCTCACTGGTCACGGCACCCAGCTGGGACTGGAGCAGGGCATTGGTGCGCTGCAGTTCCTCTTGGCGCAACACCAGCCGTTCGATCCGCTCGGCAAGGTCATCGAGTCTTGACATGGGCTGGCGCTGCCTCCTGTTGAAGCGACGCATTGTAAGTGGGCGGGGCGCGGCGCCCACCCAGCGGCCCGGGGGCGCTGGGCGCGCGGGCCGCCAACCTTGCTGGGTTACGATGTTGGTTGTTGGTGCTCTGGCCGCCTTTCTTGACGGCCAGGTTAAACGGGAAGCAGGAAGGCGATGGCCCCACGGGCCGCCACCCAACCTGCGCTGCCCCCGCAACGGTAAGCGGACGTGGCCGATCCCTTCGGGGTGAGGCCGCAGTCCCTGTGTCTGACGCCACTGGCCGCGCGAGCGGTTGGGAAGGCCACAGGGGTTGTTTCCGCCAGCCCGGATACCGGCCAACAAGGTGGTGTGCGCCCCTGACGCGCACCGTGTGTTGGCCGGCTGCGGGGAAGCAGCGGGCCACAGGTCTTTTGTGGTGTCTCCCTCCAATGTTCGAAGTGATTCCGGGCCTGCGTGCCCGTCCAAGCGTGCGCGCTTGTGCTTTGCTGTGCCTGTCGCTGGGCGCTATCTCGTCCGCGCGGGCCCAGCCCGCTGATGCCAAACCTGCGCAGACTGTTACCGTGGCCGCACGTATTCCGCTCAGTGCAGCGGCCACGGCCGCTGACGTGGTGGTGATCGATGGCGCGCGCTTGCGGGCCAGTCTGGCAACGTCTCTGGCCGACCTGTTGCGCAGTGAGGCCGGCCTGCAGTTGTCGCGCAACGGCGGCCCCGGGCAAAGCACAGCGTTGTTCGTGCGCGGCGTGGGTGCATCGGGCACGCTGGTGCTGATCGATGGGGTGCGCGTGGGCTCGGCCACCCTGGGCTCGGCCGAGCCATCCGCACTGGGCTTGGCCGAGATCGAGCGCATCGAGGTGCTGCGCGGCCCTGCATCCAGCCTATACGGCGCAGATGCCGTGGGAGGTGTGGTGCTCATCACCACGCTGCGCGGACGCGGCCCGGCGCAGTGGAATGCCCAGGCGGCGGTGGGCGGCTATGGATCGAGCGAGGCCTCGGTGGCCGTGTCGGGCGCTGGCGGCGCGCTGGACTACGCCTTGTCGGCCAGCCGCGAGGCCAGTGACGGCTTGACAGCTGTGCGCGCTGGCGACGCCTTCGGCAACTACAACCCCGACAAGGATGGCTACACCCGCCGTACTCTGCAGGCGCGGCTGGGATGGACACCGCTGCATGGCCACCGGCTGGGCCTGCTGCTGCGCGAGGGCCAGCACGATGCACGCTACGACAGCGCTGAGTACCTGCCGCCAGACTACAGCGCAGATGCCTCGCCCGATTTCAAAAGCCGGCTGACGACGCGTGTGTTGGGCGCCGACTACCAGGGCCGCTGGTCGCCGCAATGGGCGCTGACGGCCAAGCTCGCCCGCGGCGTAGACGATTCCCGAAGCGGTGGCAACGTGGTGGACCGCATCGAGACCGTGCGCCAGCAAGCCGGCCTGCAAGTCGAGTGGACGCCGCTGGCCGGGCAGCAGCTGGTACTGGCGTGGGACCGCCTGTTGGAACTGGCCCGGGCGGACTTCTTTGCCGCGCCGCCGCAGCGGTCCAACACCGGCTGGGCGCTGGCGTACGCCGGCGAGTTTGCGCTGTTGGCCGTGCAGGCCGATCTGCGCCGCGACAGCAATTCAGTGTACGGCAGCCAAACCACCGGGCGGCTGGGCCTGAGCGCGGCCGTGGCCGCTGGCTGGCGCCTGCGCGCACTGGTCGGCGAGACCTTCCGCGCGCCCAGTTTCAACGACCTGTACTACCCGGGCTACGGGGTGGCCGGCATCCAGCCCGAACGCGGCCGCAGTGCAGAAGTCGGGCTGGCCTGGCAGGACGGCGTGCACAAGGTGTCAGCCACCGCTTGGCGCAACCACGTGGCAGACATGATCGCCTATGAGTCGGATGCCAACCTTTGCCCGAATGCGGTGGACTACAGCAACGGCTGCGCGCGCAATGTCGGCCGCGCGCGGTTGTCGGGCCTGTCGCTGGTTGGTCAGACCCGCTGGCAGGCGGTGGGGCTGCACGCCGGCTATGACTACCTGGAGGCGCACGACGGCGTCACCGGGGCGTGGTTGCCGCGCCGTGCGCGCCACCAGCTCAGCGGCCGCGCCGACTGGCAGGTGGGTGACTGGACGCTCGGCACCGCGTCATTGTTTACCAGCCAGCGCCGCGACTCCGGCGGTGTGCCTTTGCGCGGCAGGGGCACGGTAGACCTGAGTGTGGCCTGGCGCTTCCAGCCCGGCTGGCAGCTGCAGGCCAAGCTGCTGAATGCCGGCGGTGTCGACATCGAACCGTTGCGTGACTACCAGGCCTTGGGCCGGCAGCTCTGGCTGGGTTTGCGCAGCAGCGGCCAGCTGCTTTGAGCGGGGGCACCACGTTGTCGCTTTCGGCCTTGTCAACCCCGCTGCATGCCAGAGCGGTGCTGGGGGCCGCTTCGGCCTCCGGCCATGGCAAGACCACCGGGACCAGCGTGGTGGTGGCAGTGCTGTTGCCCGCGGTACTTCCGGCACCCCCAGACGCGGGTACGACATGAATGCAATCGTGCACAGCCTCATCCTGGGCGGCCAAAAGAGCGGCAAGTCCCGCCTGGCCGAGCAGCGCGCCGCCGCCTGGCTGGCGGCCGCGCCCGGGCACCGCACCACTCTGGTGGCCACGGCCCTGGCGGGGGATGCCGAGATGGCTGAGCGCATCGCCCGCCATCAGGCCGACCGTGCTGCCCGCGTGCCTGGCCTGGCCACGCTGGAAGAGCCGGCGGACCTGGCCGGCGCTATCGCCCGCCACAGCGCGCCCGGCCACCTGCTGGTGGTCGACTGCCTGACGCTGTGGCTCACCCAACGTCTGATGCCCCTGCACGGCCCCGGCCTGGACGACGCTGCGCTGGAGGCCGAGGCCGCGCGGCTGCTGCGGGCACTTCAGCAGGCCCCGGGCCCGGTGCTCTGGGTGTCCAACGAGATCGGCCTGGGCATCAGCCCACTGGGACGCGAGGTGCGGCGGTTCCTGGATGCATTGGGCCTGCTGCACCAGCAGATCGCCGCCCATTGCGGGCTGGTGCAGCTGATGGTGGCCGGCATCGCGCTCACCGTGAAGGGCCCGGCATGAGCCGCCGCCGCTGGACCTGTCTGTTGGCGGCCTGGTTGCTGGCCGGCTTGCTGGCTGGCCTGCCGGCGGTTGCACGCGCCCAGCCGCTGGTGGTGCAGGACGACCGTGGCACCAGCCACCGCTTCGACATGCCGCCGCAGCGCATCGTCAGCCTGCTGCCGTCGTTGACCGAGAGTGTCTGTGTGCTCGATGCCTGCCAGCGCTTGGTGGGCGTGGACCGCTGGAGCAACTGGCCCGAGCAGGTCAACAAGCTGCCGCGCCTGGGCGGCATGGACGACGCGCTGATCGAGGCCATCGCCCGGCTGAAGCCCGACGTGGTGCTGGCGTCCACCTCGTCGCGCGCGCTCGACCGGCTGGATGGGCTGGGCCTGCGGGTGTTGCGGCTGCGCTCGGAGACCCACGCCGACGTGCAGCGCACGCTGCAGTTGCTGGCCGGCCTGCTCGGCACGCCGGACAAGGGCAGCCAGGCCTGGGCCCGGATCGAGCGCGAGCTGGCCGCCGCCGCTGCCCGCGTGCCGCCGGCGCTGCGCGGCCAGCGGGTGTACTTCGAGATCGGCGGCGGGCCGTACGCGGCAGGCGCCCTGTCCTTCATCGGCGAGACGCTCGGCCGCCTGGACATGGCCAACATCGTGCCGGCCAGCCTGGGCCCGTTCCCCAAGCTGAACCCCGAATTCGTGCTGCGGGCCCAACCTGACATCGTGATGGGCGCAGCCAAAGAACAGCAGGCCATGGGCGGCCGCGCGGGCTGGTTGGCGCTGGTGGCGCTGCAACGCGGTCAGCGCTGCGGCTTTGCCGCCGACAGCTACGAGGCCATGATCCGCCCCGGCCCGCGCCTGGGCCAGGCGGCTGGCGAGATCGCCGATTGCCTGCAGCGCCTGGAGGCCGCCAGATGATCCCCGCCTGGCCGCCCGGAGGTGCCGATTCCCGTCTGGCCAGAAGGGCCGCAAGCGCCGGGGTGTACCAATGAGCGCAGTTCGGCCACCGGTGCGTGAGCGCGATGCTGGCAGCGTGGCGGCGCTGGCCGACCACGCCGATCGGCCCGCCACCTTGGACGACGCCGGCCGCCGCCGCCGCCTGGCCTGGCTGCTGCTGGGCATCGGCTTGCTGGCTGTGCTGGCGGGTCTGGTCACCGGCAGCGACGGCTTTGCGCCGCTGGACACCTGGGCCGAGGCGCAGGGCGACCAAGCCGGCTTGATCCTCGGCCAGATCCGTGCGCCGCGCACCCTGGGCGCCTTGTTGGTGGGCGCGCTGCTGGGACTGGGCGGTGCGTTGGCGCAGGGCCTGTTCCGCAACCCGTTGGCCGATCCCTACTTGCTGGGCAGTGCTGCCGGCGCCGGGTTGGCGGTGGTACTGGTGCTGGCCGGTGCAGCGCTGGGTGGGCTGTCCATCAGCCTGGCCACCGCCGCTTGGCTGGAGCGGGTGGGTCTGGTGGTGGCGGCCTTTGCCGGCGCGCTGGCCGGCGTGCTGCTGACCCTGGTTCTGGCCCAGGGTGCGGTTCAGACCCTGCGCCTGTTGCTGGCCGGCGTGGTGGTGTCGGTACTGCTGGGCGCGGTGTCCGACCTGGTCACCGTGGTCTCGCCCGACGCGCTGCGTGGCAAGCAGGCGTTCATGCTGGGCAGCACAAGCTTTCTGGGCTGGCCTGCGCTGGCGCTGCTGGCCACCGGCCTGGTGCTGCTGCTGGCGCTGGCCCTGCGCCATGCACGTGCGCTGGATGCGCTGACCCTGGGCGAGGACAGCGCTGCCAGCCTCGGCCTGCACCTGGGCCGGGTGCGCCTGGTGCTAGTGCTGCTGCTGGCGGCCAGCACCGCGCTGGCGGTGTCGCAGGCCGGGCTGGTGGCCTTTGTCGGCCTGGTGGCGCCGCACCTGGTGCGCCGCCATGCGCCGGGTGCGCATGCCTGGTTGCTGAGTGCCAGCGCGGCCATGGGCGCAGTGCTGCTGGGCGTGGCCGATGTGGTCTCGCGCGCCGTGATCCCGCCGCAGGAGCTGCCGGTGGGCGTGGTCACCGCAGTGCTGGGTGGGCTGTACCTCTTCGTGCTGCTGCGGCGGCGGGGGCTGGGATGAACGCGCCTGTGCTGCGCGCCGATGCACTGTGCGTTGACCTGGGTGGCCGCACCGTGCTGCGTGGGGTGTCGGCCAGCCTGGCACCGGGCTGGACGGCCATCGTCGGCCCCAATGGCGCTGGCAAATCCACCCTGCTGCGGGCCCTGGCCGGCCTGCTGCGGCCGCAGGCCGGCACGGTGTGGCTGGGCGACCGGCCGCTGGCGGGCGTGCCGCCGGCCGAGCGTGCGCGCCAGATCGCCTGGCTGGCCCAGCAGGGCGAGACCACCGGCGACCTCACGGTGCGCGAGACCGTTGCCCTGGGCCGCATCGCTCACCTGGGCCTGTTGGCCACACCCGGCCCGGCGGACGATGCGGCGATCGACCAGGCCATGGCCCACACCGAATGCGCCGGCTGGGCCACGCGCCGCCTGCAGGCCCTCAGCGGTGGAGAGCGCCAGCGGGTGCTGCTGGCCCGCGCCCTGGCCACCAGCGCGCCGGTGCTGCTGCTTGATGAACCCACCACCCACCTCGACGCACCGCACCAGGTCGCGCTGGCCCGGCTGTTCCGCCGCTTGGCCAGCAGCCATACCGTGGTGACGGTGTTGCACGACCTGCCGATCGCCGTGCACGCCGACCGCCTGCTGCTGCTGCGTGATGGCGCCTTGGTGGCCGACGGCCTGCCCACCCAGCCGGTATTGCAGCAGGCGCTGGCCGGCGTGTTCGATGGCGCGGTGCGGCTGCAAGCCACTGGCGGCGTGCCGCGTGTCGACCTGGTCATGGATTGACCCCGATCCTTCAGGATACACAGCTTGGACATCATCCCGCCCCAATGCGACCAGCCCGCGCCAGACGGTGCGCGCCGCGGTTTGCTGCTGGTGCAGATCAGCAGCGGCAAGGACCTGGGCATGGCCGACTTTGGCCTGGCGCTGCGGGCGCATGGCTGCGGCAAGTTGGTCAAGATCGACCAGTCTGCTCAAGAACCCGGCCGTCGTGCAGGCCTTGTTTGGCCGGCATCTCCCGCCGCTGCTGTTGGTGTGCGACCGCCTGGCCAATGCGGTGGGCGGACACATCGGCCTGCGCCACCTGATGGCCTTGCTGCAAGACCGTTGAACTTCCCGGAGCCTTGACCATGACCACCAGCCTCCCAGCCGACCTGCAGGCGCTGATTGACCGCGTGCAACCCCGTGCCGATGCGGCACTCGCCCAGCGTTTGCAGCACCGCCTGGACCGCCTGACCAAGCCCACCGGCGCCCTGGGCCGGCTGGAGGCCCTTGCGGTGCAGATCGGCCTGCTGCAGGGCAGCAGCCACCCGCAGCTGCACAGCCCGCAGCTGATGGTGTTTGCCGCCGACCATGGCCTGGCGCACCAGGGTGTGTCGGCCTACCCGCAAGAAGTGACCTGGCAGATGGTGGCCAACATGCGCGCCGGCGGCGCCGCCATCAACGTGCTGGCGCGCCAGCATGGCCTGGCGCTGACCCTGGTGGATGCCGGCGTGGCGCATGACTTCGGCGCGGCCGATGGCCTGGTGTCGGTCAAGCTGGGCTGGGGCACGGCCGACGCCAGCAGCGGCCCGGCCATGGCCACCGACACCGCCGCCGAGGCCCTGCGCCGCGGCGCACAGCTGCTGGCTGCGCGGCCCGGCAATGCGGTGCTGTTCGGCGAGATGGGCATTGCCAACACCGCGAGCGCCAGCCTGCTGCTGGCCCGGCTGGCGGGTGTGCCGCTGGACCAGGCCACTGGCCGCGGTACCGGGCTGGACGATGCCGGTCTGATGCAGAAGCAGGCAGTGCTGGCGCGCTGCCTGGCGAGGGCGTCGCAGGCCACGGCGCCGCTGGACGTGCTGGCCGAGTTCGGCGGCTTCGAGATCGGCATGGTCGCCGGCGCCATGATGCAGGCGGCGGCCGAGCGCCGGTTGATCCTGATCGATGGCTTCATCGTCGGCGCGGCCCTGCTGTTGGCCGCGCGCCTGGCGCCTGCGGTGCTGGACGCTTGCGTGTTCGCCCACCGGGGTGCCGAGGCCGGCCACGGCGCACTGCTGGCGGTGCTGGGTGTCGATCCGCTGCTGGCGCTGGGCCTGCGTCTGGGCGAAGGATCGGGCGCAGCCCTGGCTTGGCCCCTGGTGCAGTCCAGCCTGCAGTTGCTGGCCGGAATGGCCAGCTTCGACAGCGCCGGCGTCAGCGACCGCGCAGCATGAACCCGATGCTGCGCCTGCGGCATGAAGCGCGCCTGGCGGCGGTTGCCCTGCAGTTTCTGACCCGGGTGCCGGTGCGGTTCCGACAGTTCGACCCGCAATGGTTGCAGGACTGCGCTCGGCACTTCCCGCTGGTGGGCGCGGGCGTGGGCTTGTTTGGCGCGGTGGTGCTGCTGGCCGCCTTGCAGGTCTGGCCTGCCCCGGTGGCTGTGGCCCTGGCAATGGCCGCTACGGTGTGGCTGACCGGTGGTTTCCATGAAGACGGCCTTGCCGACACCTGCGACGGCCTGGGCGGCGCGGTCGACCGGGCGCGGGCCCTGCTGATCATGAAGGATTCGCGCCTGGGCAGTTATGGCGCGCTGGGACTGCTGCTCACCCTGGCCCTGAAGGCTGCGGTGCTGACCGTTCTGGCGCAGCGCCAGCCGCTGCTGGCCGCCGCCGCCCTGGTGCTGGCCCATGCCTGGAGCCGCACCGGCGCGGTGGCCCTGCTGGCCTGGCTGCCATATGCGGGAGAGGCCGAGCATGCCAAGGCCAAGCCGCTGGCGCAGCACATCGGCCCGGTGGCGCTGGCCGTGGCGCTGGCCTGGTGCGCGCTGCTGGCGCTGTTGTTGCCCTGGCTGGCCACCTGGTTGAATGGCACCGCCGGCACGCTGCCGGGCCTGTCGCCCGTGCGTCTGGTGCTGGCGGCGCTGGCGGCTGCCGGGGTGGCGCTGTGGTGCGGCCGCTGGCTGCGCCGCCGCCTGGGCGGCTTCACCGGGGACGGCCTGGGCGCCACCCAGCAATGGTGTGAGCTGGCCGTCTACCTGGCCCTGGCAGCGCACCATGGCGCCTGAGATGTGGCTATGGCGCCACCCGCGCGCCAGCGGTGCGGCGGGCCGCTGCATCGGCCAGACCGACCTGCCGGTGGACCCGCGCCGTGCCAAGCGCCTGGCGCACCGTATCCGCCGGGCGGCGCGGCTGCACGGGCTGCCCCGGGTGGTGTGGTCGTCGCCATTGCGGCGCTGTGCCGATGTGGGCCGTTGGCTGGCGCGCTGGGGCTGGCAGCACCGGGTGGACGCACGGTTGCTGGAACTGGATTTCGGCCGCTGGGACGGCCAGCCCTGGACGGCCATCGCCCATGCCGATGTGGCGGCCTGGGAGGCCGACTTTGCCGACCATGCCCCGGGCGGCGGTGAGGCGTTGTCCGGATTGGTGCAGCGTTGCCGGCAGTTCATCGTGGCGCACGCCGACATGGGCGGCTTGGCGGCCTGCGCCGCGCCGCAGCCACTGCTGGTGGTAGCCCATGCCGGCTGGATTCAGGCCAGCGTGCTGGGCAGCGCCCAGGGCCTGCAGGCCAGTGCCTGGCCGGCGGCGCCGCGGCATGGTTCTTTGACACGCCGCAGCGGGCTGCAGTAAGGGCGGGTTGGTGCGGCAGGTTGGTTCGGCCGAGACCGGCGCATCCGGTCCATCTGCCGCCGCCAAGGCGGCGTTTCACGCCGCCCGCCATCGCCGCGCCTCGGCAGCGCTGTCGCCAGCGCCGGATTCCTTTTGGGGCGCGGGCCATCCCCAACCACAAGGCGTCCACCATGCCCATAGCCCGCTGCTTGCACCCCCGTCCAACACAACACCCGCGCGCTGGCGCTGGCCCTGGACTGCGCCAGCAGCGCCCAGGCGCTGGACCTCACCATCGAGGTGCTGAACCCGAAGCTGCAGCAAGACAGCCTGCTGGCAGCGGTGTACGCTGACCCTGCAGCCTGGCTGCAGGACAGCCGCGCAGCCGGACAAGATGGTGAGCGGTCTGCCCTTGGAACGCCACGGCTTCACCCGCGACGCGCGCGGCACCGTGGGCCCGCCTAGCTTTTCCGAGGCCGCGCTGGACCTGCGGGCCGACACCACGATCACCATCACCCTGCAGTGAGGGCGGGCCACTCCATGCAGTGCAGAAATTTCAGCTGCGCGCTGCTGGCCGCTGCCAGCCTTGGACCCTGGGCTATGCCGGCCTGCAGTCCGGCGCCGAACCCACGCCGTTGCAGTTGCACGGCAGACTGCCGCAGGAGCTGCAAGGCCAGTTCTTGCGCAACGGCCCAGGTCGCCACAGTCTGCGCGGCCAGCGTCGCCACCACTGGCTCGACGATGACGGCATGCTGCAGCGCGACACCCTCGACCCGCCGGGTATCTTGCACCAGGGCCGCTTTTTCTCGGCCCACCCCAAGGTCGAGCCCTGCGGCACGCTGTGAAGCTTTGGCATCACCAGCTTCTGCAGCCTGCTGTCTGTTTACCGGGTAAATGCCGGCGGTGCGCTGGTCCAGGCGGTGACGCTCTCGGTCGAGGGTCCGGCCCATGCCGCTGGGGCTGCACGGCATCTTTGTGCCCGGCTGGCGGCGGGCGCTGCGCCGTTCAGACCGGCGGCAGGCGCCGGCCCGTGCTGCACTGCAGCCGCACCGTGCAGTCGCCGCACTTGGGCGACCGGGCAGTGCACACATAGCGCCCATGCAGGATCAGCCAGTGGTGCGCATCCTGCCTAAAGGCCGATGGCACGCGCACATCCAGCTGCTGCTCGACCGCCAGGGGTGTCTTGCCCGGTGCCAGACCGGTGCGGTTGCTGACGCGGAACACATGGGTGTCGACCGCGTTGGTGGGCTCGCCGAAAGCCACGTTCAGCACCACGTTGGCGGTCTTGCGGCCCACGCCGGGCAGGGCCTCCAGCGCGGCACGGCTGCGCGGCACCTGGCCGCCGTGCTGGTCCACCAGGATGTGGCAGGTCTGCAGCAGGTGCTTGGCCTTGTTGCGGTACAGGCCGATGGTCTTGATGTGGTCGGCCACCGCCGCTTCGCCCAGGTTGATCAGTGCCTGCGGCGTGTTGGCCACCAGGAACAGCCGCCGCGTGGCCTTGTTGACGCTGACATCGGTGGCCTGCGCCGACAGCAGCACGGCGGCCAGCAACTCGAACACGCTGGTATAGGCCAATTCGCTGGCCGGCTGCGGGTTGGCAGCGCGCAGCGTGCCGAAGAAGGAATGGATGTCGGCGGCCGGCATGCGGCGCACGGCGGCGCCTGCGGTGGATGGGCGTGCTGTCATGTTGGTTCGTCGGTCTGGACGGGCAGCGCCTTGGCGCGGGCGCGCGCCAAGGCGGCTTCGATCACGGCGCGTTTGCGGTCGAGCATGGCGGGGTCGGTGTGCTGGCTGTGGGCGGCCAGGTCGGCCAGCTTGGCGGCGGCCTTGGCGGCCTGCCGGGCGTCGTGCTCTTGCTGGCCGCGCTGCACCCGCAACTGGTGGAAGCGGTAGCGGCCCAGTGAGTCAGCCGCCTGGGCCGCAGTCCAGGCCTGCCAGCCGGTGGCGCTGCCGCTGGCCGGCTGCATGCTGATGCAATCCACCGGGCAAGCCGGCAGGCAGAGTTCACAGCCGTTGCAGGCGTCGGTGATGATGGTGTGCATGCGCTTGTGCGCACCCAGGATCGCGTCCACCGGGCAGGCGTCCAGGCACAGGGTGCAGCCGATGCACCAGGCCTCATCAATCACCGCCACGCCGCGCGGGCCTTCATGGCCGCAGGCCGGGTCCAGCGGCACCACCGGCCTGTGGGTGATGGCAGCCAGGCGCACGATGCCTTCGGCACCGCCGGGCGGGCAGCGGTTGATGGCTTCGCCAGCGGCCATGGCTTGGGCATACGCGCGGCAATCGGCATAGCCACAGCGGGTGCACTGGGTTTGCGGCAACGCCGCATCGATCTGATCGACCGATGCGGCGTTGCGGGGTGCTGCCTGGGGTGCGGTGGAACTCACCGCCGGGATTATCCCTGGCGGGGCTTGGCGCTGCGGCGGGGTGCCGGGGCAGCTGCCGGCTCGGCTGCCGAGGCCACCGCGGCAGTCACCACAGCGGGGCTCGCCTTGCGCGCCGCCCGCCTGGGCGCCGGCACGGCGGCCTGGGCGTTGGTCTGCATCGGCGCAGCCATGGCATCGGCCGGGATGGCCATGCGCGTGGTCGGCTGGGCCGTCACTGTCACCGGGTTGTAGCGCAGGATGAAGTCACGCACCTGCGGGTAGGCCATGTCACGCCAGCGGCGGCCCGCGAAAATGCCGTAGTGGCCCGCGCCCTGCACGTCGTAATGGAAGCGGCGGTCGGCGGGGATGCCGGTGCACAGGTCATGCGCAGCCTTGGTCTGGCCCCAGCCGGAGATGTCGTCGAGCTCACCTTCGACCGTCAGCAAGGCGCTGGTGGTGATGTCCTGCGGGCGCACCAGCGTGCCGTTCACGTCCCATGTGCCGTTGACCAGCGCGAACTCCTGGAAGACCTTCTTGATGGTTTCCAGGTAGTACTCGGCCGGCATGTCGAGCACGGCGTTGTACTCGTCGTAGAACTGGCGGTGCTGCTCGGTCGAGTCGTCATCCCCGCGGATCAGGTCGAGGAAGTAGTCGTAGTGGGCCGACATGTGGCGGTCGGGGTTCATCGCCACGAAGCCGGTGTGCTGCAGGAAGCCCGGGTACACGCGCCGGCCGGACCCGGGGAAGTTGCTCGGCACGCGGTAGATCACGTTGTTCTCGAACCACTCGTAGCTCTTGTTCGTCGCCAGGTTGTTCACCGCCGTGGGCGACTTGCGGGCGTCGATCGGGCCGCCCATCATCGTCAACGTGCGCGGGGTGAATTCACCATGCGTGGCCAGCAGCGACACGGCCGCCAGCACCGGCACCGTGGGCTGGCACACCGAGATCACATTGACCTCGGGCCCGACGAAGCGGATGAACTCCTGCACATAGGCGACATAGTCGTCCAGGTGGAACGGGCCGGCGTCCACCGGCACGGTGCGCGCGTCGGTCCAGTCAGTGACCAGCACCTTGTGGTCGCGCAGCAGGGTCTTCACCGTGTCGCGCAGCAGGGTGCTGTGGTGGCCCGACAGCGGCGCCACCACCAGCACCGTGGGCTGGTTCTTCATCACGTCCAGCACCGCCGGATTGTCGGAAAAGCGCTTGAAGCGCAGCAGTCGGCAGAAGGGCTTGGTGATGGGCACCTGCTCTTGCACGGCCACTTCAACACCATTGACGACGACCCCGCGAATGCCGAACTCAGGCTTTTCGTATTCCTTGGCCAGACGGTGGGCCAGGTCGAAACCGGCCGACACGCGCTGGGCCATCGGCATCTGGCTGAACGGCGACAGCGGGTGGTTGTAGAGCTTGGCTGTGGCGCTGGCGAATTCGGAGAACGGCGCCATCAGCGCACGTTGGGTTTCATACAACTGGTAAAGCATGGGCTTCTGGGCTCCGTGGGTAGGCGCGATCGGTGACCGCGTCGGCGATCATGTGGCCAAGGCGCGCAATCACTGCTGACGACACCGCAAAAAAATTGTGCGGTGCAGCAATTATGCGCCGTTCACACTGATGTTGTATCCCACCAGGGGTCTTTCCCGCAGGGATAACGGGCCAGTTGACCCCGCAAATGCTTCAGTTGTCGCCGTGGTGACATGCTGCAGACCCAAGACTTCGCGCCGGCGGGCGGGCAGGCAAGGGCTGCGGCACTCAGATGACCCGGGCGATGGCCGCCACCACCTGGTCGATGTTGCGGGTGTTGAGCGCGGCCACGCAGATGCGGCCCGAATCCACGCCGTACACGCCGAATTCATGGCGCAGCCGCTCCATCTGCGGCTTGGTCAAACCTGAATAGCTGAACATGCCGCGTTGGCGGGTGATGAAGCTGAAGTCCTGCTGCACGCCTGCGGCCACCAGCTTGTCGGCCAGCAGCGTGCGCATCTGCTTGATACGCACGCGCATGCCGGCCAGTTCTTCTTCCCACTGGGCGCGCAGGGCAGGTGTGTCGAGCACCATGGCCACCACCTGGGCGCCATGGGTGGGCGGGTTGCTGTAGTTGGTGCGGATGGCGATCTTCAACTGCGACAGCACGCGCGCCGCTTCGTCCTTGTTGGCGCAGACCACGCTGAGCGCGCCCACCCGTTCGCCGTACAGGCTGAAGCTCTTGGAGAACGAGGTGGCGACGAAGAAGCTTTCCACCCCCGCCGCCAGGAACTGGCGGACCACCGCGCCATCTTCGACAATGCCGTCGCCAAAGCCCTGGTAGGCCATGTCGAGGAAGGGCACCAGGCTGCGCGCCTTCAGCACGCCGATCACCTGGTCCCACTGCGCAGGCGTGATGTCGTAGCCGGTCGGGTTGTGGCAGCAGGCATGCAGCACCACGATGGTGCCGGCGGCGGCGGCCTGCAAGTCGGCCAGCATGCCGGCGAAGTTGACGCCGCGGTTGGTGGCGTCGTAGTAGGCGTAACTGGCCACCGGGAAGCCGGCGTTGGTGAACAGCGCGCGGTGGTTTTCCCAGCTCGGGTCGCTGATCAGCACGGTGGCTGCGGGGTTCAGCTTCTTCAGGAAATCAGCGCCCACCTTCAGCCCGCCGGTGCCGCCCAGCGCCTGCACCGTGGCCACGCGGCCGGCTGCCAGTGCCGCCTGGCCATCGGCAAAGCTGCCGAACACCAGACCCTGCACCGCCTTGTCGTAGGCGGCGATGCCGTCGATCGGCAAGTAGCCGCGCGGCTTGGCGGCGTCGGTCAGCTGCTGCTCGGCCGATTTCACGCAGGCCAGCAGCGGCAGCTTGCCGGCGTCGTCGAAATACACGCCCACACCCAGGTTCACCTTGGCGGGGTTGGGGTCGGCATTGAACTGCTCGTTCAGGCCCAGGATGGGGTCACGCGGGGCCAGTTCGACGGCGGAGAAAAGCGACATGGGGTTCGATCCTGAAGGGACGTTGTCAGCAGAAGGGGCATTGCGGGCCAGGGCGCCGATCGCAGCCGCCGGCTGAAAGGGGCCGGCTGCGCTACGCTGTCGGGTTGCTTGCGGTGTGGTTGTTGGTGGCGCCGCCAGCGTGGAAACCCGCGATTTTAGGCCCCTGCGCCCCGTGCCAAAGGATTGACCCATGACGGATCTTGCCGCCTTGCCCCCGCTGGCCGAACAGCCGGTGGACGACCTGCCCGTGCCAGCAGAGGGGGAGTTCGTCAGCTACCCCGATTCGCCGTTCCAGCTGTTCCAGCCCTACCCGCCGGCGGGCGACCAGCCCGAGGCCATCCGCCTGCTGTGCGAGGGCATCGACGACGGCCTGGCCTACCAGACCCTGCTGGGCGTGACCGGCTCGGGCAAGACCTTCACCATGGCCAATGTGATCGCCCGCATGGGCCGGCCGGCGATCGTGTTTGCGCCCAACAAGACCCTGGCCGCCCAGCTGTATGCCGAGTTCCGCGAGTTCTTTCCGCGCAACGCGGTGGAGTACTTCGTCAGCTACTACGACTACTACCAGCCCGAGGCCTATGTGCCGCAGCGCGACCTGTTCATCGAGAAGGACAGCTCGATCAACGAGCACATCGAGCAGATGCGCCTGAGCGCCACCAAGAGCGTGCTGGAGCGGCGCGACACCGTGATCGTGGCCACCGTCAGCGCCATCTACGGCATTGGCAAGCCCGAGGACTACACCCAGATGCGCTTCATCGTGCGGGTGGGCGACAAGATCGGCCAGCGTGATGTGATCGCCCAGCTGATCCGCATGCAGTACAGCCGCAACGATGTGGACTTCAGCCGCGGCAGCTTCCGGGTGCGCGGCGACACCATCGACATCTTCCCGGCCGAGCACAGCGAGCTGGCCGTGCGGCTGGAGCTGTTCGACGACGAGATCGAGACGCTGAGCCTGCTCGACCCGCTGACCGGCCGGGTGCGGCAGAAGATCCCGCGCTTCGTCATCTACCCCAAGAGCCACTACGTGACCCCGCGCGAGCGGGTGCTGGCGGCGGTGGAAACCATCAAGATCGAGTTGCGCGAGCGGGTGGCCCAGTTTGTGGGCGACGGCAAACTGGTGGAGGCCCAGCGCCTGGAGCAGCGCACCCGCTTCGATCTGGAGATGATGCAGGAGGTGGGCCACTGCAAGGGTATCGAGAACTACAGCCGGCACCTGTCGGGCGCCGCACCCGGCGAGCCGCCGGCCACGCTGGTGGACTACCTGCCGCCCGATGCGCTGATGTTCCTGGACGAAAGCCATGTGCTGATCGGCCAGTTGGGCGGCATGTACAACGGCGACCGGGCGCGCAAGACCACGCTGGTGGAGTACGGCTTCCGCCTGCCCAGTGCGATGGACAACCGGCCGCTGAAGTTCGACGAGTTCGAGCGCAAGATGCGCCAGGCCGTCTTCGTGTCAGCCACGCCCGCCGCCTGGGAGCAGCAACACGCCGGCGCGGTGGTCGAGCAACTGGTGCGGCCCACCGGCCTGGTCGACCCGATGGTGGAAGTGCGCCCTGCCGGCCACCAGGTCGATGATGTGCTGCAGGAGATCCGCATCCGCGTCGACCTGCATGAGCGGGTGTTGATCACCACGCTGACCAAGCGCATGGCCGAGCAGCTGACCGACTACCTGACCGACAACGGCGTGAAGGTGCGCTACCTGCACAGCGACATCGACACGGTCGAGCGCGTGGAGATCCTGCGCGACCTGCGGCTGGGCCTGTTCGATGTGCTGGTGGGCATCAACCTGCTGCGTGAGGGGCTTGACATCCCCGAGGTGTCTCTGGTGGCCATCCTCGACGCCGACAAGGAAGGCTTTCTGCGTGCCGAGCGCAGCCTGATCCAGACCATCGGCCGGGCGGCGCGCAACCTCAACGGCCGCGCCATCCTGTATGCCGACAAGATGACCGAATCGATGAAAAAGGCCATCGGCGAGACCGAGCGCCGACGCGAGAAGCAGATCGCCCACAACCTGGCCATGGGCATCACGCCGCGCAGCGTGAAGAAGGAAGTCAAGGAGCTGATCGACGGCGTCATCAGCGCCCAGGACGACAAGAGCAAGGTGCGCGGCCTGGTGGAAGCCGCCGAGGTCGAGGCCATGAGCGAGAAGGACCTGGCCAAGCGCATCAAGCTGCTGGAAAAGCAGATGCTCGACCACGCCAAGAACCTGGAATTCGAGAAGGCCGCCCGGGTGCGCGATCAGTTAGCCCTGCTGCGTGAGCAGGCCTTTGGCGCGGCGGGGCACGACAGCAATGTGGTGCCGCTGGCTGCTGGCGCCGTGCGCTGAACCAGGGCGTTCACCGGTCTCGCCGTGCGCGTCGCAGGGCTGCGACCGCCGGCCTCAGCCGGGTGGGTGTGCGGGTTCAGCCCGTTGTCTTGAAAATCCGCACCGCCTGGCTCACCACCTCGGCCTGCACGTGCAGGGACGCGGCGGCAGCCGACAGTTCTTCCACCATGGCCGCGTTCTGCTGGGTGATGCTGTCCAACTCGGTGATGCCTGCATTCACCTGTGCCACGCCCTTGCTCTGCTCGCTGGCGGCGTGGCTGATCTCGGTGATCAGTGCATGCACCCTGCGCACCGCCGCCTGGGTCTGGCGCGTGGTCTCGCCGGTGGCCTGGGCCAGGCGGGCGCCGGCCTCCACCTTGGTCGATGCGTCCTCGATCAGCACCTTGATCTCGCGCGCTGCGCTGCTGGTGCGCTGTGCCATACGCAGTAGCTCGGCAACGGGCTTATCCGTGTTCACATGAGTGTCGTAAGTTGTTGATTCATATGATGCCAAAATCGGCGCCAAAGGGCTAACCTGCGTTGGAAAAATGTGGCGTAAGTTGTTGATGCGTAAGGCGAAATTGCGTGTTCTGTGCGTCTGCACAGGCAACATCTGCCGGTCTCCGATGGCCGAGGCGGTGCTGCGGGCCAAATTGCAGCGTGCCGGCCTGGCCGACGCGGTGGCCGTGGATTCGGCGGGCACGCATGGTTTCCACAAGGGCACACCGGCCGATGCCCGCGCAGTGGCGCAGGCCGCGCGCCGCGGCTATCAGGTGGATGGCCTGACCAGCCGACCGGTGGTGGCCGATGACTTCACCCGCTTCGACCTGCTGCTGGCCATGGACCACGACAACCTGGCCCACCTGCACAAACGCTGCCCGCCCGCCGAGCAGCACCGGCTGCAACTGCTGCTGTCGCACGCGCCACAGGCCGACACCGACGAGGTGCCGGATCCGTACTACGGCGCGGTGGCCGGCTTCGACCTGGCGCTCGACCTGATCGAGCCCGCCTGCGACGGCCTGTTGACCGATCTTCGACGCCGCCTGGCCCTGGCCGGCTGAGGGGTGTCGGCCGGGTCAATGTCGAGCAAAACAGTCGGCTTCTGCTAAACTTGACTACATCAGTCGGGTACCGGCTGGCTCCCCCGGGCCAGCAGCCACCCGGCCGATGTCCCTCAGGAGAATCCCCATGCGATTGACCACCAAAGGCCGTTTTGCCGTCACGGCGATGATCGACCTGGCGCTGCGCTCGAACAACGGGCCCGTGGCTCTGGCGGCCATCAGCCAGCGCCAGCAGATTTCGCTGTCCTATCTGGAGCAGTTGTTCGGCAAGCTGCGCCGGCATGAGCTGGTCGAATCCACCCGCGGGCCGGGCGGCGGCTACTCGCTGGGCCGCAAGAGCGACGAGATCACCGTGGCCGACATCATCGTGGCGGTGGATGAACCCATCGACGCGACCGGCTGCGCCGGCAAGGAAAACTGCATGGGCGAAGACGCCGGCCGCTGCATGACGCACGATCTGTGGGCCAGCCTGAACCAGAAGATGATCGAGTACCTCGATTCCATCTCGCTGAAGAAATTGGTTGAAGACCAGCTCGCCAAGGGTGTGTCGATCGAAGAAGCACCGCTCAAGCGCGCCATCTCCAGCGTGCCGGTGGTCAAGCCGATCAAGATCACCGCGCCCAACTCTGTCTTTGCCCTCGGCAACGCGTTGTCGAAGTAACCGCGCCGTCGCTGCCTGCCTTGCCCCCTGAATTCCGCCACATAACATGACACCGCACTTCCCCATTTATCTTGATTACGGCTCCACCACACCCGTTGACCCCCGCGTCGTCGACGCCATGGTCCCCTGGTTGCGTGAGCATTTCGGCAATCCGGCCAGCCGCAGCCATGCCTGGGGCTGGGAGGCCGAGGCCATCGTCGAGAAAAGCCGCGAGCAGGTGGCAGCCCTGGTCAATGCCGACCCGCGCGAGATCGTCTGGACCAGCGGCGCCACCGAAAGCATCAACCTGGCGATCAAGGGCGCGGCGCAGTTCTACAAAGGCCGCGGCAAGCACATCATCACCGTCAAGACCGAGCACAAGGCGGTGCTCGACACGGTGCGCGAGCTGGAGCGCCAGGGCTTCGAGGCCACCTACCTCGACGTACAGCCCAACGGTTTGCTCGACATCGACCAGTTCAAGGCTGCACTGCGGCCCGACACCATCCTGGCGGCAGTGATGTTGGTCAACAACGAGATCGGCGTGATCCAGGACATCACCGCCATCGGCAACATCTGCCGTGAGCGTGGCGTCATCTTCCATGTCGATGCGGCGCAAGCCACCGGCAAGATCGTGATCGACCTGGCCACGCTGCCGGTTGATTTGATGAGCCTGGCGTCGCACAAGACCTATGGCCCCAAGGGCATCGGCGCGCTGTATGTGCGGCGCAAGCCCCGGGTGCGGCTGGAAGCGCAGATGCACGGCGGTGGTCACGAGCGCGGCATGCGCTCGGGCTCCTTGCCCACCCACCAGATCGTGGGCATGGGCACGGCATTCGACATCGCCCGCCAGGAAATGGGCACCGAGAGCGAGCGCATCCGTGCGCTGCACACCAAGCTGGTCAGCGGCCTGACCGACATTGAGCAGGTGTTCATCAACGGTGACATGCAGCACCGCGTGCCGCACAACCTGAACATCTCCTTCAATTATGTGGAAGGCGAGTCGCTGATCATGGGCGTGAAAGGCATTGCCGTGAGCTCCGGCTCGGCCTGCACGTCTGCCAGCCTGGAGCCCAGCTATGTGCTGCGCGCCCTGGGCCGCAGCGACGAACTGGCCCACAGCAGCCTGCGCATGACCATCGGCCGCTTCACCACCGAGGACGAGATCGACTACGCCGTCAGCACGCTGAAGGATCGGGTGGGGAAACTGCGCGAGCTGTCGCCCCTGTGGGACATGTACCGCGACGGCATCGACATCAGCAGCATCCAGTGGGCTGCCCACTGACAAAATCTGGAGAACAGACATGGCATACAGCGAGAAGGTCATCGACCACTACGAGAACCCCCGCAACGTGGGCGGCTTCGACAAGGGTGACGCCGACGTGGGCACCGGCATGGTGGGCGCGCCCGCCTGCGGCGACGTGATGAAGCTGCAGATCAAGGTGAACCCGGCCACCGGTCTGATCGAGGACGCTCGCTTCAAGACCTATGGTTGCGGCTCGGCGATTGCCAGCAGCTCACTGGTGACCGAGTGGGTCAAGGGCAAGACGCTGGACCAGGCGCTGGAGATCAAGAACACCAACATCGCCGAAGAGCTTGCGCTGCCACCGGTCAAGATCCACTGCTCCATCCTGGCCGAAGATGCCATCAAGGCGGCAGTCAGCGATTACAAGGCCAAGCATGGCGAGGCGGCGGCCCAGCCCGTCGGCGCACAGGCAGCCTGACACCATGGCTGTCACCCTGTCAGAAGCGGCAGCGCGGCACGTGACGCGTTACATCAGCAAGCGTGGCAAGGGCGTGGGCGTGCGCCTGGGCGTGCGCACCACCGGCTGTTCGGGCCTGGCCTACAAGCTGGAGTACGCCGACGACGTGGCGCCGGAAGACCACATCTTCGAGGCCCACGGCATCAAGGTGCTGATCGACCCCAAGAGCCTGCCTTACCTCGACGGCACTGAACTCGACTTCGTGCGCGAGGGCCTGAACGAAGGTTTCAAGTTCCACAACCCGCGCGAGAAAGACCGCTGCGGCTGCGGAGAATCCTTCCGGGTGTAGGTGGTGTCTGCGCCGGGGCTGGCACTCGGCTTGCAGCAAGGCGCGGAGGCTGCATCCCGCGCCTTTGTCTTGTCTGGAATGCGATGAATGCAGAGCTTCTGATCCGCCCGGAGCGGCCTGACCAACCCGACGTGCTGCCCTTGCTGGCTGCGCTGGATGCCTACCTGGCCAGCCTGTACGCGCCCGAGGACAACCACATCCTGGGTGTGGCGCAATTGCTGGCCGATGACGTCAACTTCGTGGTGGCGCGGCTGGATGGTGCAGCCGTGGGCTGTGGCGCAGTGCGGCGCATGCCGGCGGCGCCTGAGACGAACGGCCAGCTCTGCGGCGAGATCAAGCGCATGTATGTGGCGCCCGCCCAGCGCGGCCAGCGCATCGCCGAGGCGATCCTCGGGCAGTTGGAGGGGTCGTTGCGCAGCCAGGGCATCGCCCAGGCGCTGCTGGAAACCGGCCGCGACCAGGTTGAAGCCCTGCGGCTCTACCGCCGCGCCGGCTATGCGGTGCGCGGGCCGTTCGGCGGCTATCCCGACAACGGCTTGTCGGTCTTCATGGCCAAGACCCTGTGAGCCGCACCATGGCCCCGACGATGCAACTGAGCGACGACGACTTCACCCTGTTCGGCCTGCCGCAGCGCCACATGCTGGATGCCGCTGCACTGGCCGACCAATGGCGGGCGCTGCAGTCGCGGGTGCACCCCGACCGGTTTGCCAGCGAAGGCGCGGCCGCCCAGCGCCTGGCCATGCAGTGGGCCGTGCGCGTGAACGAGGCCTACCAGCGGCTGAAAGACCCGCTCAGGCGCGGCGCCTACCTGTGTGAGCTGCGCGGCATGCCGATCAATGCCGAGAACAACACCGCCATGCCGGGCGCCTTCCTGATGCAGCAGATGGAATGGCGCGAGGCCCTGGACGACGCTGCCGATGGCGATGCCGTGCAGGCGCTGGACGACACCGTCGCTGCGCAAGAAGCCGCCATGCTGGCCCGGCTGACCGACACCATCGACAGCCAGGCCGACATGGCGGCGGCCGCCCAGCAAGTGCGCTCGCTGATGTTCGTGGCGCGCTTCCGCGACGACATCGCCCGCCGCCTGGCCGTGCTGGACCGCTGAGCACGCCCACCCCGAACCCGACCCTGCCGACCCACAAGAGCAACAACATGGCCCTGCTGCAACTCTCCGAACCCGGCCAGACGCCCGACCCGCATGCCCGCCGCATCGCAGTGGGCATTGACCTGGGCACCACCCACAGCCTGGTGGCCGCCGTGCGCCACGGCGTGGCCGAATGCCTGCCCGATGGCGAAGGCCGCAACATCCTGCCGTCGGTCGTGCGCTACCTGGATGACAACCGCCGGCAGATCGGCTTCGACGCCCGCGCCGCCCAGGCCGACGACCCCGAGAACACCATCGCCAGCGCCAAGCGCTTCATGGGCCGCCGCCTGGCCGATGTGGCCGATGCCGGGCGGCTGCCCTACCGCTTCATCGACCAGCCCGGCATGCTGGCCATCGACACCCGCGCTGGCACCAAGACGCCGGTGGAGGTGTCGGCCGAGATCCTGGCCACGCTGCGCTACCGCGCCGAGGACACCTTCAACGACGACCTGTTCGGCGTGGTGATCACCGTGCCGGCCTATTTTGACGACGCCCAGCGCCAGGCCACGAAAGACGCCGCCCAACTGGCTGGCCTGAATGTGCTGCGCCTGATCAACGAGCCCACCGCCGCCGCCGTGGCCTACGGGCTGGACAACGCCAGCGAAGGCCTCTACGCCGTCTATGACCTGGGCGGCGGCACCTTCGACATCAGCTTGCTGCGGCTGCAGAAGGGCGTGTTCGAGGTGGTGGCGACCGGCGGTGATGCAGCACTGGGCGGTGATGACTTTGACCAGGCCCTGGCCGACTGGGCGCTGGCCCAGGCCGGCCGCCAGGCCAGCACCGCGCACGACAAGCGCGCCGTGCTGGTGGCTGCCCGTGCCGCGAAGGAGGCGCTGACCGACGCCAACCACACCGTGCTGGCAGCCGATCTGAGCGGCCAGCCGCTGGCCGTGCCCGTCAGCCGCACGCAGTTCGACACCATCACCCGGCCGCTGGTCGAGCGCACGCTGTCGGCGGTGCGCAAGGTGCTGCGTGACGCCAAGATCAAGCGCGACGACGTGGCCGGCGTGGTGATGGTGGGCGGCTCCACCCGCATGCCGGCGGTGCAGGCGGTGGTGGCCGAGCTGTTCGGCCGCCCGCCGCTGACCAACCTGAACCCCGACGAGGTGGTCGCGGTGGGCGCGGCCATCCAGGCCAATGCCCTGGCCGGCAATGCCAAGGACGGCGAGCTGTTGCTGCTGGACGTGATCCCGCTGAGCCTGGGCCTGGAAACCATGGGCGGCCTGGTGGAACGGGTGATCGAGCGCAACACCACCATCCCGGTGGCCAAGGCGCAAGACTTCACCACCTTCAAGGACGGCCAGACGGCGATGGCCATCCATGTGCTGCAGGGCGAGCGTGAACTGGTGGCCGACAACCGCAGCCTGGCCCGGTTCGAGCTGCGCGGCATCCCGCCGATGGTGGCCGGCGCGGCGCGCATCCGCGTGACCTTCCAGGTCGATGCCGACGGCCTGCTCAGCGTGGCCGCGCAAGAGCTGGGCTCGGGCGTGCAGGCGTCAGTGGTGGTCAAGCCCAGTTACGGCCTGGCCGATGACCAGATCGCCAACATGCTGAAAGACGGCTTCGCCAGCGCCGAAGCCGACATGGTTGCCCGGTCATTGCGCGAAGCGCGCGTGGAGGCCGAGCGCATGACCCTGGCCACCCGTGCTGCCCTGGCAGCCGATGGTGAACTGCTGCAAGACGCCGAGCGCCAGGCCATTGAGGCCCTGCTGGCCGACCTGGCCAGCATCGCCGCCGGCACCGACCATGCCGCCATCGACACGGCGGTGGAACGCCTGGCCGAAGGCACCGAAGGCTTTGCTGCCGCGCGCATGAACCGCGGCATCCAGCAAGCCCTGACCGGCCGCAAGCTGGCCGATATCTGATGCTTTGACACTGCCCACCATGCCCGTCATCAAGATCCTGCCCCATGCTGAACTGTGCCCCCAGGGCGCCGAAGTGAAGGCGCCCCGTGGCACCTCGATCTGCGAAGCCCTGCTCGACAACGGCATCGCACTGGAACATGCCTGCGACATGAGCTGCGCCTGCACCACCTGCCATGTGATCGTGCGCCAGGGCTTGCGGTCGCTCAATGCGATGGAAGAGGGCGAGGAAGACCTGCTCGACCGCGCCTGGGGCCTGGAGCCCGATTCCCGCCTGGGCTGCCAGGCCATCCTGGCCGATGCCGACCTGGTGGTCGAGATCCCGAAGTACACGATCAACCACGCACGCGAAAACCATTGAGGTTTCGCCGGCCGAGCCCCGGGCTCAGCGCATCTCGTTCTGCGAGAACACCAAGGTCATGGTGGCCGGGATGCGGCCGTTGTCCAGCGGCAGCTGGCGGGTCTTGTCGATGGCGCGCAGCACTGTCTCATCCCAGGCCGGGTTGCCGCTGGGCTTGGTGACGCGGCGGCCGACGATGCTGCCATCCGGGGCGCAGCGCACCTCGACCTCGGTGACCGGGTTGCCGCGTTCCTTGTCGGGCTGCACGATGTTGGGCAGGATCGCCGCCTTGATGCGGCCGCCATAACCGGCAGACGGCGCGGCATCGGCCTGTGCCGTGCCGGTGGCGGTGGCTGCGCCAGTCGCCCCGGCTTGGCCCATCATGCGCTTGAGGTTCTCTTCTCTTTGGCTGGCGATTTGCTCGGCCTGGGCCTTGGCGTCAGCCTGTTGCTGCGCCGCTTGCTTCGCTGCCAGCTCCTTCTTCTGCTGGGCTTCGCGCGCCTGCTCGGCCTTTTGCTGGTCCTTCAGGTCCTTCTGCTCCTTCAGGCGCTTGGCTTCCTGCGCATCGGCCAGGCGTTTGGCTTCCAGCCGCTTCTTCAGCCGCTCGGCTTCTTCCTGGTCCTGGGCGCGTTGGCGGGCGCGCTCGGCCTCGGCTGCGGCCAGCTCTTTCTGGCGGCGCTGGTCCCGGGCTTTCTCCAACGCGATGTCGGCGGCGCGCTCGGCCTGGCGTTCGGCGGCGGTGGGCAAGGGGGGCGGGGCGGGTGCCTGTACAGGGACTGGCAAGGGTGGCGGGGTGGGGGCCGGTGGCGTTGGCGCCACGGGCGCTGGCGCTGCCACCTCCGGCACGTCTGACCACAGATCGGCGCTGAACACCACATCGGCGGTTGGCAGGCGCCAGTTCAGGCCCAGTGCCAGCGCGGCCAACAGCCCGCCATGGGCCAGCAGGGCCAGCGCAGCGCCCAGGCCCAGGCGGCTGCGGGCGCGGGGCAGCAGGGCGTCATGGCTGGCAGCCAGCGCGCCCATCAGCCGCCCTGCTTGACCGACAAACCCACCCGCTGCACGCCGCTGCGCTGCAGCACGTCCATGGCCTTCACCACGGCTTCGTACTTCACCGTTTTCTCGGCCGATATCACCACAGGTACCTTGGCATTGCCGGCCTGCAGCGCCTTCACGTCAGCGGCCAGGGCGCGCAGGCTGGTGGCACGCGGGTCCGACCCGTCGATGCGCAGGCGCAGCTTCTCGTCAGCGCCCACGATCACCTCCACCACGCTGGTGGGCCGCTGCGCCGCCTTGCCGACGCTGGGCAGATCGACGATGCCGGTGGTGATCATCGGCGCGGTGGCCATGAAGATGATCAGCAGCACCAGCATCACATCGATGAACGGCACCATGTTCATCTCGGCCATGGCGCGGCGGCCGCGGCGGCCCGACCGGCTGGCAACGCCTGGCATGGCCGTCAGCGCCCGCCAGCCACAGCCGGCGGCTGCGTGGCGTTGCGCTGCAGGATGTTGGAGAACTCTTCGATGAAGCTTTCCAGCTGGATGGCGATGCGGTCGATGTCGCGGGCAAAGCGGTTGTAGGCCACCACCGCCGGGATGGCTGCAAACAGGCCGATGGCGGTGGCTACCAGTGCCTCGGCGATGCCTGGCGCCACGGTGGCCAGGGTCACTTGCTCGGCACTGGCCAAACCCACGAAGGCATGCATGATCCCCCACACCGTGCCGAACAGCCCCACATAGGGGCTGACCGAACCCACGCTGGCCAGGAAGCCCACGTTACCCTCGATCACGTCCAGCTCGCGCTGCAGGCTGGCACGCATGGCGCGGCGGGCGCCGTCGAGCTGGGCGCTGCTTTCCTGGCGGCGCTCACGCAGCTTCAAGAATTCGCGCATGCCGCTGGCGAAGATGCGCTCCAGTGGCGCGCTGTCGGCCTTGTTGCCGGCAGCGGCGTACAAGTCGTTCAGGTTCTTGCCCGACCAGAACTCGCGCTCGAAATCGTCATTGCCCCGGCGCAGGCTGCGCAGGCTGAAGATCTTGCTGAAGATCACCGTCCAGCTGACCAGCGATGTCAGCAGCAGGCCAGCCATCACCAGCTGCACGGCCAGGGTGGCATGCAGCACCAGGGTGATGATCGAGAAATCCTGGTTCATCGTTGCAGGGCCTGGGTGACGGGTTCTGGAAAACGGCGTGGGCGGAAGGTGGCCGCATCGACACAGCCGATGCGGATGCGGCCTTCACACAACAGCGTGGGGGCCGCAACCCCGCCATTGTTGCGCCAGGCCTGTTGCTGCAATGTCATTGACGCGCGGCCGGTGTCCACCGGCTGTACCGTCACGGTCAACAGGTCGTCCAGCCGGGCCGGCGCCAAGTAGCGCAGCGCCGTGTCGCTGACGATGAAGATGGCGCCGGTGGCATCATGCAGCGCCTGCTGGCCCAGGCCCAGTGCACGCAGCCATTCGGTGCGGGCGCGCTCGAAGAACTTCAGGTAATTGGCATAAAACACCACGCCGCCAGCGTCGGTGTCTTCCCAGTAGATGCGCACGCTGTAGGCGAACGCAGGCTCGGTCACGCCAACACCCGCCGCAGCCTGTGCAGCGCCTCGTCCAACTTGTCCTGGCTGCTGGCGAACGACAGCCGCAGCCAGCGCTGCGGGTCATGGCGGCCGAAGTCGCGCCCCGGCGTCAGCGCCACATGTGCGGTGTCCATCAGCTGGAAGGCGAAGTCCCAGCTGTCGGCATGGTGCGCGCTGCAGTCGGCATAGGCATAGAACGCGCCGTCGGGCACGACCGGCACGCGCAGGCCCAATTGGTTGAGCGCCGGCACCATCTTGTCGCGCCGGGCGCGGAACTCGGCCCGGCGGCGCTCGTACTCGGTGATCGACTCGGCATGGAAGCAGGCCAGCGCCGCGTGCTGGGCGATGGTGGACGCACAGATGAACAGGTTCTGCGCCAGCCGCTCCATCGGCGCCACCAGGGCCGGCGGCAGCACCAGCCAGCCCAGGCGCCAGCCGGTCATGTTGAAGTACTTGCTGAAGCTGTTGACGCTGGCGATGTGCTCGCCCAGTTGCAGGGCGCTGTGGCCGAAAGTGTCGTCGTAGCTCAGGCCCAGGTAGATCTCGTCGACGATGGTCACGCCGCCCCGGCCGCGCACCACGGCGTCGATGCGGCGCAGTTCATCGGGGTGGATCGAGGTGCCGGTGGGGTTGGACGGGCTGGCCAGCAGCACGCCGCGCGTGGCGGGTGTCCAGGCCTGTTGCACGGCGGCGGCATCCAGCTGGAAGCGCTGCGCTGCCGTGGTGGGCAGCAGCCGGGCCACGGCATCGGCTGCCGCCACGAAGTGCCGGTTGCAGGGGTAGCTGGGGTCGGGCATCAGCACCTCGTCACCGGCCTCGAACAGCGCCAGGCAGGCCAGCTGCAATGCCGCCGAGGCGCCAGCCGTCACCATGATGCGGTCGGCCGCAATCTGCAGGCCGAAGCGCTGGGCGTACCAGGCGCTGATGGCCTCGCGCAGCGCGGGCAGGCCCAGGGCGTCGGTGTACTGGCTGCGGCCATCACGGATGGCGCGTTCTGCTGCTTCCTGCACCAACGGTGGGGCAGTGAAGTCGGGCTCACCGATGTTCAGGAACAGCATGCGTTCGCCGCCGCGTGCCGGGTCGCAGGCCGGGCTGGCGGCAATGCGCTGCGCCGCCTTGGCGCACTCCATCACGTAGAACGGCTCGATGTGGCCGAGCCGGCTGGCGAGCTTCATGCGCCCCGGCGCGCCGCCTGGCGTGCAGCCACTTCCACTTGCCGCAGGTCGCCCGCGCATTTGTCCAACACGCCGTTGACGTATTTGTGGCCGTCAGTGCCGCCAAAGGCCTTGGCCAGTTCCACGGCCTCGTTGATGACCACGCGGTAAGGGATGTCGATGCAGTGCGTCAGCTCGTAGGTGCCGATCATCAGCACGGCATGCTCCACCGGCGACAGGTCTTTCGTGCGGCGGTCGACATGGCGTGCCAATGCCGCGTCCAGCGTGACAGCCTCGGCGATGCTGCCGTGCAGAAGTGCGTCGAAGTGCGGGCGATCGAACTTGTCGAAGCCGTCATGCTCTGCCAGGTGGGCTTCGATCTCGGCACCATCGGCGCCGCTCAGCAGCCATTGGTACAGGCCCTGCAATGCCAGCTCACGCGCGCGGCGGCGGGTGGATGTGCCCTGGGGCTTGCGGCCCGGCTTCTTGTGGCTTGTCGCCGGCGGCGCTGTCGGCAGCACGCCCGGGTGATCGTCGTCGCTCACGGTGCGTCTTCAGCCAGGTCGTTCAGCAGATTGGCCATCTCCACTGCCACCCGGGCGGCGTCGCGGCCCTTGTCGTCGGCACGGGCCCAGGCCTGGGCCTCGTTTTCGACCGTCAGGATGGCATTGGCCACCGGCAGGTTGGCGTCCAGCGACACCCGGTTGATGCCGGCGCCGCTTTCATTGGCCACCAGATCGAAGTGGTAGGTCTCGCCGCGGATGATGCAGCCCAGCGCGATCAGCGCGTCGAACTGTTCGGTGTCGGCCAGCGCCTGCAGCGCCACTGGCACTTCCAGGGCGCCGGGCACGGTGACATGGCGGATGTTGCCGGCGTCGACTCCCAGTGCTGCCAGTTCGGCCAGGCAGGCTTCGGCCAGCCTGCCGGTGATGTCGGCATTGAAGCGGGCCTGCACGATGGCGACTGACAGGCCGCTGCCATCTAGGTTGGCGGCTTCGCCTTGGTTGGCGTGTTGCATGGAAGCTTTCAAAGAGAAGAGGGCGCCAGCTCAGCGGTCGGCCGCCTGGAAGCTGGTGACTTCCAGCCCGTAGCCGGTCATGCTGGGCATGCGGCGCGGACTGCCCAGCAGCTTCATGCGCTTGACGCCCAGCTGGCGCAGGATTTGCGCACCCACGCCGTAGGTGCGCAAGTCCATCTGCATCGGCCGCGGCGGGCGGCTGGCCTGCTGCGGCAACACCTGGGGCATCAGCGTGGCGATGTCGGTGCCGCAGTTCAGCAGCACCGCCACGCCGCCCGGCGCGGCCTGGATGGCCGCCAGCGCGGTGGGCAGCGGCCAGCTGTGGGCGCTGCGGCCCACATCCAGCAGGTCCATCGCGGTGAAGGGCTCATGCATGCGCACCAGCACTTCGTCTTCAGGCTGCCAGGTGCCTTTGCGCAGGGCGATGTGCAGGCCGCCGGAATGGTCGCGGAAGGCCTGGCAGATGAAGTTGCCCTGGGCCGTCATCAGGCCGCGCTCGCCCAGGCATTCGATCAGTGTCTCGTTGTGCGAGCGGTAGGCGATCAGGTCGGCAATGGTGCCGATCTTCAGGCCATGTTGCTGGGCAAACAGCTGCAATTCGGGCAGCCGGGCCATGGTGCCGTCGTCGTTCATGATCTCGCAGATCACGGCGGCAGGCGTGCAGCCGGCCATGGCGGCCAGGTCACAGCCGGCCTCGGTGTGGCCGGCGCGCATCAGCACGCCGCCGTCCTGGGCCTGCAGCGGGAAGATGTGCCCGGGCTGGACCAGGTCGGTGGGCTGGGCGTCCTTGGCGACGGCGGCCTGCACCGTGCGGGCGCGGTCGGCTGCGCTGATGCCGGTGGTCACGCCGGTGGCCGCCTCGATCGAAACGGTGAAGGCCGTGCCATGCACCGTACCGTTGCGCGCAGCCATCGGCGGCAGCTGCAGGCGTTCGCAGCGGCTCTTGGTGAGCGTGAGGCAGATCAGGCCGCGGCCATGCTTGGCCATGAAGTTGATGGTCTCGGCCGATACATGGTCGGCGGCAAGCACCAGATCACCTTCGTTCTCGCGGTCTTCGTCGTCGACGAGGATGACCATGCGGCCTGCGGCCAGCTCGGCCACGAGTTCAGGAACGGGGGAAAGTGCCATGCCTGGATTGTAGGCGGGCAAGGGGTGCGAACCCTGGGCCCGACGGGCAAGGCCAGTGTCAGCCCGGGGTCTGGCTGGGGGGCTGGGGCTCGGCCCATTCCCAGCCGCGCTCCGTCAGCAATTGGTTCGGCCCGAAGCCAGCCTTGTAGCCCATCTTGTCGCTCTCGGCGATCCAGTAGCCCAGGTACAGATGGGGCAGCTTGAGTTGGCGGATCTGCTCGATCTGCCACAGCACGCCATAAGTGCCCAGGCCGCCCTTGTGGTCGGGGTCGTAGAACGTGTAGACGGCCGAGATGCCATCGTTGAGCACATCGACGATCGACACCATGCGCAGCGTGCCGGGCTCGGCGTTGCCGTCCTCACCAGCTTCGGCCGGCGGGTCGCGGAACTCAACCAGGCGCGAGTTGACCCGGCTCTGCAGCAGAAACTGGGTGTACTGGTCGATGCTGTCGTGGTCCATACCGCCGCCGGCATGCCGCCCCGACTGGTAGCGCAGGTAGAGCTGGTAGTGCTCGGGCACGAAGCACAGACGCAGCACCCGGGTCTTCAGGTGGGCATGGGCCTTGGCCGCGCGGCGCTGGCTGCGGGTGGGCTGAAAGCTGGCCACCGGCAACCGCAGCGGCACGCAGGCGCGGCAGCTGTCGCAGTAAGGCCGGTAGGTGAACATGCCGCTGCGCCGGAAGCCGTTGGCCACCAGACCAGAGTAGGCGTCGGCATGGATCAGGTGGCTGGGCGTGGCCACCTGCGACCGCGCCATCCGGTCGGGCAGGTAGCTGCACGGGTACGGTGCCGTTGCATAAAACTGCAACGACGACAGCGGAAGCTCCTTCGGATGGGTCACGCGGGGTCGGGCGGCGAGGGTGGTGGGGTGTGGGCGGGATCGCAGGGCGGCGTGGGCGGCGGCGGGGCCAGGTCCAGGTGTGCCCAGAGCACCGGATGATAGGCCCAGGCCGGCGGTGGCATTCCCCCCAGCGTGCGGGACAAATGCGCCTCAAACGCGCTGCGCGGGATCTGCCGCGCGCCGAAGCTGGCCAGGTGCTGGGTGTGCTGCTGGCAATCGATCAGCGCAATGCCATGGGCGCGGCAGAACGCCACCAGCGCGCACAGCGCAATCTTGCTGGCGTCGGTGCGGTGGGCGAACATCGACTCACCAAAGAACATGCGGCCGATGCCTACGCCGTAGAGCCCGCCGACCAGGCTGCCGTCGATCCAGGTCTCCACGCTGTGGGCCCGGCCCTGCTGGTGCCAGGCGGTGTAGGCGTCGAGGATGTCGTCGACGATCCAGGTGCCGTCCTGCCCGTCGCGCGGGGTGCTGGCGCAGGCCTGCATCACCGTGCGGAAGGCGCTGTCGATGCGGATCTCGCAGCCGGGCGTGCGGATGAACCGCCGCAGAGTCTTGCGCAGTGAATGCGCCAGCTTGAACTCGGCCACCGGCAGCACCATGCGGGGGTCAGGCGCCCACCACAGCGGCGCGTCACCCGGGCTGAACCACGGGAAGATGCCGCGCTGGTAGGCCTCTTCCAGCCGCTGCGGAGTGACACTGCCGCCAGCGGCCAGCAGCCCGGGCGCCTCGCTGCCCGGCCCCAGCGCCCGCTGCGTGGGCGGCAAGGGGCTGCGGTCGTCGATCCAGGTGAGCGTGGTGCCGGCCATGGTGATGAGGTGTTTCGTTCGGTATGTTGTTGTGACCAAGTGTCTGAAAACCCGGCGAAAGTGTCGTCGCCCCCGTGCTTGCGGGGTGTGATCAGGGAAGTCCCAAAGACTAACCTGTCACCATTGCGTTCGTTGCCGCTCACCTTGTCCAGCAGGAACACACACCATGCGACGTCTTCAACACACCGCGCTGGCAGGCTTGTTTGCCGTGGCCGCACCAGCCTGGGCCGCCAGCTATTCATTCGATGTCATCTACCTGGGCGCCGGCCTCGCGTCGCTGGCGCCTGGCAGCACCGACCCCAGAGAAGTGACGGTGTTGCCCGGCGACAGCTTTGACTGGGCCATCAGGGCTGAGCCTGGCCATCTTTGGACAGTGCTGAACGGTGGCTCGGTGTTCCCCCTCATGGCTTTCGGGGTGACGGAATCTGCTGAGCGTATCGGTGATCACACCCTCACTTTGACCAAACAGGGCGCGCCTGTGCTGACGCGGTTCGAGCCTGCGTCGAAGCAGGGGACCCATCACATGGGCACGAACACCATCACGATCGACACCGGGATGGCGTTCGACCGCATGCACCTGCGCTACACGTTGAATTCAGCCACCCATGCCGGCGGCACGGTGGGCAGCACGCCGTTGGACATCTTGCCGACCTTCGGCATGCCCGATCAAGCCAGCTTTTTCAACCGAAGCGTCACTGTCTATGCGCCGGTGCCCGAGCCAGGCACCTGGGCGCTGTGGCTGGCAGGCCTGGGTGTGGCCGGCGCGCTGGCCCGACGCCGCAAGGCGGCCTGATGCCGGTTGCGCCCAAGGGCGCCGCCGGCCGGTCAGATCAAATCGTCACGCCGCCGTCGATGACCAGGCTCTGCCCGGTCATGAACCGGCTGGCCGGCGCCGCCAGGTAGACCGCGGCACCGGCAATTTCGTCGGGGTCGCCAATGCGGCGCAGCGGGGTCTCGGCATTGCGCGCCGCCAGCTGCTCCGGGTTGTCCCACAGCGCCTTGGCGAAGTCGGTCTTGATCAGGCCCGGTGCGATGCAGTTGACGCGGATGTTGTCGGGGCCCAGTTCACACGCCAGGTTGCGCGCCAGCTGCATGTCAGCGGCCTTGCTGATGCAGTAGGCGCCAATCACCGTCGACCCGCGCAGGCCGCCGATCGACGAGACGATGACGATGCTGCCGTCGCGCCGCGCCTGCATCTGCGGCGCCACCATCGTCACCAGCCAGTTGTTGGCGACGATATTGTTCTCCAGGATCTTGCGGAACTGCTCGTCGGCGATGCCGGCCATCGGCCCGTAGTAGGGGTTGCTGGCGGCGTTGCACACCAGGGTGTCGATGCGGCCCCAGGTGGCCAGGGTCTTGTCGACCAGGCCCTGCAGCGCTGCCTTGTTGCTGATGCTGGCGGCATGCGCAATGGCTGTGCCGGCGCCATGGCGGTTGTTGATGACGGCAGCCACTTCGTCGCAGGCCTCCTGCTTGCGCGACGAGATGACGACCTTGGCGCCGTGCTCGGCCATGCGCTCGGCAATGGCACGGCCGATGCCGCGTGAAGAACCGGTGATCAAGGCCACCTGGCCTTGCAGATTGAACAGTTGCATGGGGATTCCTTTGGGTGGGGGCTAGGGTTTGCCACACCGATCTTTCCAAGGGATGCACGATTGCGCCATCGGTACTTACGGTATAACCGCAGGCCTTTCCATACCCAATCCCCAAAAAATCATGACGTTAGATTTCACCGGCCGCGTGGCCATCGTCACTGGCGCCGGTGGCGGCCTGGGCCGCGCCCATGCGCTGGCTTTGGCCGCGCGCGGCGCCCGTGTGCTGGTCAATGACCTGGGGGGCACGACGGCCGGCAACGGCGGGTCGCCCACCGCCGCACAAGCGGTGGTTGACGAGATCGTGGCCGCTGGCGGCCAGGCACTGGCCAACGGTGCGTCGGTCACCGACCCGGCGGCGGTGGCCGCCATGGTGCAGCAGGCGGTCGATGCCTGGGGCCGGGTCGACATCCTGGTTAACAACGCCGGCATTCTGCGTGACAAGAGCTTTGCGAAGATGCCGCTGGAGGACTTCCGCGCCGTCATCGATGTGCACCTGATGGGCGCTGTGCACTGCTGCCAGGCGGTGTGGCCGCACATGGTGGCGCAGAAGCACGGCCGCATCGTCATGACCACCTCGTCGTCCGGCCTGTTCGGCAACTTCGGCCAGGCCAACTATGGCGCCGCCAAGATGGTCCTGGTGGGCCTGATGCAGACGCTGTCGATCGAGGGTGCCAAGAGCGACATCCGCGTCAACTGCCTGGCGCCCACGGCTGCCACCCGCATGACCGAGGGCCTGCTGCCGCCGAATGTGCTGGCGGTGCTGACACCCGAAGCGGTGGTGCCGGCCATGCTGGTGCTGGTGTCGCAGGACGCGCCCAACCGGGCCATTGCCTGCGCCGGTGCCGGCACCTTCGAGGCGGCGCACATCACGCTGACCTCGGGCATGCACCTGGGCAGCGCCCCCGACACCCCCGAGCAACTGGCCGCCGCCTGGGTCCAGGTGAACGACCGCACCGGCAGCCAGGTGCCCGGCAGCGGGGCCGCCCAGGGCGGCAACGAGGTGGCGCAGGCGCTGGCGGCCAAGCGCTGACGCGCGCTGGCCGCCATGACAGCCCACCGCCACCAGCCGTCCGACGTTCCGCCTCCGCTTGCACCCTTTGGCGGGCAAGTGCCGCCGGCGCCCGGCTGGTTCACCCAGGCCCTGGCCGACGCCCCCGAGCGCTCCGAGGTCAAGGTGCAGGGCGCGCCGATCGAGGTGCTGGCCTGGGGCCGGCAGGGTGACCCTGGGTTGTTGCTGCTGCACGGCAACGGCGCCCATGCCGACTGGTACAGCCACATCGCCCCGCTGGTGAAGACGGGGCGGCGGGTGGTGGCGCTCAGTTTCTCGGGCATGGGCGGGTCGGGCTGGCGCACCCAGTACAGCGTGGCGCAGTGGGCCGATGAGGCCCTGGCCGTGGCCGAGGCCACCAGCCTGTTCGATGCGGCGGTCGCGCCGGTGGTGGCCGCCCATTCCTTCGGCGGCTTCGTGCTGATGAACCTGGCGGGGCGCCACGGCCAGCGGCTGGGCCGGGCGGTGATCGTCGACACGCCGATGCGTCCGCCGGCACGGGCCGAGGCCCGGCACAGCCGGCCCGAGTTGCTGCGATCGGCCAAGGTGTATGCCAGCGAAGCCGACGCGCTGCAGCGCTTCCGCCTGTTGCCGCCGCAGGGCTGCGCCCACCCGCACATCGCCGACCTGATCGCCCGCCGCGGCCTGAAGCAGACCACCGGCCCGGACGGCCGCCCCGGTTGGGTGTGGCGTTTCGACCCCTTCCTGTTCCGCCACTTCGCCTTCGGCCGGCCGCTCAGGGAGTTGCGCGCCGCGTTATGCCCGGTCACCTTGGTGCGCGGCGGCCGGTCCCGCCTGGCGACGGCCGAGCTGATGCAGCTGGCACTGCAGCACGCGCCTGTGGGCACGGCCTTGTTGGAAGTGCCCGATGCCGACCACCATGTGATGGTCGATCAGCCGCTGGCATTTGCCGAACTGCTGGCTGGCCTGGTGCCCGGGGCATGACATGACCGGGCCGACCGAGCGCCGGGCCGCCCCCAAGCCGGCCCCCATGCGCGCCAGGGAATCGGCAGGCCAACCCGCCAGCCAAGGCGCTGACATGGGTAACAGCAGCACGCTGCGCTTTGCCGAGAAGCGCGAGCTGATCCTCGACGGTGCGGCGCAGCTGTTCAACCGGCGCGGCATCAAGGCCGGCACGCTGTCAGAAGTGGCGGCCAGCGTCGGCCTGGCCACCAACAGCCTGACTTACTATTACCGCAAGAAGGAAGACCTGGTCGTGGCCTGCCTGATGCGCAGCATCGGCGCGCTCGACGGCGTGATTGCCGATGTCGATGCCCGCATCCCGCCGGGCGACCTGGCCGGCCGGGTGCGCGCCCTGGTGCAGGGCTATGTGGCACTGCTGGCCGCTATCGAGGACCGTCTGCGGCCCGCCCTGATCTTTTTCGGCGACATGCGTGCGCTGCCCCAGCCGCAGGCCGAGCCTGCGTTTGCGGCCTATGTCGCGATGTTCCGCCGCCTGCGCGGGTTGCTGCATGCTGGCGAGGCCGGCGCCGGTGTGCCGCTGCCGCCGGTGCGCAGCGCCACACGCCAGGCCTTGAATGCACGCAGCCATGGCCTGTTGTCGCAGTTGTTGTGGGCCCGCGCCTGGCTGGGCCGGTACGAGACGGGCGACTATCCGCGGGTGGCGGCCACCATGGCCGGCCTGCTGCTGCACGGGCTGGCAGCACCTGGCCAGACCTGGCCACAGCAGCCACTGCCCGTGCCCGACCCCGCACCGGTCGACACCTCCAGCGCCGAGACCGACCCGGCGGTGCGGGACGCCTACCTGCGCACCGCCACCCGGTTGGTCAATGACCACGGCGTGGGCGGTGCGTCGGTCGAGCGCATCGCCGCCACGCTGGAACTGACCAAAGGCTCGTTCTACCACCACCACGACACCAAGCATGCCCTGATCGACGACTGCTTCGAGCGCAGCTTTGCACTGATCCGGCGTGTGCAGTGGGCGGCGCTGGCGCAGGCCGACCAGGGCGCCAGCAACGGCTGGCAGACCCTGCTGGCGGCCACCTTGCCATTGATGGCGCTGCAGACGTCGGCCCAGGGGCCGCTGCTGCGTCTGACCGCCTGGACCGAACTGCCCGGCGCCTTGCGCTGGCAGAAGCTGGGCACGATGAACCGGCTGGGTGAGCGTTTTGCGTCCATGGTGGTGGCCGGCCAGGCCGACGGCAGCATCCGCCTCGTCGACCCGGCGGTGGCAGCGCAGCTGATCACCGGCTTGATCAACGGCCTGGCCGAGGTGGAGCACTGGCTGCCTGGCGATGGCCCGCCCGACTTGCAACCGCTGCTGGCGCGCCCGCTGCTGATGGGCCTGCTGGCCCGGCCCCTGCCCAGAACTTGAGGCCGGGTGGCGTGGAAAAGGCGCCAAAAACCCGCAGCATGTCGCGCAATTGAAAACTGTCTGAGAGAGAACTCCGCGCACGCCATCAAGAACTCCCCACTCGGCATATCATTTATGACGAGTCAAACAGCACCCGGCACAGCGCACAGCACTGGCTGTGGCGGACAGCGCCGACACGGTGCATCGAGGGGCAGTCTTGGGAACAGGCATGGATGCGGCGCACGCCGCAGTGGCGGCGACAGTGGGGCAGGGCGTGCACAAGGGTGCCTGGTTACGACGGGTCTGGCGCCGTGGTTCCGGCCTGATGCTGGGCCTGGCAGCCGCGCTGCTGCCCACACTGGCCCTGGCAGCCGACCCGCAGGTGGCGGCATTGGTCGACAACCCGGATCCGGTCGCCGCAGGCGGCACCTACACCTACACCGTGCGGGTCGACAACAACGCCGTCGACGCCGCCACCAACACCCGCCTGAACTTCAGCGTCCCCGGCGGCGCGGCCCTGGTGTCGGTCAGCCCGGCCAGCGCCAACTGCGTGGCGAGCAGCAGCACCACGGTGCGGTGCAACCTGGGCACCGTGGGCGCACTGGGCAGCGATGTGCGCACCATCGTGCTGACCTGGCGCGCCGTGGTGGCGGGGCCGTCGGTGATCAATGCCACGGCCACGGTCACCGCTGACAACGACGCGAACAACGCCAACAACACCCAGACCGACTCCACCACGGTGGTCGAGGGCGGCAATCTGGCCCTGACCAAGACCGGCACGCCCAGCCCGGTGCCGGGCGGTGGCGTCGTCACTTACACCCTGACTGCCAGCAACAGCGGCCCCAACGCTGGCGGCGCGATGGTCATCACCGACAACCTGCCGCCGTCGGTCAGCTTTCTGACAGCCACTGGCACCGGCTGGGCCTGCGGCCACAGCGCGGGTGTGGTCACCTGCAACCGGGCTGGCACGCTGGCCGTGGGCGCGTCGGCGCCACCCGTCACCATCACCGGCCGGGTCACGGCTGCCGGTGGCACCATCACCAACACCGCGTCGGTCGAGCCCGCCACCGGCGGGGTGCTCGACCCGGTGCCCAACAACAACGTGGCCACGGTCGACACGCCGGTCATCCCCGGTGCCGACGTGCGGATTGCGCAGAAGTCCGTCACCTCCACGCAGCCGGCCACCGCCGGCAGCAACGTCAGCTTCCAGATCCAGCCGCGCAATGACGGGCCTTCAGCCGCGGTGAATGCCGTCGTCACTGACACCCTGCCTGCCGGCTGGGGCTTCGTGTCGGCGGTGAGCACGGGCTGGGCCTGCGGCGCCACCGGCCAGGTGGTGACCTGCACCCGCGCCAGCTTGCCGCAGGGCAACACCGACAACATCACCGTGGTGGCCACCGCGCCCGCCACGGTGGCGCCGGGTGGCAGCACCTTCACCAACACCGCCAGCATCCGCAGCGACACCCCGGACGGCAACACCGGCAACAACAGCGGGTCGGTGAACGTGGCGGTGCGCCCCGACGGCGCCGACCTGCGCCTGTCCAAAACCAAGACGCCCAACCCGGTGGCATTGGGGTCCGACATGGTGTCGACCATCACCGTGACCAACGGCGGCCCCCGTGTGGCCACTGGCCCGCTGCGGGTGGTGGAAGTGCTGTCCGGCGAAGCATTCGTCAGCGCCACCGGCAGCGGCTGGTCGTGTGCGCTGGTCAGCGCTGCGGTGGTGTGCGAGCACCCCAATGCCAGCACCCTGGCAGTGAACGCACCGCTGCCGGCCTTGCGCATCACCACCACCGCCACGGTGGCGGGCGCGGCCCGCAACCAGGCCTGCACCGGCGGGTCGATCCCGGCTGGCGGCCCCGCGGGCCAGGCCAGCCCGCCTGCACAGGGCGATGCCAACCCGGGCAATGACTGCGCCACCGTCACGTCCACGTCCACCACCATCCGGCCCGACCTGGGCATCACCAAGACCACCAGCACCCCCACCGGTGGCGACAAGACGGTGAGCACCAGCGAGGCCAGCGTCACCTACAGGCTGGTGGTCAGCAACCTCAGCCCGGGCAGCGATGGCGCCACCGGCGTGCGGTTCACCGACAGCGTGCCGGGATTCATCGCCGGACGCACCACCTTTGGCGCCTTCAACCCGGTGGTGACCGCCGGAAGCACCGCCATCTTCAACTGTGCGGCATCCGGCGCCACGGTCACCTGCAACCAGGCCGGCGGCGGCATCTTCGCGCCGGGTGAGACCGTGACCATGGACGTGGTGGTCAACCGGCCGCTGGCCGCAGGCAGCTTCGTCAACACAGCCACTGTCACCAACACCTTGGAGGGCGACCCCAACAGCGCCAACAACACTGCGTCGGACACCGTGGTGATCGAACCGATTGCCGATGTCGAGATGACCGGCAAGACGGTCACGCCGGGCAGCGTGCGGGCGGGCGAGAACGTCACCTATGTGCTGTCCTACCGCAACAACGGGCCGTCGACAGCCCAGGGCGTGGTGGTGGCCGACGGCTTCAGCTTTGCGGCGGGCGACACCGGCTTCACCGTGGTGTCGATTGCCTCCAGCCGCTCCGGGTCGAGCTGCAGCATTGCTGCAGGCGCGCAGATCATGCCGGCCACGCCTGACTTCAGCTGCACCATCGGCACCCTGGCGAATGGCGAGACCCAGAGTGTCACCGCCGTGTTGCGCCCCAACTTCCTGGCAGGCAACCCGGCACGCACGGTCGACAACACCGCCACCATCACCACCACCAGCCGCGAGAACCCGGCCGGTGGCACCAACGGCAACAACGTCCGCACTGCCACGCTCACCATCAACCCGGCGCAGCTGAACTTGCTGACCAACAAGAGCGATGCGGTCGACCCGGTGCCCTTCTACGTGGCGGGCGGAGGCCCGAATGGCGGCACCTTCATCAGCTACCAGGTTCGTGTCAGCAACACCGGCCCGTCGTATGGCACCGGCGTGCGTGTCAGCGAGGTGATGACGCCCCCGGCAGGCAAGCGGGTGCGCTTCGTCTGCGACACCACCACCTTGGGCGGCAGCACCTGCAACAGCCCGCCGCTGTGCTCGGTGAGCGACCAGACCTCGGCCGCCGGCGTGGCGCTGCCGACCTTCACCTGCGCTGCCCCCGCCGGCAACGCCACCACCGGCCTGGCCCGTGGTGACCTGGCCGCCAACCAGTCCAAGTCCATCTTCCTGCGCTTCGAGGCCATGGACCAGCCCGCGCCGCTCGGCGACGTGTTCCGCAATGTGGCCACGGTCAGCGCCAACGAGCCTGACAGCAACCCCACCAACGACGCCGCGAGCGAGCCCACCACCACCCGCCAGCGGGTCGACTTGCGCGTCAGCAAGAACGCCGGCGGCCTGACAGCAGTGGCCATCAACCAGCCCTTCAACTGGACGGTGGTTGCGGAGAACCGCGGCCCCGGCAACAGCCTGCAGACCGACCTGACCGACACCCTGCCGGCAGGCGCGCTGCTCACCGGCCCGGTGACGTTCACCCGCACATCGCCGGCGGGCGCGGGCACCTGCAGTGTCAGCGGCCAGACCATCAACTGCGGTCTGGGCCTGCTGAACGCGGGCGGCGTGGCCACCATCACCGTGCCGGTGCGCTTCACCAGCCTGCCGGGCGGCGGTGCGGCCACCAACAGCGCCACGGTCGATGTCGACCCGGCCAAAACCGGTGGCATCGACACCCCCGGGGGCAACAACACCGGCACCCACACCATCAACGTGACGGCGCCCAGCCTGGCGGGCCTGGTGTTCCAGGACCGCGACCGTGCCAGCGCCAATGCCGGCACACCCCAGGCCGCCGGCGCCGAGCCGCGCCTGGCTGGCGTGGCCGTGCGCCTGACCGGCACCGATGCCTTCGGCAATGCCATCGACCGCAGCACCACCACGGCGGCCGACGGCAGCTACAGCTTCACCCAGCTGCCACCGTCCGATGCCGCAGGCTACACCGTCAGCCAGACCCAACCGGCCGGCTTTGCCAACGGCCCGGCCTCACCGCCTGCAGCGGGCGGGGCTGCGCCGACTGCGGGCGGCAGCTACAGCGCTGGCGGCGGCATTGGCAACAGCAGTTTCAGCGGCGTCGTGCTCACCGCCAGCACCACTGCCACGCAATACAACTTCCCCGAGGTGCGGCAGCCGTCGCTGTCGGGCTTCGTCTACGTCGACAGCAACCGCAATGGCGTGCGTGATGCCGGCATTGACCTGGCCATCGCCAATGCCACGGTGCGGTTGCTGAACGCCGGCAACGGCGCGCTGCTGGCCACCGCCGCCACCGACAGCAGCGGCGCCTACAGCTTCACCGGGCTCGACCCCAGCGTGCTGTACACGCTGGAAGAGCCGCTGCCTGCCAGCCCAGCCAACCTGGCGAACGGCTCGGTGAACCCGGGCCTGGTCAACGGTGCCGCCTGCACCGGCGGCTGCACGGCCCAGGCCGATGCACCTGCCGCCGGCACCGACCGCATCACCGGCATCGACCTGGGCGCTGGCATGGACGGCACGCAGTTCAACTTTGGTGAACGGCAGCTGGCCAGCATCAGCGGCCTGGTCTATGTGGACGCTGACCGCAACAACACACTGGGCGGCGCCGACACCGGCCGCCTCGCCAATGTGGTGGTGCGCCTGGTGCAGGGCGCTGATTGCGCCAGCGGCACCACGCTGCAGGCCACTGCCACCGGCGCCGACGGCAGCTACCGCTTCGACAACGTGGTGGCCGGCCAAGGCTATTTGCTGTGCCAGACCCAGCCCGCTGGCTACGGCAACGGCAATGCCAATGGCACGGCGGGCAGCAACAGCATCGCCATCCCGCTGCTGGCAGCAGGCGGCTCGGCCGACAACCGCTTCGGTGAACTGGCCGCGTCGCTGGCCGGCTCCGTCTACCAGGACAACGGCACCGGCGTGGCCGCCCAGGCCGACAACGGCGTCAAGGACGCCGGCGAGGTGGGCATCGCCAACGTGCCGATCACCGTCACCGGCACCGACGCGCTGGGCAATGCGGTGAACCGCAGCACCACCACAGATGCCGGCGGCAACTGGCGCATCGACGGCCTGCTGGCCGCCGATGGCAGCGGCTACACGGTGGTTGAAGGCAGCATTCCGCCCGCGTCGGGCAGCTTCGTCGACGGGCGCGAGACCGCCGGCTCCGCTGGCGGCAATGCCGCTGCGGTGAACGACCGCATCAGCGCGGTGGCCCTGGCCGCCGGCCAGCAGGCCGCCGGCTACCTGTTTGGTGAACTGGGCATCGCGCCGATCAGCGGCACGGTCTACATCGACCTGAACCGCAACAACGCGCTCGATGCGCTGCCCACCGACGGCCGCATCCCCGGCGTCACCCTGAACCTGGTGCGCGGCACCGACTGCAGCGCGGCGCCGGTGGCCAGCACGGTCACCGACGCAGCGGGCAACTACAGCTTCAGCGGCGTTGCGGCGGGCCTCAGCCACACCATTTGTCAGGTGCAGCCCGCCGGCTTCCTGCAGGGTGCTGAAAACCCCGGCACCGGCAACACCAGCACCGCCAATGCCATCACCATCGGCAACCTGCCGGTGGGCGGCTCGGCGGGCAACCACTTTGGCGAGATCGCCAGCAACAGCGTCATTGCCGGCCGGGTGTGGCTGGACACCGACAACGGCGGCACCGTCAATGGCAGCGAGGCCGGCATCGCCGGCGTGGTGATCACGCTGACCGGCACCGACACCGCCGGCAATGCGGTCAGGCGCACCACCATGACCGACAACACCGGCAACTACCGCTTCGAGGCGCTGCCGCCCGGCACCTATGCCCTGGGCGAGCCCATCCAGCCTGCCGGCACCCTGGGCGGCCGCACCGTGGCTGGCAGCACCGGTGGCACGGCCACGGCACCGGGCACTGCGCCCAGCGCCATCACCGGCATCACGCTGGGCTTGTCGCAGACATCGTCGGACAACAACTTCGGTGAATTGCCGGCAGCGCTGGTGGCAGGCCGGGTCTATGCCGACAACAACGACAACGGCAGCATCGACGCCACCGAGACCGGCCTGCTTGGCGTGGTGGTCAATCTCATCGGCACCGACGACCTGGGCGCAGCCGTCACCCGAAGCGCCACCACCGGCGCCGATGGCAGCTACGCCTTCGACAACCTGCGCCCCGGCAGCTACAGCCTGACCGAGCCCACCCAGCCCGCCGGCACGGTGAACGGCCGCACCACGGCGGGCACCTTGGGTGGCACCGCCACGGGGCCCGCTGTCACGCCGTCGGCCATCAGCACCATCAGTCTGCCGGCAGGCGTGCAGAGCCTGGCCAACAACTTCGGCGAGATCGGCAGCTCGCCCGACCTGCGGGTGGCCAAGTCGCACAACCCTGCGGTGGTGACGGTGAACAACCGCTTCACTGCCACCCTGGCGGTGGGCAACGCCGGCGAGGCGGCCACAAGCGGCAGTTACACCGTCCGTGACCGTTCACTGCCCGGCATGGTGCTGGCGGGCACGCCCACCGGCACAGGCTGGGTCTGCACCGGCGCAGCGGGTGATACCGCATTCAGCTGCAGCAGCAGTGCCGTGCTGGCGCCTGCCGGCCAGGCGGGCGCCAGCGCGGCACCCATCACTGCCCCGCTACGCGTGACAGCCGACGCGTTGGCCCGCGCACCTCTGCAGAACCTGGTGCTGGTCGAGGGCGGCGGTGAGCTGCCCGCCCGTGCGCCCAGCGACACCGACCGCGCCGCCTTCAACGCCGGCCCTGCCGATGCGCTGCCGGTGTGTGATGCGGCGGTGCTGCACAACGTCTGCCGAGACCCGGCGGTGGTGCAGGCCAGCGCGTCGATCGCCGGCACGGCCTGGTTCGAATCCGGCCCGGTGCCGCGCCAGCTCGACGGCAGCGACCGCCGGCTGCCGGGCTGGACAGTGGAGATCCTCGACGCCAGCGGCGCGGTGGTGGCCACCACCACCACCGGCGCCGACGGCACCTGGCAACTGGCCGATCTGCAGCCCGGCGTGCCACTGCAAGTGCGCTACCGCCACCCGGAGACGGGCGTGGCCTTCGGCTACCCGGTCAACGGCGACACGGGTCCCGGCTCGTCAGGCGTCAGCTGCAACCGCGCCGGCGCAGCCACCCAAGGCATTGCCAGCAGTTGCCCCGGCAGCAACGGCGAGCTTGTCATGGACGTGGTGCTGGCCCCGGGCCGGCTGCTGCCGCAACAGAGCCTGCCGGTTGGTTTTGACCCGAGCGGCGTTCTGTACGACGCGGGCACCCGCGCGCCGGTGGGCGGCGGCACGGTGACGCTGGCGCCCGTTCCTGGCTCTTGCAGGGGTGGCAATGCATGGAGCCCGCGCGATCAGGTGGTCGGTGCCACCATGGGTGGCTACACCATCAACGGTGATGCCATCTCGATGGCCGTGGGCAGCGACGGGCTGTATCAGTTCCTGTTCCTGCCCAACGCGCCGGCACGTTGCAGCTTCACCATCAGCGTGACCCCGCCGGGTGGCTACACCGCGCCGTCGGTGCTGATCCCGGCCAACCCGGGCAGCCTGATGCTGCCGATCGGCCCTGGCAGCTTCCCGGTGCAGGCCCAGGCCGCACCACCGGCCATTGGCGACCCCACCACCTGGTACACCACGGTGGAAACCGGCGCCACCGGCCCGGCCATCATCCACAACCACATCCCGCTCGACCCGGTACTGCCCGGCGGCATCCGCCTGCAAAAAACCGGTGACCGTGCCGTGGCCGAGTTGGGCGACACGCTGCGCTACAGCATCACCGTGCAGCTAACTGGCGGCGCCCGGCCGCGCCAGACCACGGTGGTCGACCGGCTGCCCGCCGGCTTCACCTACATCGCTGGCACGGCCAGCGTGGACGGCGTGCGCATCGCTGACCCGGTGGGCGCGAATGGTCCCAACGTCGGGTCTGTGCTCGCCTTCAACCTGGGTGCCATGCCTGCCACCAACCGCCAGGTGCTGCAGTACCGGGTGCGGTTGGGCGTGGGCAGCCAGCAGGGCGATGGCATCAACCGCGCCCGCGCCCATGCCTGCGGTGTGCCGGCCGGCTGCGTGGGCCTCGACGGCCGCACACCGCTGCCGGGCAGCGTGGCCACCAATGAAGGCCAGCACCGGGTGCGCGTGACCGGCGGCGTGTTCGCACCCGAGGCCTGCCTGCTGGGCAAGGTGTTCGTCGATTGCAACGGCAACCATGTGCAGGACCGCGAAGAGCTGGGCGTGCCCGGCGTGCGCCTGTTGCTGACCGACGGCACCAACCTCATCAGCGACAGCGAGGGCAAGTACAGCGTCTGCGGCCTGCCGCCGCGCAGCCATGTGCTGCGCATCGACCCGCACACCCTGCCGCGTGGCAGCCGCCTCACCGGCAGCAGCAACCGCAATCTGGGTGACGCCGGCAGCCTGTGGCTGGATTTGAAGAACGGCGAGCTGCACCGCGCCGACTTCATCGAAGGCAGCTGCAGCAACACCGTGCTCGACCAGGTCAAGGCCCGCCGCGCCCAGGGCGAGGTGCGTGCGCCCGAGACCGAGCGTGCCGGCCAGCCCGCATTGCGCTTCGATAGCAAGGCCCACGGGCTGGACGCCATCAGCAGCCCCGCCCAGGGCACCGATGGCGCCAACCAGCTGGCCCCCAAGCCCCGGGCCACCGACGCCGCACCCGCCCGCGCCGCCGCCGATGGCATGGAACAACACCAGCCCACACCCGCCTTGCCGATGAACCGACCTCCGCCACCCGGGCGATCCACCAGCCAGGCGGCCGATGACGCCAACGGAGGCCGCGATGCAAAACGCTGACCGCCGCTGTCATTCGTTCCGCCGCACAGCGCTGGCGCTGGCGGCGCTGCTGGCGGCGTCCCAGTCGCACACCGCCGGCGCCCAGCCTGCGCCCCAGTCGGCACCGCCGACCGGGTCGCCCACCGATGTGCGCTACACGCCCATCAATGGCGACGCGCCGCTCCTCTATCCGCGCGTCCCTGGTGCCGATGCCGAGCCCGGCCAGGTGCTGCTGGGCAACACACCGTATGCGGTGAACGCAGCCGTCGGACGCATCGTCGTGGAGGTTGACCGCAACGCCGTGCCGGCCGACGGCCAGAGCCCGGTGGAACTGGTGCTGAAGCTCTACGGCCGCGACGGCCAGCCACTGAAGACCAGCGCCTTCGTCACCATCGAGCATTCCGGCGGCCGCATCCTGCTGCCCGGTGGGCGCACTGATGAATTCGGCCCGCGCGGGCTGGACGCCGACCGTGCCACGCCCGGCGTGCAGTTGAAGGTGGACGGTGGCACCGCCCGCTTCACCCTGCTGGCGCCCGACCAGGCGCAAGACGTGCGCGTGCGGGTGTCGGCCGGCGCGCAGGAGGCGGCGGGCGTCGTCAGCTTCATCCCCGAGCTGCGGCCGATGGTGGCCGCCGGCCTGATCGAAGGCGTGGTCAACCTGCGGCGCGGTGCGCTGCAAGCGGTGCAGCAGGGCGATGTGTTCGAGCGCGAGATTCAGGCCTGGAGCCGCAGCTTCAACCAGGGCAAGGCCAACCTGGGCGTGCGCACCGCCTTCTACCTGAAGGGCACGGTGCGCGGCAGCCTGCTGCTGACCGCCGCCTACGACAGCGACAAGGACACCCGCGCCCGCCTGCTGCGCGACATCCGCCCCGATGAGGTGTATCCGGTGTACGGCGACTCGTCGTTGCGCACTGTGGATGCGCGCTCGGGCAGCAAGCTGTTCGTGCGGGTCGACAAGGACAAGAGCTACGCGCTGTTCGGCGACTTCGTCACCGGTGATGGCTTCACGCAACCGGGTTTTCCTGGCCAGGGGCCGGGCGCCAGCGCCAGCCTCAAGCAACGCAGCCTGGGCCAGTACAACCGCAGCGCCACCGGCGTGCGGCTGCACCATGAGAAAGACGGCCTCACCGGCAATGTCTTCGCCTTCCACGACAGCCTGCGCCAGGTGGTGCAAGAGTTCGCCAGCCAGGGCAGCGGCCCCTACGGCCTGCGCAACAACGCGGTGGTCGAGGGCAGCGAGAAAGTGGAAGTGGTGGTGCGCGACCGCCAGCAGCCGGCGCGCATCGTCAGCGTGCGGCCACTGGCGCGCCTGGTCGATTACAGCTTCGAGCCGTTCTCGGGCCGCATCATCCTCAACCAGTTCCTGCCGTCGGTCGATGACCAGCTGAACCCGGTCACGCTGCGTGTCAGCTACGAGGTCGACCAGGGCGGTGATGCGTTCTGGGTGCTGGGGGGCGATGCGCAATGGCGCATCACGCCGCAGGTCGAGATCGGCGGCAGCGTCGTGCAAGACCGCAACACCCTGGCGCCCTACGACCTGGGCAGCGCCAATGCCACGCTGCGACTGGGCCCGCGCACCGCGCTGGTGGCCGAGGTGGCGCGCAGCCAGAGCAGTGTCAACACCAACCCGACCAACCAGGTCACCACGCCCGGCCTGGCGGGCCGCGCCGGCAGCCTGAGCGGCAATGCCTGGCGGGTGGAACTGGCGCATGAAGGTGAGCAGCTGGATGCGCGGTTGTTCGTCGGCCGGTCCGACCCCAGCTTCAACAACCCGGCGGCACCGCTGAACGGCGGCCGGGGTGAAGCCCAGGCGCAAGCCAACTGGCGCTTCACCGACCAGTGGAAGCTGCAGGCCGAGGCACTGGCCAGCGAAGACCGCAACACCGGCGGCGGCACGCGCAAGGCAGCCGGCCTGGGCCTGCAATGGCGGGCCAGCGACCGGCTGACGCTGGATGCCGGCCTGCGCACCCGCCGGGAGACCGTGGGCAACCAGGCCAACGGCTGGTCTACTCTGCCGTTCAGCGACACCGCTGGCCTCTCCGGCAGCATCGTCACCGGCGCGGCCGGCGGTGCGCTGGGCTATGGCAACCAGACCATCGACACGGCCACCGGCCTGCCGGTCATCGGCCAGGGCGGCCTGGCCACGGCCGTCAGCAGCCTGGCGGTGGGCACCCGGCTGCGCAGCGACACCGTGCGCCTGGGCGCCGGCTGGCGTGCCACCGAGCGCTTCAGCCTGGGCGCCGAGGTCGAAGGCGACGTCTCGGGCGACCGGCGCCGGCGCATCGCACTGGGCGGTGACTACCAGCTGGCCGAACGCACCCGCCTGTACAGCCGCTATGAGCGGCAAAGCGGCTGGGTCAGCCTGGCGGGTGTCACCGAGACCGGCGCCCGCGCCAATGCGCTGGTGTTCGGCGTTGACTCCTCGGTGTTGCGCGACACCCAGGTGTTCAGCGAATACCGCCTGCGTGACGCCATCAGCGGCCGCGACACCCAGCTGGCGTCGGGCATCCGCCAGGGCTTCGACCTGGCCGACGGCTTGCGCGCCACAGCGGCCTATGAGCAGATCCATGTGCTCAACGGCAACACCGCCAAGGCCCAGGCCATCGCCCTGGGCCTGGACTACACGGCCGACCCGCTGTGGAAGGGCAGCACCCGGCTGGAGCTGCGGCGCAGCGGCGACATGGCCGACACCGTCACCAACGAGCGCTTCACCACCACGTTGTGGCAGGTGATGGCCGCCCGCAAGCTCGACCGCGACTGGACCCTGCTGGCGCGCAACTACTTTCTGCAGACCGACTATGCCGCCCGCGGCGATGTGCTGCAAAACCGCGCCCAGCTGGGCCTGGCCTGGCGGCCGGTGGACCACAACCGGTTCAACGCGCTGGGCAAGGTCGAGCACAAGCTGGAGAAAGACGCCAGCAATGCTGCGGCCGGCGCGCTGCAAAGCCACGCCTGGATCCTGTCCACCCATGCCGACTGGCACCCGTCGCGCCCCTGGTGGCTGACCGGCCGCGTGGCCGGCAAGTGGCAGACCGACACGCTGGAAGCCGGCGTGCGCAGCCGCTTCAACGCCCAGTTGCTGGCCGGCCGGGTGGTCTATGACATCACTGAGCGCTGGGACGTGGGGGCCATGGCCGCCGCGCAGCTGGGCCAGCGCGGCGCACGCCAGCATGCGCTGGGCGTCGAGGCCGGCTACCTGCTGCAGCAGAACCTGTGGCTGTCGGCCGGCTACAACCACAGCGGCTTCCGTGGTGACGCTGACTTGACGGGTGATGAATACACCCAGCAGGGCGCCTACCTGCGCCTGCGCTTCAAGTTCGACGAGACCCTGTGGCGCACCCGCGACCCCCAGATCAACAGAAGCCTGGACCGCTGAGCCGGCGCACGAGCGAGACCCCGATGACAAGCCAACACCGCATCCGCGCCACGCTGCTGGCCGCCACCCTGGTGGCCGGCGCCAGCACCGCCTGGGCCCAGCCCATGCTGACCGCACCCGCCCAGCGCACAACCGACCGCGCCATCGCGGCCGACCAGCAGACCTACGAGGCCGTGCAGGCCCGCCTGCGGGCTGTGAATGCCGCTGGCCGGCCGCTGCGCGACTACCACCTGGCCAAGGCCCAGTGCTGGCTCGACGTGAGCTTCCACGAGTACACCCGCAATGACCGGGGCGCCTTCCCGCAGGCCGCGCTGACCGAGGCCGACAGCCTGGCCCGCGGGATGGAGGCCGCCGCAACCACCGGCCAGCCGCCCCTGACCATGGACACCCCGCTGCTGGCCGGTGCCGAGCGGCTGCGGACCGACCTGTGGGCCCAGGCGCAAGGGCTGCGCAACCAGCGCGGCTGGCGCTGTGCCCAGGCCAAGGCTGCTTGTGCCGAGGTGGAACTGGTGCATGCCGGCCATGAGCAGGCCCAGATCGGCTGGCGCCAGGCCAAACCCTACGTGCAGATCGCCGAAGACCTGCTGGCCGACGCCCAGAACCTGGCTGAGCGCTGCGAACCACCGCCGCCGCCACCGCCGCCTTTGGTGCTGCCCCCGCCACCGCTTCTCCCCGCACCTCCGCCACCTGCTCCGGTGGAACTGGGTGCCAGCGTGGTCTTCAGCTTCGACCGCCACGGCGCGGCCGATGTGCGTGCCTTCAGCCTGCAGCAACTGCAAAACCTGGTGGCGCAGGTCAAGGACCGCGGCCTGGTGGCCCGCCAGCTGGTGCTGATCGGCCATGCCGACCGGCTCAACAGCACCGGCAATGCCGACTACAACCGCCAGCTGTCGGAACGGCGCGCCGCCACCGTGCGCGCCATGCTGCAGCAGTTGGGCCTACCCGGGGCTGACACCGCTGCCCTGACGCTGCAAGCCGCCGGCGACAGCCGCCAGGTGCAGGACTGCAGCGGCAAGTTCGCGTCGCCGGCCGAACTGCAGGAATGCCTGCTGCCCAACCGCCGGGTCGAGCTGCGGGTGGTGGCCCTGCCCGCTGCACGCTGACGCGGCGGCTCCGGGCCGGGTTGGGCCGATCGGCCCGCCCGGCCGCAAGGTCAGGCCCGCGCTGCTAGCCTTGGCTGCTTGTCACCATCAGGAGTAGTTGCCATGCCCGCTACGGCCAATGCCGTGTTGCCCCTTGCCGAAGTGCAAGCCCATCTGCAGGCCCACCTGCCTCGCTGGACGGTGTCAGACGGCGCCATCCGCCGTGTGCTGCGCACTGGCGGCTGGAAGGGCACGCTGATGGCCGTCAACACCATCGGCCACCTGGCCGAGGTGGCCTGGCACCACCCGGAGCTGCAGGTCAGCTACGCCAGCGTGGCCATTGCGCTGAACACCCATGACGCGGGTGGCATCACCGCCAAAGACGTGGCCCTGGCCGACAAGATCGAGTCGGTGCTGTGCTGGCGGCCGGGCGCCGAAGCGGGTGCGGTGC
>JARXAJ010000294.1 GCA_029865965.1 Aquabacterium sp.
CCAACCCACAGGCCCGCCAGTTCGCGGGTGCCTACCACCAGGTGGGCGTGCAGACCATGGTGGCGGGCGCGTCGGCGCACGGCCTGGTGGCCCTGCTGTTTGACGGCTTCATGGCCGCTGTGCAACGCGCCAAGGGCGCGATGCGCCAGGGCGACATCGCCACCAAGGGCCAGGCCATCGGCCATGCGGTGCGCATCATCGATGAGGGGCTGAAGGCGGCGCTGAACTTGAGGGCCGGCGGCAAGCTGGCGACCGACCTGTCCGACCTGTACGCCTACGTCTGCCTGCGCCTGATCCAGGCCAACCTGAACAACGACGAAGCGGCGCTGGACGAATGTGTGGCCCTGGTGTCGCCCCTGCGCGATGCCTGGCAGGCCATCGGCGACCGTGTCGACGGCCCGGCCAGCAACTGACACCGCCCGACCAGGCCACGACCCCATGCGTGCCCCAACTGCGAGCCCACCCATGAACAGCAGTCTGCTCAGCTATTACGAAGCCATCGAGAAAGCCAGCGCCGACATGCTCGACGCCGCACGCGCCGGCAACTGGGACCATGTCATCAAGCTCGAAGGCGCCTGTGTGCTGCTGATCAGCCAGCTGAAGAACGCTGCCCGCAGCGCCGCGCTGAGCAGCGACGAGCACCAGCTGAAGTCGCGCATCATGAAGCGCGTGCTGGTCAACGACGCGGAGATCCGCCATCTGGCCGAGCCCTGGATGGAAGACTTGGACCAGATCCTGACCGGGCGCAACAAGACGCTGCACTGAGCCGCATGCCCGCGCCACCGGCCATGGCCACTCTCGACACCCAGCCTGGAACCATCGGCAACGCCGCGTCGGATGACCCGTTTGCCCGGTTTCGCAGCACACACCCGCAGGAAGTTCAGGCCCTGCTGCGCGAGCTGCGCGACAGCAGCACCCCGGTAGCGCTGTCGTCGCCCACCGGCGTGGGCCTGGGCGCCACCGTGTGGACGGTGGACGGCGAGCGCGGCCGCATCGCCTTCGATGTGGAGCCGGGCGACCCGCAGCTGCCCGGCCTGGTGGAAGCCAATGAACTGACCGCCGTGGCCTACCTCGATGCCGTCAAGCTGCAGTTCGACCTGCAGGGCCTGGTGCTGGTGCGCAGCGCGCGCGCCACGGCCTTGCAGGCCCGGCTGCCGGGCTGCGTCTACCGGTTCCAGCGCCGGGCCTCTTTCCGGGTGCGCACGCTGGACCGGGGCGCGCCGGTGGCACGGCTGCGCCACCCCAGCCTGCCCGACATGCAGCTGGCGCTGCGCATCGTCGACATCAGCATCGGCGGCTGCGCGCTGATGCTGCCCGCCGACATGCCACTGCTGCCGCCAGGGCTGGACATGGGCGGCGTGGTGCTGGACCTGGACACCGACACCACGCTGGAGGTGGCGCTGCGCATCCAGCATGCCACCAGCGTGCAGGGCAAGACCACCAGCCTGCGCCTGGGCTGCGAACTGCTGCGCCTGGACGCCGGCGCCCTGCGCACGCTGCAGCGCTACATCGACCAGACCCAGAAGCGCCGGCGCCTGCTCTCACTCGACTGATGCCGATGGCGCGCCGCCCTGCCCCAGGCTTCACCCTGCTGGAGCTGGCGATCGCGCTGGCCATCACGGCCATCCTGGCGGCGCTGTCGGTGCCCACCTTCGCGTCGATGGTGGCGCGGCAGCGGCTGCATGCCGCCGCCGAGCACCTGCGGGCCGACATCGCCCTGGCCCGGCAGGAAGCCGGCCGCCGGGCCCAGCCAGTGCATCTGGTGTTCCAGCCCGGCAGCCGCTGGTGTTATGCCATCGGCACCGGGCCGGTGGGCGATTGCCTGCAGGCCGTGGCCAGCCCGGCCAGCGGCCTGATCAAGGTGGTGCGCGGCGCCGACCAACCCGGCGTGCAGCTGCTGCTGGCCACGCCGATGACGCTGGAAGGCCGCCACGGCGGCAGCCGCCACCCCGAAGGGATGGTGCGCTTCGCATCGGCCGAGGGCCAGCAGCTGCAAGTGCGCTTGACCGCACTGGGCCATGCCAGCGTGTGCGCTCCGGCTGCCGCCATCGCCGGCACCCCCGCCTGCCCGCCGTCGGTCACCGGGCTGTGATGCACCGCCTGGCCCCTGGGCGGGGCCCGTATCTGTCCGAAGTGGTGTCAGTCTGAAATGGTGTCAGTCCGAAGTGGTGTCAGTCCGAAGTGGCAAGTGCCGCCTTCTGGGGCACAGTGCAGGCCAACGCACCTGCACTCCCGGAGAACCATCGCCATGACCGCCACCGCTGCCCGCCTGTCCCACGCCCGTGGCGCCACCACCCCGCCGCTGCAGGATTGCACCATCGGCCAGGCGCTGGACGCCACCGTGGCCGCGCACGGCGGGCGCGAGGCGCTGGTGGTGCCGCACCAGGGCGTGCGCTGGACCTGGCGCGATCTGGCCGACCGGGCCGATGCCATGGCCGCCGGCCTGCTGGCCATGGGCCTGCAGCCGGGCGACCGGGTCGGCATCTGGGCGCCCAACTGTTCAGAATGGGTGCTGACCCAGTTCGCCACCGCGCGCGCCGGCCTGGTGCTGGTCAACGTCAACCCGGCCTACCGCCGCAGCGAGCTGGAATATGCCCTCAACAAGGTGGGCTGCAAGGCCCTGGTGCTGGCCCCGGCGCTGAAGACCAGTGACTACCTGGCCATCGTCAACGACCTGGCGCCCGAACTGGCGGGCAGCGCACCCGGCCAGCTGCAGGCTGCCGCCCTGCCCCAGCTGCGCTGGGTGATCCGCCTGGGCCAGCCGGCCACGCCCGGCATGCTGAACTTCGATGCCGTGGCCGGCCTGGCCACTGGCGCCAGCCGCGCGCAGCTGGCCGCGCTGGGCCCCACGCTGCGCGCCACCGATGCCATCAACATCCAGTTCACCAGCGGCACCACCGGCCACCCCAAGGGCGCCACGCTCACCCACCGCAACATCCTGAACAACGGCTTCTTTGTCGGCGAGGCCATCCGGCTGACTGCCGAAGACCGGCTGTGCATCCCCGTGCCGCTGTACCACTGCTTTGGCATGGTGATGGGCAACCTGGGCTGCCTGACGCATGGCGCCACCATGGTCTACCCGGCCGAGGCCTTCGATCCGCTGGCGGTGCTGCAGACGGTGCAGGCCGAGCGCTGCACCGCGCTGTACGGCGTGCCCACAATGTTCATCGCCCAGCTCGACCACCCGCGTTTTGCCGAGTTCGACCTGTCGAGCCTGCGCACCGGCATCATGGCCGGATCACCCTGCCCGATCGAGGTGATGAAGCGGGTGCAGGCGCAGATGAACATGGGCCAGGTGACCATCGCCTACGGCATGACCGAGACATCGCCGGTCAGCACCCAGAGCGCGGTCGACGACCCGCTGGAAAAACGCGTGTCCACCGTGGGCCGGGTGCAGCCGCACCTGGAGGTGCAGATCGTGGGCGAAGACGGCCAGCCCGTGCCGGTCGGCACCACCGGCGAGCTGTGCACGCGCGGCTATTCGGTCATGCAGGGCTACTGGGGCGACCCCGCCAGGACGGCCGAGGCGGTGGACGCCGATGGCTGGATGCACACCGGCGACCTGGCGACGATGGACGCCGAGGGCTATGTCAACATCGTCGGCCGGCTCAAGGACATGGTGATCCGCGGCGGCGAGAACGTCTACCCGCGCGAGATCGAGGAGTTTTTGTACCGCCACCCGGCGGTGCAGGACGTGCAGGTGGTGGGCGTGCCCGACGTGAAGTACGGCGAGGAGCTGTGCGCCTGGATCAAGCTGCGGGATGGTTCTTCAGCGTCTGCCGACGAGATCCGAGATTTCTGCCGCGGGCAGATCGCGCACTACAAGATCCCGCGGCACATCCGGTTTGTCGATGGCTTTCCGATGACGATCACCGGCAAGATCCAGAAGTTCGTGATGCGGCAGGAGTCGATCGCCGAGCTGGGGTTGGCGGAGATCAAGACAGCTTGATCTCGCTTGCTGCTGCGCCTTGCGGTTGCTTCGCCGGTGCGTTGCACCGCGCCGGGTCTCGCCCCGGCGGGCGACCAAACTTTTGCTGGGCCAAAAGTTTGGATCAAAAGGCCCCTTCCAAACTGCGCGACGAGACCGGAGCGCTTCTGAAGACCCAGGCGCTGCGACTCGCCTGTTCGGCTCGGACACAGTCAGCCGGAGCCAGCGCGGCAATTCCACGGCCGTGCCACCCCGGTCAGGGCTGTGAAGCACAAACCACGGCAAGGCAGGATGGCCTGCCACGGTTTGTTCAGATGTCGGTCTGCTGAGCCTCACCAATGCCCAAGCGACTGCGGTCGTCTATAGCAAGGTGTTCGAGCCGGACAGGCGAGGCGCAGCGCCCGGTCCGTGGAAAGCACGCGGTGGTGTACGCCCAGTTTGGACAGGGCCTTTTGATCCAAACTTTTGGCCCAGCAAAAGTTTGGTCGCCTGCCGGGGCGAAACCCGGCGCGCTGCAGCGCACCGGCGAAGCATCTGCAAACTGCAATCTGCAAGCCGCGCCAGCGAAGCGGGCTGCGAACCAGCCGGCGAGCCAACCAGCCAATGCGCCAGCCCTTACACCTGCATGTTCATGATGTCGGTATAAGCCTGCACCAGCCGGTTGCGCACATTCAGCGCCGCCTGGAAGCCGACCTGCGACTTGTTCATCGCGATCATGGTCTGCTCCAGGCTCACCGTCGGGTTGTCCAACTGCAGCTCGCGCTGCAGCCGGCCTGATTCCAGCTGCGCATCGCTCACCGCCCGAAGCGCCTGCGCCATCGCGGTGGTGAAGTTCGCCGGCTCCGCGCCCTCGGGGGCGTCGGCCTGGCCAGCCTTGGCCGCCTTGCCCAGCCCGGCCAGCGGCATGCCGTCGGGCCGCAGGCCCGCGCGGGCCACGGCCTGGTTGAAGTCGAAAGGCTTGAGTTCGAGTTTCATGCGGTGCCCCGGCGGTGGCAGGCCCGGTTGATCCGGCCTTCACCACGCCTTGCACTCTAGGCGCCGCCCTCGGCCACGATGGTGCGAACTGAAGCCCGAATTGCGGGCTGTTTCCGCCATGGCGGCGCGCACCCGGGCCGAACAATCAACGCCGAACAGGGCCCCGTCTGGCCTGGCCCCACCGAAGCCCCAACACCCCGGATGACTCACCCCCCACGCCAACTTCGTTCGCAGCCCCCCGAGGGGCTGCGTCAGCGCCTTCGGGCGGCCGGGCGGCACTGACATGGACGCTGTCGTCACCGCCCTGACACCCGCCAACCAGGCGGCCCTGCTGGCCGAAGCCACGCCCGACGCACCGCGCGGCGCACTGGCCCGGCTGCAGGGCCTGCCCCCCCGCAAGAAGACCTTGCTGGCCGTCGGCACGGCCGGTCTGGTGGCGGTGCTGGTGGCGCTGGCGCTGTGGAGCCGGCATGTGCCGATGTCACCGCTGTTCCCGCAGGTGCTGCCCAACACCGAACTGGGCCTGGTGGTCGAGCAGCTCACCAAGCTGGGCGAGAAGCACGAGCTGGTCAACGGCGGCGGGTTGATCATGGTGCCCACCGAGCGGATCAACACCCTGCGCATGAAGCTGGGGATGGCAGGCCTGCCCAAGTCGGCGCCCTACGGGTTGTAGGCGATGGACAAGGCCTGATT
>JARXAJ010000044.1 GCA_029865965.1 Aquabacterium sp.
CTTCCACCACGTCCAGCACTGCGCCCAGGTCGGCCAGCACCGCGCTGTCGAAGTCCAGCGGGCGGGCGGCATGCCGGTCGGCCACGAACATGCCCGCGCCCTGGCGCGCCACCAGCAGGCCGCTGCTGCGCAGCCGGCTGACGGCCTCGCGCACGACAGTGCGGGAGACGGCGTAGTGCGCCGCCAGCGTCTGCTCGGTGGGCAGGCGCTGGCCGGGTTGCACCACGCCGCCCTCGATCTGGCGGCGCAGGTCGGCGGCCAGCTGGTCGGACAGCCGCTGGTTGGCCAGCGGCTGGGCTGGGGATTGCAGCGGTGACCCGGTCATCAGGTCATCATACAAATCGTGGCAGGTGTCCCCAGTCGGGGAAACCTGGGGGCGCCGCTGGTCTGCGGTGCCAGGCCCGTCAGGCCCGTCAGGCCGTTTTGCCCTGGCTGGCGACTGCAGCGGCAGCGGCTGCCGCTGCTGCCGGGTCGCCCAGGTACTGGCTGCGGATCGGCTTCAGGTCGGCGTCCAGTTCATAGACCAGCGGGATGCCGTTGGGGATGTTGAGGTTGACGATGTCGGCGTCGCTGATGCCGTCGAGCATCTTCACCATCGCCCGGATCGAATTGCCGTGCGCGGCCACCACGATGCTCTGGCCGCTGCGGATGGCCGGCGCCAGCACGCCGTCCCAGAACGGCAGCACGCGGGCCACGGTGTCCTTCAGGCATTCAGTCAGCGGCACCTGGCCCTGTGCCAGCTGGGCATAACGCAGGTCGGCGCGCTCGCTGCGGCTGTCGCCGGGCTCCAGCGCCGGCGGCGGGGTGTCATAGCTGCGGCGCCAGATGAGCACCTGCGCGTCGCCATACTGCGCTGCCATGTCGGCCTTGTTCAGGCCCTGCAGGCCGCCGTAGTGACGCTCGTTCAGGCGCCAGTCGTTGACCACCGGCAGCCAGGTGCGGTCCATCTGGTCCAGCGCATGCCACAGCGTCCAGATCGCCCGCTTCAGCACCGAGGTGTAGGCCACGTCGAATTCGAAGCCCGCCTCCTTCAGCAATCGGCCGGCCTGCTGGGCCTGGGCCACGCCGGTGGGTGTCAGCGGCACATCGGTCCAGCCGGTGAATCGGTTCTCGAGGTTCCAGGTCGATTCGCCGTGACGGATCAGCACGAGCTTGTACATGGGTGGACGGTCGGTTGTGGGGGTTGGCCGGCGGCAGAACCTTAAATTCTATAATCCAGTCCTTCCTCGACCCCCAGGCCTACACGTGAAGTTTCTGATCGACAACTGGATGCTCATCCTCCTGGCCGCCACCTCGGGCGGCTTGCTGCTGTGGCAGGCACTGCAAAAGAACGCAGGCGGCGGCGTGGGCACGGCTGAGGCGGTGCGCCTGATCAACCGCGAGAAGGGCCAGCTGATCGATGTGTCCGAGCCCACCGAATACGCCGGCGGCCATGCGGTGGGGGCGCGCAACATCCCGTTCGGCAGCCTGGACGGCGCCAAGGAACTGCCCAGCAACAAGGCGCTGCCGCTGCTGCTGATCTGTCCGACCGGCGCCCGCGCCGGCCGTGCCGCCGGCCTGCTGCGCAAGGCAGGGTACGAGAAGGCCCTGGCGGTGACCGGCGGCCTGAGCGCCTGGCGCGAGGCCGGCCTGCCGGTCGACAAGAAGCCCGCCTGAACGGCGGGCTTGCCGGGCGCCTGCCCTGCACGCTGGCTGGCGGCCCGGCAGAATCGCGGCTTCGTCCGATTCAAAGCCTTGTCACCATGAACGCTGTGCGCATGTACACCACCCAGGTCTGCCCCTACTGCATCCGGGCCAAGGCCCTGCTCAAGCAACGCGGGGTGGACGCCATCGAAGAGGTGCGCATCGACCTCGACCCCAGCCAGCGTGACCAGATGATCGCCCTGACCGGCCGCCGCACCGTGCCGCAGATCTTCATCGGCAACACCCACGTGGGTGGCTGCGACGACCTGGTGGCGCTGGACCGCGCAGGCGGCTTGCAGCCGCTGTTGCAGGCCGCCTGATCCGTCACGGCCGCACCCCGCCGCGGTGGCGGGCCCGTGATGGCGCTGCGACATAATCCGCGCCGCCCCAGCCCGTTGCCCTGTCGGCGGCGGGCTTTTGTCTTTTCTTCAGGATGCTTCCGCCATGGCCGACCAAGACGATACCCCCGTGTTCCAGATCCAGCGCATGTACCTGAAGGACCTGTCGCTGGAGCAGCCGAATTCGCCGCAGATCCTGCTGGAGCAGCAGCAGCCGCAGGTCGACATCAACCTGGCGATGGCCGCTGGCGGCGTGGCCGACGGCATCTTCGAAGTGACGGTGACTGCCACCGTCACGACCAAGATCAAGGACAAGACGCTGTTCCTGGTCGAAGCCAAGCAGGCCGGCATCTTCGAGATCCGCAACGTGCCGCAAGAGCAGCTGCAGGGCATCCTGAGCATCGTCTGCCCGCAGATGATCTACCCTTATTTGCGCGCTATCGTCTCCGACGTCTGCACCCGCGCCGGCTTCCCGCCGATCATGCTGACGGAAGTGAACTTCCAGGCCATGTTCGAGGCGCAGCAAGCCCAGGCCGCCGGCAACGGCAGCGGCATCATCACCAGCGCCAACTAAAGCAACCGGCAGGCATGCAGCACCTGCCCTTGGTGGTGCTGGGCGCTGGTGCCTGGGGCACCGCGCTGGCGGTGGCTGCCGCTGCGCGCCAGCCCGTGCTGCTGTGGGCGCGTGATGCGGCCCAGGCCGCCCGCATGCAGGCCGACCGTTGCAATGCCCGCTACCTGCCGGGCATGGCCTTCCCCGACGGCTTGACCGTCACTGCCGACACCGGCCAGGCCCTGGCCGCAACCGCCCAGGGCCTGGCCGTGCTGGGCATGCCGATGGCCGGCCTGCGTGCCGGCCTGGGCCTGCTGCCGCCGGGCGTGCGCGCGCTGTGGCTGTGCAAGGGCTTCGAGGCCGGCACCGGCCAACTCGGCCATGAGATCGCCCGCGCCACCCGGCCCGACCTGCGCTGCGGCGTGCTGTCGGGCCCCAGCTTTGCGCAGGAGGTGGCGCGCGGCCAGCCCACCGCTCTGGTAGCCGCCAGCGCCGACGAGGCGCTGGCCGCGCTGGCCGTGCAGGCCTTCCACAGCGACAGCCTGCGCGTCTACACCAGCACCGACCCGGTGGGTGTGGAGGTGGGCGGCGCGGTGAAGAACGTGATGGCGATCGCCACCGGCATCGCCGACGGCCTGGTGCTCGGCCTGAATGCGCGTGCTGCGCTCATCACCCGCGGCCTGGCCGAGATGACCCGCCTGGGCCTGGCCCTGGGTGCACGGGCCGAGACCTGCATGGGCCTGTCGGGCCTGGGCGACCTGGTGCTGACCGCCACCGGCGACCTGTCGCGCAACCGCCAGGTCGGGCTGCTGCTGGCCCAGGGCCAGGCGCTGCCCGACATCCTGCAGCAGCTGGGCCATGTGGCCGAAGGCGTGCACACCGCACCCACGCTGCAGGCCCGCGCCCGCGCCTGCGGTGTCGACATGCCGATCACCGACGCCGTGGTGGCCGTGCTGCAGGGCGGGCTGGCGCCGGCGCAGGCCCTGCAGCGGCTGATGGCGCGCGACGCCCGGCCGGAAGCCTGACCAGCTGCCAGCCGCTGCCCCAGCCGGTCAGCTGCCGCCGGTGTAGCCGGTCTGGCGCCAGGCTTCGAACACCGCCACGGCCACTGCATTGCTCAGGTTCAGGCTGCGTTGGCCGGCACGCATCGGCAGGCGCACCCGCCGGTCATCGGCAAAGCTGTCGCGGATCTCGGGCGGCAGGCCGGCGGTCTCGCTGCCGAACACCAGCCAGTCGCCCGGCAGCCAGGCCAGGTCGCCAAAGCGCTGCGAGCCCCGGGTGGTGAAGGCGAACAGCCGCCCGCCGATGGCCTGCTGCGCCACCAGCAGCGCCTGCCAGCTGGCATGGCGGCGCACGGCGGTGAACTCGTGGTAATCCAGCCCGGCGCGCCGCAGCAGCTTGTCTTCCATCGCAAAGCCCAGCGGCTCCACCAGGTGCAGGGCGCAGCCGGTGTTGGCGGCCAGCCGGATCACATTGCCGGTGTTGGGTGGAATCTCCGGCTGCACGAGGACGATGTGGAACATGGACACCATTCTGGCCTGGGCGTGTGGCCTGCCGCGCCGGGGCTGGCGTCAAGCGTCCGGCGCCGGTGTGCGTGCCAACACCCACACCTGCACCCCGGCAGCACCGGCGGCCAGCAGGGCCTGGGTGGCCGCAGCGGCGGTGCCGCCGGTGGTCATCACATCGTCGACCAGGGCGATCTCGCAGCCGGCCAAACCGCGCTGCCCCTCGGGCGGCACCCACATCGCATCGCGCAGGTTGGCCGTGCGCGCCGTGCGGCCCAGCCCCACCTGGTGCGGTGTATCGCGCAGCCGCAGCAACCAGCCGGCGCGGGCCTGCAGGCCGCGCCGCCGGGCGATGCGCCGCGCCAGTTCCCAGGCCTGGTTGTAGCCGCGCTCGGCCAGCCGCGCCGGGCTCAAGGGCACCGGCAGCACCCAGTGCACCGCCGGCAGGCCATGCTGGTGTTTCAGCACATCAACCAGGGCATCGGCCAGCAAGCCAGCCAATTCGGGTTGCTGCCGGAACTTGAAGCGGCCGATCAAGCGGTCCCACGGAAAGCCATAGTCAGCCAGTGCGCTGCAGTGGTGGAAGGGCTGCGGCGCACGCAGGCAGGCGCCGCAGCGCAAGCCCCCAGGGCTGGGCAGGGCGCAGTGCGGGCAGCGCGCCTGCTGCGGCAGCAAGAAGCGTTGTTGGCAGCTGCTGCAGAAGCCATGGCGGCCCCATTGACTGCACAGAACGCAGGGCCGTGGCAGGCGGGCCAGCCAGCTGCGCCCGCCTGTTGGGCCACCTGCCGGGGTCGCCGATGCATCGCCGTCTTGCTGCATTGCATCAATATACTGCCGTGCCATGCCCGAAGCCGCCATGCCACCGCCTGCCATCGACCACCGCGCCCTGCGCCGCGTGCTCGACCGCCTGGCCCGCGCCGACAGCCCGCCGTGGCTGCACCAGGAGGTGGCCCGCCGCATGGCTGCGCGGCTGCCGGTGATCCGCCAGCCGCCCGAGCGCTGGCTGGATTGGTGGGGCTTCACCGGTGCTGGCGCTGCCGCCGTGCAGGCGGTGTGGCCGCAGGCACAGCGCCTGGTGGTCGAGCCGACGCCTGCGCTGCGCGCGCGCAGTGTGCAGGCGCTGGGCGCACCCTGGTGGGCCTGGGGCGCACGCCGGCAGGCGGCGGCCCAGCCTGTCTGGCTGAGTGCCGAGGTGCCCGCCGGCCAGGCCCAGATGCTGTGGGCCAACCTGGTGCTGCACACCGCTGCCGACCCGGCTGCCAGCCTGGCGGCCTGGCACCGGGCCCTGGCGGTCGATGGCTTTCTGATGTTCTCCAGCTTCGGCCCCGACACCCTGCGTGAACTGCGTGCGGTGTATGCCGACGCCGGGTGGCCCGCTCCCCATCCACCCTATATCGACATGCACGACGTGGGCGACCTGCTCGTGCATGGCGGCTTTGCCGACCCGGTGATGGACCAGGAAACGATCTGGCTGACCTGGTCGTCGCCCGAGGCGCTGCTGGCCGAGTTGCGCAGTCTGGGTGGCCACCTGGCCGTGGACCGCAGCGCCGGGCTGCGCACGCCGCGCTGGCGGGCGCGGCTGCTGCAGGCGCTGGCTGCGCGGGCCGGCGCCGACGGCCGCATCACCATGCGCTTCGAACTGGTGTACGGCCATGCTTACAAAGCCGCCCCGCGCCCGGGCCGCGGCGCACCCGCCGTTGTCTCGCTGGAGCACCTGCGCAGCGGCCTGCCCAAACCTGGCTTGTCGCGAAATGCATAGGCTTGGCCGGGCTGCTGGGTCGGCCTATCACTCCGCTAGAATTCCATGTTGTTCTGACGCCAAGGCTCTGGTTGTCGGTGGTCACCGGGTCTTGTCAGGTGATCAAGTCGGTTTGATTGCGGCACAGTTGCCTGCGTCGATCGTTTCATTTTCATTTTTTGAGAGCCACCATGTCCATCACGATTGCCCCTAGCCCCTGGCCTGCGCCCCCCGCGCGCCAGGATGGCGGCTGGCGGTTCGGGCGTGAGCAGGCGTCCCCGCTGGCCTGGATGTTCGACTTGCGGCGCAATGTGTCGATCACCCCACGGCAATTGATGGGCTGCTATGCCTTGCTGTGCGCGCTGTCGCTGCTGGTCGCCGGTGGGTTCTGGCTGCACGGGGTCATGGTGGTCAGCCTGTTCACCGGGCTGGAATTGCTGGCTGTGGGCGTTGCGTTGTTAGTGTTTGCCCGCCACGCGGGTGACCGCGAGACCATCATGCTGACCCAGAGTGAGATCTCGGTGGTGCAGCATGTGGGCCCGGCGGTGGAGCAAGTGCGGTTTCGCGCCGAATGGGTGCGGGTTGAGCCAGTGGCCGACGACGGATCACTGGTGGAGCTTTCGGGCGAAGGGCGCAGTGTGCGGGTAGGCCGCCACGTGCGGCCTGAATTGCGGGTGGCGCTGGCACAGGAACTGCGGCGGGCCTTGCGGCTGGCCCGTGCGGCCGGCGCCCAGGCTGTGGATCATGAAACTTAAAGCTTGACGAAGATGACGACAACGACTTGGATGTCTCGGGCCTTGCAGGGCACTGCCGGCTTGTTGCTGGCTGGCGGATTGCAAGCTGCCTGGGCCGTGGGTGATCTGGCCGGTGGCCCGGCAAAGAACCAGCTGGACCTGCACCCGCCGGTCACCCGCATCGCCACTGATGTGCACAACTTGCACTACATCATGCTGGTCATCTGCCTGGTGATCTTCCTGGCCGTGTTCGGTGTGATGTTCTATTCCATCATCAAGCACCGCAAGTCGGTGGGCGCCAAGTCAGCCAACTTCCATGAGAGCGTGAGTGTCGAGATCGCCTGGACGGTGGTGCCCTTCATCATCGTCGTGGTGATGGGCCTGATGGCCACCAAGACCGTGGTGGCCATGAAGGACACCAGCAACGCCGACTTGACCATCAAGACCACGGGCTACCAGTGGAAATGGGGCTACGACTACCTGAAGGGCGAAGGCGAAGGCATCGGTTTTCTGTCGACGCTGGACGTCGCCCAGCGCAACATGTCAGACGCCGGCAAGCCCCAGGGCGACAACTACTTGCTGAAGGTGGACAACCCGCTGGTGGTGCCGGTCGACAAGAAGATCCGCATCATCACCACCGCCAACGACGTGATCCACAGCTGGATGGTGCCGGCCTTTGCAGTCAAGCAGGACGCCATCCCCGGGTTTGTGCGCGACACCTGGTTCCGCGCCGAAAAGACCGGTGATTTCTACGGCCAATGCGTCGAGCTGTGCGGTAAAGAGCATGCCTACATGCCCATCCACGTGAAGGTGCTGTCCGCCGAGGACTACACCAAATGGGTCGATGGGAAGAAGAAGGAAATGGCCGCCAAGGCCGACGACCCGAGCAAGGTGTGGGAGCTGGCCGCCCTGGCAACGCGCGGCGAGAAGATCTACAGCGCCAACTGTGCCGTCTGCCACAAGCCTGACGGCAAGGGCGCCGGCCCGATCAAGGCGCTGGACGGCTCGGCCATCGTGCTCGACACCGACCATGTCAAGCAGATCGCGATCCTGCTCAACGGCGCTGCCAATGGCACGATGCCGGCCTGGAAGACGCTGTCGGACACCGAGATCGCCGCCGTCATCACCTACACCAAGAACACCTGGTCGAACAAGACAGGGCAGATCGTGCAGCCGGCCGAGATTGTGGCCGCGCGCAAGTGATCTGCACCCCTTCCTGAATCACCGTATCAGCCGCTGAAAGGCAACGCCCCATGAGCGCCGTCCTCCCGCAACACGGGTCACACGACCACGAGCACCACCACGATCACGACCACGGCCCGCTCAAGGGCTGGCGCCGCTGGGTGTTCGCCACGAACCACAAGGACATCGGCACGATGTACCTGTTGTTCTCGTTCGCCATGTTGCTGATGGGCGGCGTGCTGGCGCTTTGCATCCGCGCTGAGCTGTTCCAGCCCGGGCTGCAGTACTTCAACCCGGAACTGTTCAATTCATTCACCACGATGCATGGCCTGATCATGGTGTTCGGCGCCATCATGCCGGCCTTCGTGGGCTTTGCGAACTGGATGATCCCGCTGCAGATCGGCGCGTCGGACATGGCATTCGCGCGCATGAACAACTTCAGCTTCTGGCTGCTGATCCCGGCGGCGCTGATGCTGGGGGGCTCGTTCTTCATGCCGGGCGGTGCACCTGCTGCCGGCTGGACCCTGTATGCCCCGCTGACATTGCAGATGGGCCCCAGCATGGACGCCGCGATCTTCGCGATGCACATCATGGGCGCCAGTTCGATCATGGGCTCGATCAACATCATCGTCACCATCCTGAACATGCGCGCGCCCGGCATGACGCTGATGAAGATGCCGTTGTTCGCCTGGACCTGGCTGATCACCGCCTACCTGCTGATCGCGGTGATGCCCGTGTTGGCAGGTGCGATCACGATGACGCTGACCGACCGCCATTTCGGCACCAGCTTCTTCAACCCGGCGGGCGGTGGTGACCCGGTGATGTACCAGCACATCTTCTGGTTCTTCGGGCACCCCGAGGTCTACATCATGATCCTGCCGGCGTTCGGCATCGTCAGCGCCATCATCCCGACGTTCGCGCGCAAGCGCCTGTTCGGCTACACCTCGATGGTGTACGCCACGGCTTCGATCGCGATCCTGTCGTTCATCGTCTGGGCCCACCACATGTATGCCACCGGCATGCCGGTGACTGGCCAGCTGTTCTTCATGTACGCCACGATGTTGATCGCAGTGCCCACCGGCGTGAAGATCTTCAACTGGATTGCCACGATGTGGCGCGGGTCGATGACCTTCGAGACGCCGATGTTGTGGGCGGTGGGCTTCATCTTCGTGTTCACCATCGGTGGCTTCACTGGCCTGATCCTGGCGATGGCGCCGATCGACATCCAGTTGCAGGACACCTACTACGTGGTGGCGCACTTCCATTACGTGCTGGTGGCAGGCTCGCTGTATGCGCTGTTTGCCGGCGTGTACTACTGGGGCCCGAAGTGGACCGGGGTGATGTATTCCGAGGTGCGCGGCAAGATCCACTTCTGGGGTTCGTTGATTTTCTTCAACCTCACCTTCTTCCCGATGCACTTCCTCGGCATTGCCGGCATGCCGCGCCGCTACGCCGACTACCCGATGCAATTTGCCGACTTCAACGCCATCGCCTCGGTGGGCGCCTTCGGGTTCGGTTTCATGCAGGTCTACTTCTTCGTCTTCGTGGTCGTACCGATGATGCGCGGCATCGGCGTCAAGGCGCCGCAGAAGCCCTGGGAGGGTGCCGAGGGCCTGGAATGGGAAGTGCCGTCGCCGGCGCCGTTCCACACCTTCGAGAATCCGCCCAAACTCGATGTCACCGCCACCCGCGTGCTGGCCTGAGCAGGCCGCAGACCGCAATGACCGCACCCCATGACCCCCGTCGCCAAGGCAAAGCCAACCTGCGCATGGGCCTGTTGCTGGCCTCTGTGGCCCTGGCGTTCTTCGCCGGGTTTCTGGTCAAGATGATGTACTTCGGCCGCTGACCCGCGGAGCTGACCCCATGGCCCTGCCTTCCTTGCTGTCTGCCCTGCACAGCGACAACCGCCGCATGATGGGCAAGCTGGCGGTGATTGCGCTGGCCATGTTCGGCTTCGGCTACGCGCTGGTGCCGATGTACCGCACCATCTGCGAGGCGCTGGGCATCAACGTGCTGTCGGTCAGCGAGCGGGTGAAGGCCAAGGGCCTGTCGGACAATTCCCAGCGCCAGAGCAATACCCAGATCGACACCAGCCGCAAGATCACCGTTGAATTCGACGCCAATGCCCGCGGCCCCTGGGACTTCAAACCAGCCGTCAACGCCGTGCAGGTGCATCCGGGTGAACTGGTCACGGTGATGTACGAGTTCCGCAACAAGCAGACCCGCACGATGGCTGCCCAGGCCATCCCCAGCTATGCGCCGATGCGTGCCGGCGCGCACTTCAACAAGCTGGAATGCTTCTGCTTCAATGAATACATCTTGGCGCCCGGTGAGCAGAAGGCCTGGCCGGTGGTGTTCTATGTCGACCCCAAGCTGCCCAAGGACGTGACCACCATCACGCTGTCCTACACCTTCTTCGAGGTGCCGGGCAAGGTGCTGGGGCAGGGCGCGGCAGTGCCGGTTGCCCCGGTGGTGGCGGAAAAGCGCTCATGATCCTGCATCGTCGACGCAGTGCTGTCGTGCGCAGTGCGCATCACGGAGCCGCCTTGTGAGCGGTGACCTGCGCCATGCGGCGGCCCGCAAAGGGTCGTTCCTGCAGACCATGCGTGCGGTGGCCTGGTCATTCTTCGGTGTGCGGCGGTCGGCCGACCAGGCGCAGGATGTGGCCAAGCTCAACCCGGTGCATGTGATCGTCGCCGGCATTGCCAGCGCCGCGCTGTTTGTGCTGGCGCTGGTGCTGCTGGTGCAGTGGGTGGTGGGCAGCGGCGTTGCCGCCTGAACCTGGCTTGCCACCTGCACCCGTTTCAGATTTTCAGGATTCCAGGTTTCTAGGAGAACTCACGAGATGTCAGCAGCGACACCCCACGGGGCAACCCCCTACTATTTTGTGCCCGCACCGTCGAGCCACCCGGCCATGGCCGCGCTGGGCCTGTTCTTTGTCATCCTGGGTGCCGGACAGTGGGTCAATGGTGTCGGCTGGGGCGCCTATTCCCTGCTGTTGGGCATGGTGATCTGGCTGGCAACGTTGTTTGTCTGGTTCAAGGAAGCCATCGCCGAGAGCGAGGGCGGCCTGTACTCAGAGCGCATCGACGTGTCGTTCCGATGGAGCATGAGCTGGTTCATCTTTTCCGAGGTGATGTTCTTTGCCGCGTTCTTCGGCGCGTTGTACTGGGCCCGCGTTCACTCGGTGCCGACGCTGGGCAACCTGGACCACCAAGTGCTGTGGCCTGACTTCAAGGCGATCTGGCCCAGCGCTGGCGGGGGTGTCACTGCATCGCCGACCGGTACGGTGGAGCCGTTTGCCACCATGGGCCCCTGGCCGCTGCCGACGATCAACACCGCCATCTTGCTGACGTCGGGCGTCACGCTGACCATTGCGCACCACGCCCTCATCGCCGGTAACCGTGCCAAGACCATCGCCTGGATGTGGATCACCGTGGTGCTGGGTGCCACGTTCGTGTGCGTGCAAGCCTACGAGTACATGCATGCCTACCGCGACCTGAACCTGAAGCTCACGTCTGGCATCTTCGGCTCCACCTTCTTCCTGCTGACCGGTTTCCACGGCTTCCATGTGCTGGTGGGCATGTTGATGTTGCTGTTCATCACGCTGCGCCTGCAGAAGGGCCACTTCACACCTGAGCGGCATTTCGGCTTTGAAGGTGCGGCCTGGTACTGGCACTTCGTGGACGTGGTCTGGTTGGGCCTGTACTTCCTGGTGTACTGGTTGTAAGAGCTGTCGCGCCACCGGGCAGGGCGGTCAAGCCCTCGCCCGTGCCGGCCGCAGCAAGGCCGGTTGGCTGGCCTCGCATGGTGGTTGCCAACCCACCAGGGTCAAGCCTCCAACTGCTCCAGTGCCCATTGCAGCGCCCGCGCATCACTGCTGGCGCGGTGCCGGCGGATGCCCAGGGCGCCAAACGCAAGCTGGCGTGCAGCATCCAGCCTGGCGAGGCGGGCGTCGTCGAGCAGGCGGTTCACCGATTCCAGCTGGAAGCGCGGCACCAGGCCCGCTTCCTCAAACAGCAGGTTGAGCCAGGCGTAATCATGGGCCCAGCCGTCGCAGTAGACGGTGCGGCCGCCCAGGTCATCATTCAGCCGCTGGGCCACTTCGGCCGCCAGGCGGCCGTGTTGCAGCAAGGCAGGTCGAGGGATGCCATGCACCCGTTCAGCCTGTTTGTCCCAGTGCTTCCAGTCGTCGGCAGGCCGCACCAGGCTGCACCAAGCCTGGCCGTCTTCGCGCACGTAGCCGATTTCGATGGGGTAGCTGCGACGACCGAAGCCGGAGGCTTCAATGTCCATCACGCAGTGTTGGCTGTCATGCATCGGCCGGCACCATAACCCAGCAGGCCTGCGTCCAAGCAAAGAAAAGCCCGCACAAAGCGGGCCGGGCGGGGCAGTTGGGCCTCAGCTCATTTGACTGACAGCACCCAGGAGGCAAGTTGCCGGGCTTCGTCGGCACTGACCTGCGGGTTGGCCGGCATCGGGATCGCACCCCAGTTGCCCTTGCCGGGCACGCTGCCCTTCTGGATGCGCTCGGCCAGCATCGCCACGGCGTCCTTCTGGGCGGCATACTTGGCGGCCACATCCTTGTAGGACGGGCCGACCAGCTTCTTGTCCGTCGCATGGCAGGCCATGCAGCTTTTCTTCTGGGCCAGTTCCATGCTGGCCAGGGCTGGGCTGCAAAGTACAACAGTCAGGGTGGCACCGGCAAGGGTCAGGGCAACAGTGGTCTTCATGGAATCCTTTCAAGGGCCACAGCCGAGGGCGGCTGGACTACAGTGTTCTCAATGAAGTTTAGCCCGCCACGGTTGACAGCCTTTGCTGCCACCCCGGGCCGGGCAAGGGGACCAAGTCATGTGGCTGGTGGTGGCGGGTGTGGTGCTGGTGGGGCTGAAGCTGCTGGGCCTGGGCTTCATGGTGTCGGTGCCGTGGTGGCTGGTGCTGGCGCCGTTTGCGCTGGCAGCAGTGTGGTGGAAGGTGGCCGACGCGATGGGCATCACCCAACGCCAGGCGATGGACCGTGAGGACCAGCGCGCCGCCAAGCGCCGAGAAGCCCAGTTCGAAGCCCTGGGCATGCGCCCGCCGCCAACCAGCCGGCCGGCCAAACCAGACCGGCCCAACCGCAGCGACAACTGATCAGAACTTGTCGAGCACCGCGCCCGAGCTGGCGCTGCTGGCATGGTGGGCAAACTTGGCCAGCACGCCGCGGGTGTAGCGCGGCGCCGGCTTCTGCCACAGGGCGCGGCGGCGCGCCAATTCAGCGTCGCCCACATTCAGCTGCAGCAGCAGTTGGTGGGCGTCGATGGTGATGGTGTCGCCTTCCTGGATCAGCGCAATGTTGCCGCCTTCGGCGGCTTCGGGCGCCACGTGACCCACCACCATGCCCCAGGTGCCGCCGGAGAAGCGGCCGTCGGTGATCAGGCCCACGCTCTCGCCCAGGCCCTGGCCGATCAGCGCACCGGTGGGTGCCAGCATCTCAGGCATGCCCGGGCCGCCCTTGGGGCCCAGGTAGCGCAGCACCATCACGTCACCGGCCACGATCTGCTTGGCCATGATGGCGGCCAGGGCTGATTGCTCGTCGTCGAACACCCGCGCCGGGCCGGTGATCACCGGGTTCTTCAGGCCTGTGATCTTGGCCACGCAGCCTTCGGGGCTCAGGTTGCCTTTCAAGATGGCCAGGTGGCCTTCGGCATAGATCGGGTTGCTGACCGGGCGGATCACCTTCTGGTCGGGCGACAGGTCGGGCACGTCGGCCAGGTTCTGCGCCACCGTCTTGCCGGTGATGGTCATGCAGTCACCGTGCAGCAGGCCGGCCTTGAGCATTTCCTTCATCACCGCCGGGATGCCGCCGGCATGGTGCAGGTCGATCGCCAGGTACTGGCCGCTGGGCTTCAGGTCGCACAGCACCGGGGTCTTGCGGCGCACCCGCTCGAAGTCGTCGATGGTCCATTCCACCTCGGCCGCGTGGGCGATGGCCAGGAAGTGCAGCACCGCATTCGTGCTGCCGCCGGTGGCCATGATCACCGCCACCGCGTTCTCGATCGCTTGCCTGGTGACGATGTCGCGCGGCTTCAGGTCGGCCTTGACCGCGTCGACCAGCACCCGCGCTGCGGTGCGGGTGGTTTCGACGATCTCGTCTTCCACATTGGCCTGGGTGCTGGCGTAGGGCAGGGACAGGCCCAGCGCCTCGAACGACGACGACATGGTGTTGGCGGTGTACATGCCGCCGCAGCTGCCGCTGCCGGGGATGGCCCGGCGCTCGATCTGGCAGAAGTCTTCTTCGCTCATGTTGCCGGCGCTGAACTGGCCCACCGCCTCGAACACGCTGACGATGTTCAGGTCCTGCCCCTTGTACTTGCCCGGCAGGATGGTGCCGCCGTACACGTAGATGGCCGGCACGTTGGCGCGCAGCATGCCCATCATGCCGCCGGGCATGTTCTTGTCGCAACCGCCGATGACCAGCACGCCGTCCATCCACTGGCCGCCGACGCAGGTTTCCACGCAGTCGGAAATCACCTCGCGCGAGACCAGGCTGTACTTCATGCCCTCGGTGCCCATGGCCATGCCGTCTGAGATGGTGGGCGTGCCGAAGACCTGCGGGTTGGCGCCGGCCAGCTTCAAGCCTTCCACCGCCGCATCGGCCAGGCGCTGCAGCCCGCTGTTGCAGGGCGTGATGGTGCTGTGGCCATTGGCCACGCCGATCATCGGCTTGCCGAAGTCGCCATCGGTGTAGCCCATGCCGTAGTACATGCTGCGGTTGGGCGCGCGGGCCACGCCTTCCGTGATGTTCTTGCTGCGGCGGTTGATGGCCATGGTGTCTCCAAGCTGGGTGGTCGATCGTGGGGCGCCAAGGTTAAACGGCCTGCACAATCGGTGTCCAATCTATTTGTGGGCGTTCAAAGCATGGGTGTTGCCTATCAATGACCGAGCTGCGGCTATGGCGGCAGTTCGTGGTGCTGGCCGAAGAGCTGCACTTCGGCCGAGCCGCCGCCCGCCTGCACATGACCCAGCCGCCGCTGACCCAGGCCATCCAGGGGCTGGAGCGCAGCCTGGGCGTGCCGCTGTTCGCCCGCACCCGGCGCAGCGTGGTGCTGACACCAGCCGGCCTGGCGCTGCTGCCGGCGGTGCGCCGCCTGCTGGCTGCGGCCGAGGCCCTGCCGCAGGTGGCACAGGCCGCCGCGGCCGGTTTGGCCGGCCAGCTGCGCCTGGCCTTCGTCTCCAGCGTGGCCTATGGCCCCTTGCCGGAATGGCTGCGCAGCTTCCGCCAGGCCCACCCCGACGTGGCGCTGCAACTGCGCGAGGCCACGCTGGATGTGCAGCTGGCCGCCTTCGACGCCGACGAGATCGACGCGGGCTTCATCCTGCATGCGCCGGGTGCAGTGCCGCCAGGTTTTGCCGCCTGGGCTGCCTTGACCGAGCCGCTGGTGATGGCCTTGCCGGCCAGCCACCCAGCCGCCGCGCTGGCGGTGCTGCACCTGGCTGATGTGGCGGCCGAGCCGCTGGTGATCTTTCCGCGCCAGATTGCGCCGTCGCTGTACGACGCCGTGCTGGCGGCCTACCGCGCCCAGGGCGCCACGCCACAGATCGCGCAAGAGGCCATCCAGATGCAGACCATCGTCAACCTGGTGTCGGCCGGCATGGGCCTGGCCTGGGTGCCTGAGGCCGTCACCCGCCTGCAGCGCCCGGGCGTGGTGTACCGGCCGGTGGCCGATGCCGCGCCGACTTGCCAGACCAGCCTGGTCTGGCGTGACCAGGCGCCGCCGGTGGTGCAGCGCTTCGTGGCGCATGTGCAGACACAGGCCGCGCTGGCCGGCGCGGCGACAATCAGCAGCCTCATGCCAGCGCAACCTGCGCCCGGCGCCTGAAAGACCGACAGACAGGACATTCCCACGATGCTGACGCATCCCCAGTTCGACCCGGTGGCCCTGGCCCTGGGCCCGGTGCAGATCCACTGGTACGGCCTCACCTACCTGGTCGCTTTCGGCCTGTTTCTGCTGCTGGCCACGCTGCGGGCGCGCCAGCCGCAGTACGCCCGCGCCGGCTGGAGCCGGCGCGATGTGGAAGACCTGCTGTTCTGGGGCGTGCTGGGCGTGGTTCTGGGCGGGCGCATCGGCTATGCGCTGTTCTACAAGCCCGGCCAGTACCTGGCCAACCCGCTGGAGATCCTGATGGTGTGGAAGGGCGGCATGTCCTTCCACGGCGGCATGCTGGGCGTGATCACCGCGATGGTGCTGTATGCCCGCAGCCGCGGCCGCCGCTGGCTGGAGGTGACCGACCTGATCGCCCCCTGCGTGCCCACCGGCCTGGCCAGCGGGCGCATCGGCAACTTCATCAACGGCGAGCTGTGGGGCCGCCCGGCCGACCCCGGCCTGCCGTGGGCGATGGTGTTCCCGCAGTCGGCCACCAACCTGCCGCGCCACCCGTCGCAGATCTACCAGTTCCTGCTGGAAGGGCTGCTGCTGTTCGTGCTGTTGTGGTTGTATGCGCGGCGGCCGCGCGCCACCGGGGCTGTGTCGGGCGCCTTCCTGGTGGGCTATGGCGTGCTGCGTTTCGTGGCCGAATACTTCCGCGAGCCCGACAGCTTCCTGGGCCCGCTGGCGCTGGGCCTGAGCATGGGCCAGTGGCTGTGCCTGCCGATGATCGCCGCCGGTGCGGCGCTGTGGGCCTGGGCCGCCCGCCAGGCCCCCCGGCTGGGCTGAACCCGGAGACACCCTGATGCGACAGATCTTTCTCGACACTGAAACCACCGGCCTGAACCCCGAGAGCGGCGACCGCATCGTCGAGATAGGCTGCATCGAGATGGTGAACCGGCGCCTGACCGGCGAGACCCGCCATGTCTACCTGAACCCCGAGCGCAAGGGCAATGAAGAGGCGATCAAGGTGCATGGCCTGACCGACGCCTTCCTGGCCGACAAGCCCAAGTTCGCCGCCGTGGCCGACGACATTCTGGGCTTTCTGGCCGGCGCCGACGTGGTGATCCACAACGCCGCTTTCGATGTCGGCTTCCTCAATGCCGAACTGAAGCGCCTGGGCCGCCAGCCCTTCCACACCGTGGCGGCCAAGGTGACCGACACCTTGTTGATGGCACGCGAGATCTTCCCCGGCAAGGCCAACAGCCTGGACGCGCTGTGCAAGCGCCTGGAAGTGGACAACACGCACCGGACGCTGCACGGTGCCCTGCTGGACGCCGGCCTGCTGGCCGAGGTGTACATCCGCCTGACCCGGGGCCAGGATTCGCTGGTGATCCAGGCTGGCGACGACCAACGACCCGACCGAACGCTGGCAGTGCCGCAATTGGATCTGTCAGGCTTCAATCTCCCGGTGCTGGCACCCGATGCCGACGAACTTGCCGCACACGACGCGGTGCTGGCCGATCTGGACAAGGCCAGTGGCGGCAAGACCGTGTGGCGTGCATTGGCGGCCTGAACGGCTGTGGCATAATCACGGGCTTGTCGCCGGGTACCCGCCGGTGGCGACCGGGAAGCAGTGCCCTCCAATTCCCGGGCGGTTAGCTCAGCGGTAGAGCACTGCCTTCACACGGCAGGGGTCGCAAGTTCGAAACTTGCACCGCCCACCAAGAAAAGCAAATGAAACCAAGGCCTTCGCAAACATGCGAGGGCCTTTTTCTTGGGCGGGTGTCCTCATGGTGTCCTGAAGGGCGTGGGGCCAGCCTGGGCTTGCCAATGGCTCAACCGTCTTGCAACCATGGGCGTGGGTGTGCCGCAGGGCCGACCGCGATCAGTGCAGGAGCCAGGGCAAATTGATACCAGTGCCCACGCCGCCGCAGCCCTTGCGCCGCGGTGGCCCTGTCGCTGGCATGCCATGCCTGGCGACTGGCCTTGCCCGACGCGAGGCTCAGGCCGGCTGCTGCGGCATGCCTTCGAGCAGCGAGCCCAGTTCGTCGGCGTGCTCTTCTTCCACCGCCAGGATGCGCTTGAGCAGGTCGCTGGTGGTCGGGTCGTCCTCGCCCAGAAAGCGGATCATGTCGCGGTAGCTGTCGATGGCGATACGCTCGGCCACCAGGTTCTCGCGCAGCATCTGCGTCAACGTGTCGCAGCCCACGTACTCGGCATGGCTGCGCTGGCTCAGGCTATCGGGCGAGAAATCGGGCGCACCGCCCAGTTGCACGATGCGCTCTGCCAGCAGATCGGCGTGCCCCTGCTCTTCATTGGAATGGACCAGGAACTCGGCCCCCACGCTCTTGCCGTGGATGCCGCTGGCCATGAAGTGGTGGCGCCTGTAGCGCAGCACGCACACCGTTTCGGTCGCCAGTGCGTCGTTCAACATCCTCAAGACCTGGTCACGGTCGGCGCCGTAGCCGGCGGTCACCGCGCCGTGTTCGAGGTGCTTGCGGGCCTGGCTGCGCAGGGTGGCAACGTCGGTCAGTCCCTGCTTCTTGTTCATGGCTTGACCCGCAGTTCGTTCTTGACGCTGCTGGCGCCAACAATGCCGGTCGCCACCTGGGTGGCTTGGTCGATCTGGCCCTGGGTGTCGACCATGCCGCTGAGTTGCACCTCGCCCTTGACCGTGACCACGCTGATGTCCATGCTCTTGATGGCCGGGTCGGCCAGCAATGCAGTCTTCACGTTGGAGGTGACAACCGTGTCATCGACCTGCGTGCCCAGCGTGGTGGGTGCAGCTGGCGCCATCGGCGCGGGCACAGGTGTCTTGCTGCAGGCGATCAGCAGTGATGCAGCCAGGGCGGCTGTGCCCAACGCCAGCAGGTGGCGGGTTGTTCGGGTGTTCATGGGATGTGGTCCTGACCTGGTTGGGCGGCATGCGCCGGGTTGCGCCAAGCCGGGCAGTCCCGTGGCGCGTGGACCTCAGCTTAGGCAGCGGCGGCACCTGCGTCTGTGCGCTGCCCATCACTGCAGCAAGACGCTGCCGGCTGCCGCCGCCGCCTGGTGCTGTCGCTCTGCGCGTTCAGGCAAGGTCAGGCAGGCGGCCGCATGGACCAGTCCATCGCCACCTTGCCGCCAGCCGCCGCCGCCGCGCTGACCAGCGTGCCCCAGGCCATGTCGATCAGCGCCAAGCCCACCGGCCAACCGCGCAGCGTGGCCAGGTTGGTCAGGTCGTAGGTGGCATAGGCGAAGAAGCCGAACATCGCGGCCATCGCCAGGGTGAGCGGCCAGCCAGCGCCACCGTGCTGGGGCCCCACGGCGAAGATCACCACACCCAGCGGATACAGCATGTAGAACAGCACCGCCACGGCTATGCGGGGCTGCTCGGCCATCAGGTGGCCGATGCCTTGCTGGTACAGCGGCTTGGCGATGACGCCCAGCCACAGCATGTCCAGCGCCACCATCACTGCGGCCGTGCCGGCGTAAGCCACCAGGTATTTGTTCATGCTTGCCTCATGGCCGGGCGCTGACGCGCCAGATTGCATTGCCCACGTCGTCGGCCACCAGCAGGCCACCACGCGTGTCGATGGCCAGGCCCACCGGGCGCCCCTGTGCCTGGCCGGCAGGATCGAGAAACCCGCCCAGCACATCCAGCGGCTGGCCCGCCGGCTTGCCTTGGCGGAAGGGTACGAAGATCACCTTGTAGCCGCTGTGCGGCTGCCGGTTCCACGACCCATGTTGGCCGATGAACATGCCGTCGGCCAGGGCCGCCGTCAGCGTGCCACCCACCGAGCGCACCAGCCCCAGCGATGCAGTGTGCGGGCCCAGCGCGTAGTCGGGCACCAGGGCGGCGGCCACCAGGGCCGGCTGCGTCTGCGCGACGCGCGGGTCCAGGTGCTGGCCAAAGTAGCTGTAGGGCCAGCCATAGAAGCCGCCGTCCTGCACCGAAGTCAGGTAGTCGGGCACCAGGTCGCTGCCGAGTTCGTCGCGTTCGTTCACCACGGTCCACAGCACCTGCCCGTCGGCTGCCCAGGCCATGCCCACCGGGTTGCGCAGGCCGGTGGCGAACAGGCGCGATGCGCCGGTGGCCACCTGCACTTCCCAGATGGCCGCCCGGCCTTCCTCGACCTGCATGCCCCGCTCTGCCACATTGCTGTTGGACCCGACGCTGACATACAGCTTGCTGCCATCGGGGCTGGCCAGCAGGTTCTTGGTCCAGTGGTGGTTGATCGGCCCACCCGGCAGATCGACCAGCCTCGTGCCCGGCGCGGTGATGACGGTGTCGCCGCTGCGGTAGGGGAAGCTCAGCACCGCGTCGGCATTGGCCACGTACAGGCGGTCGCCGATCAGGGCCATGCCGAATGGCGACACCAGCCCGTCCAGCAGCACCGACCGGGTCTCGGCCACGCCGTCACCGTCGGCGTCGCGCAGCAGGCTGATGCGGTTGGCGCTGGGCGTGACGGCGCCGGCGCGCTGCATCACCAGGCGGGCGACCCAGCCGCGCAGGCCGGCGTCGCTGTCGGGGCGGGGTGGGGCGTTGCTCTCGGCCACCAGCACGTCGCCATTGGGCAGCACCAGCAGCCAACGGGGGTGGTCC
>JARXAJ010000082.1 GCA_029865965.1 Aquabacterium sp.
TGGCGGTAGTGGTGCATGTTCAGCAGCACCGTGCAGCCGCGCGCCAGCAGAATGTCGACAACGTGATCGACGCGCCGGAAGAAGGCCGGGTCGATGCGCGCTGCGGCATCCGCACTGGCGTGGTTGCTCCAGCGCACCGGCAGGCGCACCGCCGATGTGAAGCCGCGGTCGCCCACCAGGTCGAGGTAGGACTGTTCGAGGCGTACGCCCCAGGCACCTTCGGTCGGTGCGTCCAGCATGTTGCCGAAGTTGATGCCGCGGTCGAGCTGGCGCGCCAGCCGGTGCGCCAGCGCAGACGCTCGCCGTCGTGTGGCAGCCGTTGCCGGCGCTTGGGTGGCGGTAGGCGGCGTGTGGGTACAGGCGGCCAGGGACAGGGCGGACATGCCGCCCAGCAGGGTGCGTCGCTTCATGGTGTTGCGGGCAGGATGTTTCCATCGGGCCCGAAGAAGTGGAGGTGTTCGGTGTCGGCCTGCAGCCAGAGGCGCTGGCCCACCCGGGGCAGCGTCGCGGACGGCGCGCGCTTGATCGACAGCAGCTCGCCGCTGCCGGCCAGCCGGCCATGGATGATCACGACATCGCCCAGGTGCTCGACCGCGTCGGCATCGACAGCCAGGCCATGGCCCGCTTCGGCGTCGCGCCAATGCTCAGGACGCACGCCGCACAACACCGTCGCATTGCCCCCCCGTGCACAGGGCTGCTGCCCGCCAGCGGTGTGCAGGGCACCGCCGCGCAGTTCGGCTTGGAAGAAGTTCATGCGCGGCGAGCCCAGGAAGCCGGCGACGAAGACATTGGCCGGCGCCTGGAAGAGCTCCAGCGGCCGGCCGACCTGCTCCAGCCGGCCGCCGTTGAAGACCGCGATGCGCTCCCCCAGCGTCATCGCCTCGACCTGGTCATGGGTGACGTAGACCATGGTGGTGCCCAGCTCGCGGTGCAGGCGTGCCAGCTCCAGCCGCATCTGCACGCGCAGTGCCGCGTCAAGGTTTGACAGCGGCTCGTCGAACAGGAAGACCTTGGGGCGCCGCACGATCGCGCGGCCGATGGCCACACGCTGGCGCTGCCCGCCGCTCAGCGCCTTGGGCAGGCGTTCGAGCAGCGGCTCGATCTGCAAGGTCTGTGCAACCTCGTTGACTTGGCGCCGGATCTCGTCCTTGCCCAGCCCCTGCATCTTGAGCGGGAATCCCAGGTTGGCCGCCACCGTGAGGTGCGGGTAAAGCGCATAACTCTGGAACACCATGGCCACGCCGCGTTCGCCCGGTGGCTGCGCGACGATGGACGCACCATCGAGCACGATGTCGCCACCGTCGACCGGCTCCAGCCCGGCAATGGCGCGCAGCAGCGTCGACTTGCCGCAGCCCGACGGGCCGACGAACACCATGAACTCGCCTGCGGCGACATCGAGGTCGATGCCTTGCAGCACCGGCGCGGCAGCGCCGGGGTAGGTCTTGCGCAGCGCGCGGATCTGCAGCTCAGCCATGCCTGGCATTCCAGGTGGCGCCTGATGCAACGCCGCAGGCCCGACGGCCGGGCGGGATGGGGACGATCAGGCGCATGTAGGGTGATCCCGTCTTGGCGTCATTGCTTCACCGCGCCGGCCGTGAGCCCTTCGATCAGGCGCCGCGACGCTACGATGAACAGCAGCAGCAGCGGCAGCACGGCGATGGCGGCACCGGCGCACAGGGCGCCGAAGGGCGTCTGCCCGGTGCCCTGCAGGGAGCGCAGGGCCAGCGGCAGGGTGAAGTTCTCGGCGTCGCGGAAGACGATCAGCGGGCTGATGAAGTTGTTCCACGAGCCGATGAAGACCACCAGCGCCAGCGAGGCCAGTGCCGGCAGGCTCAGCGGCAGCACCAGGCGCCAGAAGATGCCGAACTCGGAGCAGCCGTCCAGGCGCGCCGCCTCGACCATCTCGCGCGGGATGGCCGCGCCGATGTACTGGCGCATCATGAACACGCCCATGGCCGACACCGCAGCAGGCACGATCAGCGCCCGGTGCTCGTTCATCCAGCCCAGCCAGCCCATCACCAGCATCGTCGGCACCATGCCCAGGAAGGCCGGCAGCAGCAGCGTGAGCATCAACAACTGGAACAGGGCGTCGCGGCCGCGGAAGTCCAGCAGCGCAAAGGCGTGGCCCGCCAGGGCGCAGAAGAAGAGGTTCAGTGCGGTCGTCGCCAGTGCCACGTACAGGCTCCAGCTCAGGTTGTGCCAGAAGCTGGGCAGCCGTAGCAGCAGCAACTGGAGGTTGTCCCACAGGGCGTCGCCGAACCACAGCGGTGGTGGCACCGACAGGATCTCGGTGTTGGTGTGGGTCGCGAAGACGAACATGAACCAGAACGGGGTCAACATCACCAGCGCGCCGGCGCCCACCAGGGCATGGGTCAGGGCGATGGCGGGCTTCACACTGAGCCCTTGCGTTCGCCCAGCAGGCGGTTGTTGGCCCAGGTGGCCAGCGCCATCACCGCAAACAGCAGCCAGGCAATGGCCGAGGCGGTGCCGAAGTCGCCCTCGGTAAAAGCCACGCGGTACATGTGCATGGCCGCCGTGCGCCCGCCCTGGTCGATGCCGCCGGTGCCACCCGTCAGGATGAAGGGCTCCTCGAACAACTGCAGGTTGCCGATGAGGGTGAGCGTGACCGCGAAGTAGGCCATCGGCTTGAGCAGCGGCAACACGACGTGGACGAACTGCTGCCAGGGCCGCGCGCCGTCCAGCGCCGCGGCTTCCAGCAGGTCGCGCGGCACGGTCTGCATCGCCGACAGGTAGAGCACCGTGTTCCAACCCACGTAGCGCCAGAACACGACCAGCGAGATCATGATCTTGGTGTACTCGGGCTGGTTCCAGTCGATCGGCGCCAGGCCCAGCACATGGCCCAGCGCCGAGTTGACGATGCCGAAGTCCTTGGAGAACATCGAGGTGAACACCAGCGAGAGCGCCACCGTCGAGGTGATGAAGGGCAGGAAGTACAGCCCGAGCACCAGGTTGCGCATGCGCCGCAGCCGCGTGTGCAGCCACCAGGCCAGCGGCAGTGCCACCAGGTGCTGCGGCAGGCCCGAGACCACCGCGATCCACAGCGTGTTGCGCATCGACTGCGAGAACCAGTCGTCGTCCATCAAGGCGTAGCGGAAGTTGTCCAGCCCCACCCACTGCATCTGCGAGAGCCCGGCTGCCGGGTCCCAGCGGTGCAGCGACAGGCCGATGGAGAACACCATCGGAAACAGCCCGAACACCGCGAACAGCACGAAGAAGGGGCTGACGAACAGGTAGGGCTGCAGGCGCCGGAAAACCTCGCGCCAGCGCCGCCGTCGCGTCTCGGGTGTGGGCTGATGCGCGCTCATGCCGGGACTGCCGAAGTGGCGATGCGGGCGCGCCGCAGGATGCGGCGTTCGGCATCGGCCAGCACATCGCCGATGCGGTCGCCGTGTTCGAGCACACGTTCCAGCGCCGCCTGGAGGACGTCGCGTGCCAGGCGGTCATGGCGGTCGGCATCGACGGCGGGGATGCGCAGTGACGCATCGCGCCAGAGCTGGCGTGCACGCTGGCCGCCGAAGTAGGGCACGGGCTGGTCAAACAGCGGGTCGGCGTGGGCGGCGGCCATGGCCGGGAAGGCGTCCAGCGTGGTGAAGGCCGTGAGCTGCTGGGCCTGGTCCAGGGCCAGCGCCTGCAGAAAATCCCAGGCCAGCGCCGGTTCGCGGGCGCCGCGCGGGATCGCGTAGTAGCTGCCGCCCCAAGAGGCGAAGTTGCCGGCTGGCAGGTGGGCGCAGCGCCACAGGCCCGTGGCCTTGGGCGCGATCCAGTTGGCTAGGTGCCCGCCGAACCAGCCGCCAAACATCTGTGAGGCGATGCGCCCGCGCCGCAGGCCCTCGGCCCACTCGTTGCTCCAGGCCGTGACCCGCGCGTCGATGCCTGCGCGCCGCGCGCGGGCGGCCCAGTTGAAGGCCTGCTCAAAGCGCTCTGCGCGCACCAGGGGTCGGCCCTCGGCGCTGTAGAACACGCCCTCGCCCGGACGCAGACCGTTGCGGATGACGACGTCGGCGATGTCGCCGGCATGGGCCACCAGGTAGCCGTTGTGACGCGCCTTCAGGCGCTCGCCGCATCGGATGAAGTCGGCCCACGACGCCGTGAGCTCGGCCTCCTGCAGGCCGGCCTGCAGCAGCAGGTCGCTGCGATAGAAGAGACAGCCGGGGCCGATGTCCACCGGGAAGGCGGTCAATGTGCCCGTGCGGCTGTGGCCGGCGGCCAGGGCGAAGGGCACGATCTCAGCGGTGCGCTGGCCCGCCTGGAACGGTGCTGCCGACAAGTCGTGCAAGCCGGCAGAGTCGGCCAGTTGGCCGACGATCTCGCGGTCCATGCCCATCAGGTCGGGCAGGTTGGCCCCCGCCGCCAAGGCGGTGATCATGGCCGTGGGGAAGTCGGCATAGGCCAGGACCGTCAGGCGCACGCGCACGCCAGGGTGCGCGCGCTCGAATCGGGGCACGGCCAGGGCCGCCGCGCGGTCGAGATCCGGGAAGGTCGCCACCTGCAGCACCCTTGGGGCTGCCGCGCGCGCGCTGTCAGCGGCCAGCGGTGCAGCCGACAGCCCGCGGATGAAGTCGCGGCGGTGCAGCGTCATGGCGTCTGCGCAACCGCGGGCTTGCAGGGTAGGCCTGCAGCTGTCGCACGCTCGACCTTGAACGAGGAGATTGCCGCGCCAGAACGAACCAGGGCAAAGAGTTCAGCACGTGGCGGGAAGTCGGTGGGCGGGACGTGCATCGTGTAAGTGGGTGGGGTGCGGCCTGTGCGCGCCATCAACTGGATGAGCCTGCCTTCGGCTATATGTTTAGTAAACATTGAAGTCAATGTTGAGGTGGCCAATCGATGGCGTCAAGCGGGATAGCCATCGGTTGCGCGAATACCCTGATCCCCTGTTCCGCTTCACGGACACCGTAAGCCTGAACGCAAACTCGCCCACAACAGGCCACGCGCCAGCGGGCCGAGCGCTAAACTTTTCGCATGAACAAGCGCAACACGACGATCAGGGATGTCGCCCAGGCTGCGGGCGTCTCCATCGGAACGGTGTCACGCGCATTGAAGGGGCAGCCAGGCCTGTCCGAGTCCACCCGTGCCGGCGTGATCCAGGTGGCCCAGAAGCTGGGCTACAACTACGACAGGCTGCGCGAGAAGCGGCCGCGCCGCATCTTGTTCCTGTATCGGCGCGCGATCGGTTTGCTGGCGTCCAACGTCTTCTACTCCCACGTGCTGCATGGTGCAGAGTCCTGCTGCCGTGACGCCGGGGTGCTGATCAGCCTGATGTCCGTCGGCGCCGGCGACGACCTGGTTGCGCAGATCCACAAGCACGAGCCCGACGCATTGCTGGCTGCGGGCTACTTCGACGACGAGCCGATGGACCTGATCCGCCAGAGTGGCGTGCCCTGGGTGCTGGTGGACCACCTGGTGCCTGGCGTGCACTGCTTCAACGCCGACAACCAGCATGGCGCCTGGCTGGCCACGCGGCACCTGCTGGACAGCGGCGCCAAGCGTGTGGCGGCCATCTTCGGCCCGCTGACCCACCACTCGGTGGCGCTGCGCGCAAAGGGCTTTCGGCGGGCGCTGTTCGAATCGCGCATCCTCGCGGATCCTGACCTGGAAGTGTCACTCGATCCGGCACTGCCCTACGCCGACGCGGGGCGCGAGGCGATGCAGCAGTTGCTGGCAATGGCGCAACGCCCGGACGCGGTGTTCGCCTACAGCGACCGCACCGCACTCAGCGCCATCGAGGCCTGTCTTGCTGCGGGCCTGCGCGTGCCGGAGGACATCCGCGTCGTCGGCTATGACGACATTGAGGCGGCGGCCACCAACAAGCCGTCGCTGTCGACGATCCGTGTTGACAAGGAGGCGCTGGGCTACGCTGCCGCGCACGCACTCATCGACGGACAGCTTGATCCCGGGAATCAATTGTTCGAGGTGTCGCTGGTCATGCGCGAGAGCTCACTTGGCAGCAACCAGCCTGCCGTGCGGGCCCGCGCCACACGGGGCCGTTCGCGCTGATCAGATCACCATGCGCGTGCGGATGACGTCGCCGTAGTAGCGCGCTGACAACTTGGGCGTGCGGGCCTGCGTGCCGTAGTCGCAGTGCACGATGCCGAAGCGCCGCCGGTAGCCGTCCTCCCACTCGAAGTTGTCGATGAAGGACCAGAGGAAGTAGCCCTCGATGGGGATGCCGTCGGCGATCGCCCGGTGCATTTCACGCAGGTGGTTGCGCACGTAGTCCCGGCGGTGCAGATCGATCACTTCGCCGTCCACCGGCGCCTCGTCGTCGTAGCCGCAGCCGTTCTCGGTGATCAGGATGGCCTGGTGACCGTAGAGCTCGTGGCACATGCGGGTGGCCCAGTAGATCGCTTGCGGCACCAGGTTCAGCCATGGGCTGTCGGCGCGCGGATAGTTCGGTGGCAGAGCCAGGGCCTCGTACGGCGCGCCGTCTTGGCCGGCACGCACGTAGGCAGCGGTGTAGATGTTCAAGCCCAGGTAGTCGGTGGGCTGGCTGATGAGATCGAAGTCGCCGGGCTCGACATGCGGCGCGTCGGCACCGATGCGGTCCAGGTAGGCCTGCGGATAGGCGCCCCGATGGATGGCGCCCAGGATGTGCAGGTTGCGATCGACGAACCAGGCGGTGGCGGCCTCGATGTCCGGCGCTGTCTCGGTCACAGGCACGGCGACGTCGCAGTTGTCGGTGAGGCCGACACGTGCCGTCGGCCTGCCGAACTGGCGCACGGCACGCACGCCGTGGCCGTGGCACAGCAATGCATGGTGGTAGGTCTGGTTCACGGTCGCGGCACTCTCGGCGCGGCTTGGTGCCTTGTTGCCCCCACCGTAGGCCAGCACGGTGAAACAGCGGATCTCGTTCATGGTGATCCAGTGTTCCACCTGGTCGCCAAACTCGCGCACCAGCGTGTCGGCATAGCGCGCGAATGCGTCGACCGTGCCCCGCCAAGTCCAGCCGCCCCGGTCCTCGAGCGCCTGCGGCAGATCCCAATGGAACATGGTGACCCAAGGGGTGATGCCATGGCGGGCCATGCACTCGAACAGCCGCCGGTAGAACGCCACGCCAGCAGGGTTGAGCGCGCCGTCACCCTGCGGGTAGATGCGCGGCCATGCAATCGACAGGCGGTAGTGCTGGATGCCCAGCGAGGCCATCAACGCGAAGTCTTCCTCGTAGCGGTGGTAGTGGTCACAGGCCACGTCCAGGGTGTGGCCGTCGAGGACCTTGCCCGGCACCCGGCAGAAGCGGTCCCAGATCGACTCGCCCTTGCCATCGGTGAACGCTGCGCCCTCGATCTGCGCAGACGCTGCGGCCACACCGAAGACGAACCGTGGCGGGAACGGGCTTGAGTAGGTCATCGCAGGCTGCGCGCGAGGTTCGAGGGCAAGCGCCGTGTCGGCGTCGGTCTTTGGGGATGGCGTCATGTCGATTGAGTCCATTCAACTTGTCGCAGTGGATCAGGGTGCGGCGCGCTTGGGCCAGCCGCGGTCAGGTGATTCGTCACTTGCATCGACCGGGTCAGTCCGGCGGTCGCAGTTGCGAGGTCGACAAATAGTAAACATATGCTATACGATTGTTGTTTGCTAAACAAGTCGCGATGCTCTCAGGCGTTCTCGTTTGAGGCTGCGCCGCGAGTCGCCCCAAAAGGATCCGAGATGCAAGTCCGCCAGCCCATCCACAGCGAGCACGCCCGCACGCTCGATACCGCCGGCCTGCGCCGCCACTTCCTGGTCGAGCAGCTGTTCGTGCCCGAGCAGGCCACGCTGACCTACAGCCAGATCGACCGCATCATCGTCGGCGGCATCCACCCGGTGCACCAGGCCGTGCGCTTCGCGCCCGAACTGGGCAAGCACACCGGGACTGACTTCTTCCTGCAGCGGCGCGAGCTGGGCCTGATCAACATCGGCGGCGCAGCAGTTGTCCACGCTGATGGCCAGCGCTATGACGTGGGCCCGCGCGAGGCGCTGTACATCGGCCAGGGCGCGCGCGAGCTCAGCTTCACCAGTGTGGACGCGGCCATGCCGGCCAAGCTGTACTTCAACTGCGCCCCGGCGCACTGCCACTACCCGAACCGCAAGATCACGCTGGCCGAGGCCAGCCCCGAGACCCTCGGCGACCCCAAGACCAGCAACCGGCGCACCATCCACAAGTTCATCGTGCCCGATGTGCTGCCCACCTGCCAGCTGCTGATGGGCATGACCCAGCTCGAGCCCGGCAGCCTGTGGAACACCATGCCCTGCCACACCCACGACCGGCGCATGGAGGTCTACTTCTACTTCGACATGCCGGCCGACGGCGTGGTCTTCCACATGTGCGGCGAGCCCGCCGAGACACGCCACCTGGTGGTGCGCAACGAGCAGGCCGTGATCAGCCCGAGCTGGTCCATCCACGCCGGTGTGGGCACGCAGGCATACACCTTCATCTGGGGCATGGTGGGCGAGAACCAGGTCTTCAAGGACATGGACCATGTCGCCATGACCACCCTGCTGTGAACGCGCAGATGGTCCTGGACAGCTTCCAGCTCGGCGGCAAGGTGGCCATCGTCACCGGCTGCAACACCGGCCTCGGTCAGGGCATGGCCCGTGCGCTGGCGCAGGCGGGCGCCGACATCGTGGGCGTGAACCGGACAGACCCTGCCGACACGCGAAGCCAGGTCGAGGCATTGGGGCGCCGATTCCTTGACCTGCGCGCCGACCTGTCGGACATCGGCGGCATCGATGGCCTGGTGGCCCAGGCCGGCGCGCTGACCGGGCGGCTGGACATCCTGGTCAACAACGCCGGCATCATCCGGCGCGCCGACGCCATCAGCTTCACCGAGAAGGACTGGGACGAGGTCATCGAACTCAACCTCAAGGCCAGCTTCTTCTTCGCGCAAGCCGTGGCGCGCCAGTTCATGGCGCAAGGCACGGGCGGCAAGATCATCAACGTGGCCTCGATGCTGTCCTTCCAGGGCGGCGTGCGCGTGCCCAGCTACACCGCCAGCAAGAGCGGGGTGACGGGCATCACACGGCTGATGGCCAACGAGTGGGCCTGCCAAGGCATCAACGTCAACGCCATCGCGCCGGGCTACATGGTCACCAACAACACCGCGGCACTGCGCGCCGACGAGAAACGCAACGCCGGCATCCTGGAGCGCATCCCCGCGGGCCGCTGGGGCACGCCGGACGACCTGGCCGGGCCGGTGGTGTTCCTCGCATCCAGGGCCAGCGATTACGTCAATGGCTACACGGTGGCAGTGGATGGCGGCTGGCTGGCGCGGTGACCCTGCCCCCGATGCGGCCCGGTTACTGGGTCCTGGGCGGCGCGGTCGTCTCTCGCACAATCAGTTCCAGCTGCGGATGCCCGATGGATTGCTGAGGGGCGGCACCGAGCGCCTGCAACACGGCGATCGCCGCCGCGCGACCCAGGTCGTGGATGGGCTGGCGAACCGTGGTGATCGGCGGCGTCATGTAGGCAGATTGCGGCAGGTCATCGACCCCGACCAGAGAGATGTCCTCAGGCACGCGAATGCCGCGCCGATACAGGGCGCGACGGGCACCCCAGAGCATCTGGTCGTTGGCGCAGAACACGGCCGTGAACGGCGCGCCGACCTCGAGCAGCTGGTGCATCGCGCGCTCGCCGCTCGCCTCCAGGAAGTCGCCTGCCACGATCAGGCGCGGATCGACGCTCAGCCCTGCCCTTTGGTGCGCCAGGAAGTAGCCGTCGCAGCGCTCCTTCGAGTCGAGGTGGTGTGCTGCCCCGGCGACATGGGCGATGTGGCGGTGCCCCAGCCGGATCAGGTGCTCGGTGGCCAACAGACCGCCGTGAACCTGATCGCAATGGAACGAAGAGACGCCGGGCGCGATCAACTGGCGGCCTGTGATGGCCGTGGGCAGGTGCTGCGCCAGTTCGGCGACATGCGCATCGGTCAGGCTGCCGCCGAGAATGACCAAGGCGTCAACCTTGCGGGCGATCAGCAATTGAGCGCGCTCCAGACCTTCCTGCTCGCTCCAGTTCCCGGTGACCACCATCAGCGCATAGCCGCTGCCGGCCAGGCCTTCCTCGACGCCCTTCGTGCCACCGGCAAAGTAGGGGCTTTCCAGTTCCTGGGTCAGCACGCCGATGGTGCGGGTGGATCCGCTTCTCAGGCCCTGAGCCGACAGGTTGGGCCGGAACTTCAGCTTGACGATGGCCGCTTCGACCGCCTGACGCTTGTCATCCGCAACGCGCGCCGTGCCATTCAGGATGCGCGAGACCGTGCTGGGCGAAACCCCCGCCAATTTCGCGACGTCCAACAGCGTGGACGGCATGCTGCGGCTTGGTGGCGATGGAGAGGGGTTTCCCGATTTGGACATGGCGGGATGCAAGAGGTCGAAGTTGCGAGGGATTCATGATAACGATTTCTTCTCGCTTGGAGCTTTCTGCGGCGACGGGCGTACTCGCGTGTCCTGCGCGCTGAGGCCGCCGGCCTGCCTTGTCCTTGCAGCAGGCCTGCAATCCTGCTGTCCATCGCCCTAGGGGTTTCACGGAGGACCCGCATCTGCGCTTGACATGGCTGTGACCATTGCGCCAGACTTGACGTGAAATCGTTGCCAAATCAGCCCAAGTGACGCGCAATCTGCCAAGCCTGATCGAGGCCCCGCCCAGGGTACATGCACCGGACGGGTCGGCCGTGCGCGCCCACCTCGCTGCAACCCTTGCGTCGCTCTTGCGCCAACGGGTCGCATGGTGCTCGCGTCATGTCTGCCTTGTCGGCTGGCGATCATGCGTGGCAACGATTTCATGTTTCGGCCGCATGGCACCCGGTGGCGGCTGCGCCTGAGTTGCCCGGGGACACCATCCAGATGACCGCGCGAACCAGTCCACGGCCCTATCCACGCTTGCTCGCCGACGTCGGGGGCACCAACGTGCGCCTGGCCATGCAGGGCCAGGTTGATGGCCCGCTGCAGCATGTCGGCAGCTATGCCTGCGCCAGCTATCCTGGCCTGCTGGAAGCCATCCGCCACCACTTGGCGGTCGAGACCCTGGACTGTCCGCGCTGGGGTGCGATCGGCATCGCCACGGCCATCACTGGCGATGTGGTGCGGATGACCAACCACCCCTGGTCGTTCTCGATCCGCGAGTTGGAAGCCTCGCTGGGCATGGAGCAGTTGATGGTGCTGAACGACTTCTCAGCGCTTGCCATGTCCTTGCCAGCCTTGCGCGAAGACGAGCGCTGGCAGATCGGCGGGGGGGCTCCCATCGCCAGAGCGCCGATGGCACTGATCGGCCCGGGAACCGGCCTGGGCGTTTCGGGCCTGGTGCCCGCCCTGTCTGGCGCAGGCATGGTGCCTATCGCAGGCGAGGGCGGACACGTCACGCTGAGTTCGTTCAACAACGAAGAGCGCGCTGCGCTGGAAATTCTGCACTGGCGATATGGGCACGCATCGGCTGAGCGGGCGCTGTCAGGGCCCGGACTCGAGAATCTCTACATGGCGCTTGGGCAGGTGCGGGGCGGCCATGTGCGCGAACTGGCCGCACACGAAGTGACCGCTGCGGCCCAAGCGACGCGCGATCCGCTCGCGACAGACACCCTCGAACTCTTCTCCAGCCTTCTTGGCAATGTGGCGGGCAACCTGGCGCTCACGCTTGGCGCCAGGGGAGGCGTCTACGTCGGCGGCGGAATCGTGCAGTGGTTGGACAAGCACTTCAATGCAGCGCGCTTTCGGCAGAGCTTCGAGGCCAAGGGCCGATTTCGCGACTTCCTGTCCCAGATTCCAAGCTACATCATCCCCAGCACGGAACAGGCGGCCCTCAAGGGTGCAAGCCTCGCGCTCGACGCAGGATTGGCCCGGTGATGCAGGGGTTGTTCCATCTCCAAGGGGCATCACCCACCGGTGTTGCCTGGGCCGCTGGCGCGTTCCGCACCCGGAGCGGCCTCACTGCCACCCGCCCGGCCTGGGACTTCTACCAAGTGCGTGCCATTTCGCTTGACGCCTCACAGGCGGGTTGGCAAACTAATCATGAAATCGTTGCCACACTTGGTCGCCATCATGACCCGGTGAGCACGAGGGCGAAACGCCTCGCCGATGTTCGACCCATTTCTGACGGGAAATCTCGCAACCCGGGTTTGCCCGCCTCGTGCGCTGCCACTGCAGGGATGCTTTGCGCGGAAACAGTCGAGATGAATCCTCTTCTCGACTTGTTATGAAAACGATTTCTCATTCAATGAACCCACCTCGCAATGCGTCGTCAACCGATCCAGCAGGCGTGATGAACCAGCGCACGACGCAATTCACCATCGTCGCCCCCATCCCGCAGGCACCCACCTGAGTCGGCGTCATCGCATGTCATCGGCGCGCGCAACAGCAACCGCCCGACGTTCGACGGCGCGCCAAGTCACCGGCAAGGCACCAGCGAGTGCCCGCCACCCATCACCGACAGGAGACAAGAAAATGGCAAGTGCAAAGAAGACGCTGATAGCGACTGCGATCGCGCAACTGGGTTTGATCTCTGGCGGCTCCGTCTGGGCTCAGACACCGGCAGCCCCGAGCCAGCCACAGAAGAAGGAGGAAGCCGCGCAGGTGACGGTGACTGGCCAGCGGGCGGCCATGCAGTCGGCCCAGAAGGTCAAGCAAGAAGCAGACGAGATCGTCGACTCGATCAGTGCCGACGACATCGGCAAGCTGCCGGATCGGTCCGTCATCGAGGTGCTGCAGCGCATCGTCGGCGCGACGCTCGATCGGTCCATGACCAATGATCCTCAGCACTTCTCCGTCGAAGGCAACAGCATTGCCATCCGCGGCCTGAGCTACGTGCGGTCCGAAATGAACGGGCGTGACTCGTTCTCAGCAAATGGCGGCCGGGCCTTGAACTTCGAAGACGTGCCGCCCGAACTGCTGTCGCGGGTGGACGTCTACAAGAATCCTTCGGCGTCGCAGATCGAAGGCGGCATCAGTGGCCTGGTCGACCTGAGGACCGCGCTGCCCTTCGACTACAAGGGCTTCAAGGGCGCCCTGTCCTTCGACACCAGCTACTCCAAGCTCCGGGGCGGCAAGGGCTCCAACTCTGGCTCCTTGCTCTTGTCCGATCGGTGGTCGACGCGCTTCGGCGAGATTGGCCTGCTGGTCGACCTGGCCAGGTCAGACAGCGCGACCCGTGCCGATCAGGTCAAGGTGGGTGCCATGTACCCGCACGACGAACTGGCGCCGGGCAAGACGGTCTGGGTCCCCAAGGGTGCGATGTGGCGCAGCCAGGATCTGGACCGCGAACGGGGTGGCCAGTACCTTGCACTGCAATGGCGGCCGAACGCGGACATCACGAACACCCTGACCTACTTCAGGTCCGACTACCAGATCAACTGGTCCGAGCGCTTCATGGCGATGGAGCACAACTCGCCCTTCACCATGAAGGTGGCCGATGGTGTCTACGACGAGAACGGCATCTTCAAGAGCGGAACACTCTCAGACCCCAACTCCAACGGCATCAACCACAACCCGGCGCACCGCGTTGAAAGCCGAGACTCCTCGACCAAGGACCTCGCCTGGAAGTTCGATTGGAAGTTCTCCCCGCGTCTGAAACTGAGTTCGGACCTGCAAGTGATCGAGGCCAGGACCGCCGGCTTCGCATCCGAAATCGCAACCGGTCACCAACTACAGAGGCAGAGCCTGGACCTGACGGGCTCAGTTCCCAAGCTGATCTTCGACCAGACCGATCTGGCGCAACTGGCAGACCCCAACAAGCACTACTGGGCCTACACGATGGACCATCAGGACCGGTCCACCGCCAAGAGCAAAGCCTGGAAGGGTGACCTCGAGTATTCCCTCGACGATCCGGTGCTCCACAAACTCCAGTTCGGCCTGCGCTTCAATGACCGTCAGTCGAGCATCACGAATGAGGTCCCCAGCTACAACTGGCAGGGCGTGACGCAACCCTGGATGCTGGGCTGGAACATTTCAGGCCTGGCATATCTCGGAGACCCGCGCTTCGCGGCGCCGGGCGCGACGAGCACCCATGCGTTCAAGAACTTCTTCGGCGGCAAGATTGCCGCGCCGCCCGGGATCTTCGCCACGCAGGCCTTTCTTCGCGACGTCAAGAATTCTTACGATCAACTCCACAACTACCACAACATCCTGTGTGAGGAACAGAAGGCCGCGAACGGATGGGGTGACTGCACGCAATGGGGCACGCCCGGCTACCAGCGTACAGCCTTGTTCGGCAGCGACCCTTCTGGCCGCAACGACGTGGATGAGAAGACCCAGGCCTTCTACTCGCAGCTGAAGTTCGGGTTTGACGACTGGAAGTTCCCGGTCGACGGCAATGTCGGCATTCGCTACATCAACACCAAGACCAAGGCTGCTGGCTACACCGTGTTCTCGGCCAGTGGAACCAACTTCCCGCCAGGCGTTCCGGTTGGCGGCTTGCCGGTCCCGAACATTCCCAACTTTGCCAAGGCCCAGAACTACGAGCACACGTACCACAACCTGCTGCCCAGCCTGAACCTGCGCATGAAGGCGGGCAAGGATCTGCAGTTCCGCTTCGCCTATGCAGAAGCGGTGTCCCGACCTGATTTCTCGCAGTTGCAGGGCTACACCACCCTCAAACAGGACGTGAAGACGACGACTGACCAAGCCACTGGGGCCATCACCGTCCAGAGCGTGAACCTGACCGGAGAGTCCGAAGGCAACCCGCTGCTGAAGCCCATCACTTCGAAGCAGGTTGACCTGACGGCTGAGTGGTACTTTGCGAAGGCGGGCTCGCTGACGGTTGCAGCCTTCGACAAGAGGCTGAAGGACATCATCGTGACGCAGTCGCGCAGCTATGTGATTCCGGACGTCAACGGAGCGCCGCAGACCTTCTCGGTGACCTCCCCGGTCAATGGCGCCAGCGGAACCGCAAGGGGCTTCGAGGTGGCCTACCAGCAGTTCTACGAAAACCTGCCCGACTGGGCGCGTGGCTTCGGTGTGCAGGCGAGCTATACCTTTGTCGAGAGCAAACGCAAGCTGTACAACCCGGTCAACGCAGCCTACTGCTCGGGCGGCGCGGGCAACAGTGACAACTTCAACCGTTGGAACAACGGTTGCGACACCGACGGACGGACCTTCAGCGGCCTGCCGCTCACGGGGCTGTCACGCAACACGATCAACCTGGCCCTCATGTACGAGCAGGGGCCACTTTCGGCCCGACTGGCATACAACTGGCGCTCGAAGTATCTGCAAGGCATCCGGAACTCATTCGGAACGCTCTTCAGTGACGGCAAGGACACCAACCCGGCCAGCCCGAACTTCGGCGCCACCAACCTGAACTACGCGCTGCCGCTGTGGGCCGCCGCGTATGGGCAAGTCGATGCGTCGGTGTTCTACAAGTTCGCCAACAACGTGTCGGTGGGTGTCGAAGTGCAGAACCTTACCGACTCGGTGTTCAAGCAGCAGATGCAGCAGCACGTCGGCATGATCGACCACGCCTGGATCTCGTCCGGACCGCGCTACAGCCTCTCTGCGCGTTACACCTTCTAGGACCAGCAGAGATGCGCACAAGGCCAGGGTCGACCGTCGACCGCAAGGTGGGAATGGCACTGCCCTTCCTGCAGTTGGCCCTCGCTTGTGTGCTTCTCCTGCCTTTGGGCAGCACCTCTGGTTGGGCGCAAACCTCCATCGGCTTCGTCCACCCAGGCACTGTCAACGGCAAGGCAGAGCTCGACAGGGTGAAGCAGGAGATCAAGAAGGCACCGGATCAGTGGAGCAAGACCGGCAGGTTCGGGCCTCTGTTCGAGTTGGCCACGCCCTACACAAGAAATCGAGCACCAGGCAACACCGGGTCAGACGAGGGCGACGCCAAGCACGATGCCAGGAAGGCCTATGCGAATGCGCTGGCCTGGTACTACACCGACGACCCCCGATACGCCCAGAACGCCATGGCGGTGTTCGACGTCTGGACCAAGACCTTTGCGGGTTATCTCGTCGAGCCTGGCGTCAGCGGACAGTCGCAGTTGAATGCCGGATGGATCGGCGCGCTGATGGGCTCGGCGGCCGAGGTGCTGGGCAGCTACAAAGGCTGGAACGACCAACAGCGCACCGATGTCAAGCACATGTTCGCCACCAAGTTCTATCCCGCCTTGCAGCAGGAGAGCACATGGAACGGCAACGTGGACCTGACCCAGATCGACGCCTTGATCAACATCGCCGTGTTCAACGAGAACAAGGCCTGGTTTGAAGAAGCCAAGCTGCGGCTGAAGCGGCGCAATCCGAGATTCTTCTACATGCCGACGGACGTGGGCGTGAACCGCACCAACCCGTCCTGGTTCAACCCGACCCAGTGGGTAGCCGGCCTCACGCAGGAAACCTGCCGCACCAATGCCAGGCCACCGAACGACAACGGTCACCACACGCAGTACGGCCTGGCCTCTGCCCTGCGCGCGGCCGAGGTGGCATGGAATCAGAAGGATGACAGCATCTACGCCGACAACAAGGACCGCTATGTCGCAGCCATGGAACTGCTGGCCAGGCAGGTGAACACCGGCGACATGCAGGGCACCTGCGCCGACCCGGTCACCACCAGGAGCCTGTTCGATACCTGGGCCATCGGATACAACCACTACCACCGCCGATGGGGCATCGACCTTCCACACACCAGGGCATTGCTCGCCAGCACAGCGCGCCCCAAACGGTCGGACTGGAACATCTTCTTCGAGAGCCTGACGCATGGCTCGGCCGCGCCATGACGGCGGCCGCTGCACAACCTTCGGGCCCTGGCGCTGCGCCCATCCGCAAGATCGTCATCGTGGGTGGCGGCTCGGCCGGCTGGATGACGGCGGCACCCTTGAGCCAGCGCCTGGCCAAGCACTGCGAGATCGTGCTGGTCGAATCACCCGAGATCGGCACGATCGGGGTGGGCGAGGCGACCTTGCCGACCATCCGCTACTACAACAGGGCACTGGGTCTGGACGGCGCCGATTTCGTTCGCCGAACCCAGGCGACCTTCAAGCTCGGCATCGAGTTTCGAGACTGGGGCCACATCGGAAACCGCTTCTTTCACGGCTTCGGTGACTATGGCCCGACCATCGAGACCCGCTCGCCCTACATGCACTGGCTGCGCCTGGTTCGTTCCGGCGCGACCCAGCGGCCACTGGAGGACTTCTGCGTCGCGACGGTGATGGCCCGGCACCAGCGTTTCACACCGCCGGCGGGCGACCAACCCTCGGCAAGCAACGCGTTCTCCTACGGCTTCCACTTTGACGCCGGTCTCTACGCGGCCTATCTGCGCGACTACGCCATGCAGCGCGGCGTCCAGCGCATCGAGGCCATGATCGATGGTGTGGAGCTGCATCCCGAGACAGGCTTCATCACCGCGCTGCGCCTGCGCGATGGACGCCGGATCGACGGCGAACTGTTCATCGATTGTTCCGGATTCCGCGGCCTGCTGATCCAGGGCGCCATGCAGTCGGATTACGAAGACTGGAGCACACAGCTGCCTTGCAACAGCGCCCTGGCGGTGCCCAGCGCCAGGGTGGACAAGCTGACGCCGTTCACCAGATCCACGGCCCATCGTGCTGGTTGGCAATGGCGTATTCCGCTGCAGCACCGCACCGGCAACGGCCATGTCTACTGCAACGGGTTCACGACGGACGACGAGGCTGCAAAGACCCTGCTCGCAGGACTGGACGGGCGCCCGCTCGACGACCCCCGTCAACTGCGCTTCACGACCGGACGCAGACGGCGCCAGTGGGTCAAGAACTGTGTGGCCATTGGCTTGTCGGCCGGGTTTCTGGAACCGCTCGAATCGACCAGCCTCAATCTCATTGAAACGGCGATCGGGACACTGATTCAGAACTTTCCTGACTCGACATTCAATCCAGGATTGAGTGATGAGTTCAACCGCCTGCTGGCGGCGCGGTACGAGTCGGTCCGCGACTTCATCATCCTTCACTACAAGCTCACCCAGCGTTCGGACTCCGAGTTCTGGCGCTACTGCGCTGACATCAAACTGCCCGACAGCCTGCGCCATCAGATCGAGTTGTTCAAGCAAACCGGCCGCGTCGTGGTGTACGAGCCGAACGGGTTCATGGAATCCTCGTTCGTCGCCATCATGACGGGACTTGGAGTTCATCCTGCGAGCTACGACCCATTCGTCGATCTGATGGACCTGGGTCGACTGCGCCAGCACTTCGATGGTGTGCACAGGGCGATCGCCATGACCGTGCGCGACATGCCTGATCACACCGAGTACATCGCCCGCCATGTCGCAGCCCCCGCTGTGCCGCATCCAGCCGGCACGGTGACATGAGCACATCTGCCGTGACGAAGACTTCAGCGCCCACCTGGACGGCGGGCACGCTGAAGTACAGCGCTGCCGGGCTCGCGCTGCTGTTCTTCTGGCTGCTCTTCGGTGACTTCGCGTTCATGTTGCGCGAACGTTCGGCCGCGCCGACTGCGCAGCTGATGCTGAAGGCGTACCAGGCGTCGGACTTCGCCACCGGGATCTTCCTGCTGACGATCCCCCAGGCAATCATCTTCTTCCTGGGGCCTGTGATCAGCTACTGGAGCGATCGCCATCGCGGCCGCTGGGGCCGGCGCATTCCGTTTCTGCTGTGGCCGACTCCGATCACGTCGCTGTCCATGATCGGCCTGGGCTACAGCCCGTTCATCGGAAAGGCCCTGCACCAATGGCTGGGCCGAAGCCCAGGCACCGAGCACCTGACCATCCTGATGGTCATGGTGTTGTTCTGGACGGTCTTCGAGATCGGCGTCGTGATCTCCAACTCGGTCTTCAACGGCCTGATCAACGACGTGGTTCCGCGCGCCTGGCTGGGGCGCTTCTACGGCATGTTCCGGGCCGTCGGCTTGGCCGTCGGCGTGATTTTCAACTACCAGGTCATCGGACATGTCGAAGGCAACTTCGCCCTGGTCTTCACCTGCATCGGCCTGATCTACGGGGTGGGCTTCTCGATCATGTGCCTCAAGGTGAAGGAGGGCGCGTACCCGCCGCCCCCCGAACGGGAACCAGGCAAGAGCCTGTTTCGGATCGCCATCACCGACTACTACCGTGACTGCTTGTCGCGGCCCTACTACCTGTGGGTGTTCTGCTTCATCGCCCTGGGCACGGTCACCTACCTGCCCGTCAACACGTTTGCCATCTTTGCCGCCAAGAGCTTCGGCATGAGCATGGAGTTGTACGGCAAGTACATGGTCGCCACGTTCACTTGCTCGTTCTTGCTGGCCGTGCCCATCGGCTGGCTGGTCGACCGCTTCCATCCCATTCGTGTCGCGCAGGTGGCGCTGGTGCTCTACGGCAGCTTGATGCTGGTCGCCTACTTTCTGCTGCGCGATCAGGCTTCCTTCGGCGTCGCGCTGCTCGTGCATGGCGTCGTCTCCGGCATCTACTGGACCGGCACGGCCGCCATCGGGCAGATGCTGTACCCGCAGATGAAGTTTGCCCAGTTCGGGGCCGCAGGCGGGCTGATCACGGCAGGCTTCAGCATGTGCCTGGGGCCTGTGCTCGGGTTGCTGCTCGATGCCCTGGGCAATGACTACCGGTACACCTTCCTGGCTGGCAGCGTGCTGGCATTCGCATCTGTCGGGCTGGGTTGGGTGGTCTATCGGAAGTGGCAACAGCACGGTGGCCAGCACCACTACGTCGCGCCCGCCTGAGCCCGCCCCCGTGCATGCGCCAAGCTCCATGAAGCATCACCGTCCCACATGACGACCCACACACTGAAGATCAACAATCAGAGCCGCACCGTCGACGTGGCCGCTGACACGCCGCTGCTCTGGGTGCTTCGCGATCACCTGTCGCTGTTCGGAACCAAGTACGGTTGCGGGCTGGCGCAGTGCGGCGCCTGCACGGTGCATGTGGACGGCAAGGCAACACGGTCCTGCATGACGCCGGTGTCTGCGGTGGGCCAGCAAGCAGTCACCACGATCGAGGGGCTCGATGCCAACAAGGCGCATCCGCTCCAGCGCGCCTGGTGTGAACTGGATGTGCCGCAATGCGGCTACTGCCAGGGCGGGCAGATCATGGCCGCCGCGGCCCTTCTGAAGCAGCATCCTTCGCCGACCGATGAACAGATCGATGTGGCCATGGCCGGGGTGCTGTGCCGTTGCGGCACCTATGTTCGCATCCGCGCGGCCATCAAGGACGCCGCGGCCAAGATGGGAGGTCGCAAGTGAGGATGCCGGTCTCCAAGCCGCGCCGGCGGTTCCTGCAAGTCTCGGCGCTGGCTGGCGGTGGGCTGCTGCTGAGCCAGGTGCGCGCACAGTCGACCCGGCCGCAGGGCGAGACGTCGCCGCAGCGTGGCAAGGGCGCTTTCGCGCCGAGCCCGTTCATCCAGATCAGACCCGATGGCGCCGTCGTCCTGGTGGCCAAGATTCCCGAGCTGGGCCAGGGCGTGAAGACGACCCTGCCGATGATCCTGGCAGATGAAATGGGTGCGGACTTCCAGACCGTCCAGATCGAGTCTGGCGCGCTGGATCCCAGGTTCGGTTCGCAGGAGGCCGGCGGCAGCATGTCGGTCTTCGACAGCCATCAGCCGCTGCGCGAGGCCGGCGCCCTGGCACGCACGCTGCTGGTCCGGGCCGCCGCCGCTCAATGGTCTGTGCCGACCAAGGAGTGCAGCGCCGCAGACTCCAAGGTGACCCACCAACCCACGGACCGATCGCTGACCTTCGGTGATCTGGCGTCCAGGGCTGCTGCCCTGCCCGTGCCTGCGCCGTCGGACATCGTCCTGAAAGAGCCGCGTGAACAGCGCCTGATCGGCCAGCGGATTGGCGGCGTTGACAACCAGGCCATCGTCACCGGGCAGCCCCTGTTTGGCATCGACCAGACGGCGCCCGGCATGGTGCACGCCGTCTACGTGAAGTGCCCAGCGTCAGGCGGCAAGGTCGCGTCCGCGAACCTCGACCACATCAAGCGGCTTCCCGGCATCGTCGACGCCTTCATCCTGGCGGGCACCGCAGACGCCTATGGACTGCTGCCTGGCGTGGCCATCGTCGGCAATTCAACCTGGGCCACATTCAAGGCGCAGGACGAGCTGCGTGTGACCTGGGACTCCAGTGCGAAGCTTGGCCAGGACTCGGCGGCCTATGAGCGCCGTGCGGCGGAGCTTGGGGCCACGCAGGGCTCGAACGTGCGGAGTGTGGGCGACGTGGCCGCCGGCCTGCGCGCAGCAGCCAAGTCCATCTCGGCGGCCTACCACTACCCCTTCCTGCACCATGCGCCGCTGGAGCCCATGAATGCGCTGGCCATTCCGCTGCCCGATGGTGGAATGAAGATCGTTGCGCCCACCCAGTCTCCGCAGGACGCGCACAAGCTTGCAGCCAAGGTGCTGGACTTGCCCACAGGCAAGGTCGAGCTGCAGTTCATCCGCAGTGGCGGCGCGTTCGGCCGCCGGCTCGTCAACGACTTTGTGGCGGAAGCTGCTGCGATTGCCCAACGTGTCGGTCGGCCCGTGAAGCTGACCTGGCGCCGGGACAGTGACACCCAGCATGGCAAGTACCGGCCTGCAGGCTGGCACTTTCTGCAGGGCGGGCTCGACAGCGCGGGCAAGCCGATGGCTTGGCGCAATCACTTCGTAACCGTCGGCTTGAACAGCATATCGAGAGCCGGCACGTCCGCCGACATTGGTGGCAACGAGTTTCCCAGCCGTTTCTTGCCCAGCTTCCGGCTGGAGCGGTCCGTCCTCAGCGCCAACGTCCCGACCAACTGGTGGCGTGCACCGGGCGCCAATGGCTTCTCGTTCGTGTTCCAGAGCTTCATCGACGAATTGGCACATGCGGCGGGCAAGGATCCTCTGGAGTTCCGCTTGGCCATGCTGGGTGAGGACCGCGTCCTGGCGGGCACGGGGCGCTGGGACCCTGCGTTCGACACGGCGCGCATGAAGGCCGTGCTCAGGCTCGCGGCCGAGCACGCCGGCTGGGGTAGGCGCCTGACGGCCGGGTCCGGTCAAGGCATGGCCTTTCATTTCAGCCACCAGGGCTACGTGGCGGAAGTGGCGGAAGTCAGCGTCTCGCCAGAAGGCGTGCTCACCGTGAAGCGCGTCACCGCAGCGGTGGACGTGGGGCCGATCATCAACCGCAGTGGTGCGGAAAGCCAGGTGCAGGGCTCGATCATGGATGGGTTGAGCGCCGCCTGGTTGCAGGAAATCACGATCGCCGACGGGGCCGTGCAGCAGTCGAACTTCCACGACTTCTCCGTGCTGCGCATCGATGCCGCACCGAAGCAGGTGGACGTGCACTTCATCGAGACCAAGACCGCGCCGACTGGCCTGGGCGAGCCAGCCCTTCCCCCGGTGGCACCCGCCGTGTGCAACGCGATCTTTGCGGCGACCGGCATCCGCATTCGGCGCCTGCCGATTTCCAAGACAGACCTCCAGTGGGATCCCAGAAGAGTGAAAACATCGACTCTGCAAGGCGCCGACATCGGCGCACCACGGCTGCGCGGCGAAACCCAGCAGACGTCCACCGCAGTCCAGCTGCTGGCAGGCGGCGTCGACATATGGGGGGTGCGCGACGAAGGCCACTTCGCACATCTGCCCGTGGGCGGCGACTTCGAGATCAGCGCCCGCGTGGATTCGCTGGAAATGGCCGACCTCTACACCAAGGCCGGGATCATGTTCCGGTCATCGCTTGCCGATGGCTCGCCGCATGTCATGCTGTTTGCCTTCGGCAACAACGAGCCGCGCAACAAGAACAACGGCGGCCTGGAGTTCCAGTTCCGCCAGGATGAGGGGGGCCTGTGCGCGGCCATCTACCCGCCGCAGCCGCTGCCAGCCGAGCCCGACTTCCCCGTGGGCTTTCCACATGTGTGGCTGAAGCTGGTGCGAAGGGGCGACACCTTCACCGGCCTGTTCAGCCGCGACGGAACGACCTGGAAGACGTACAGCAACCACATCCAGAACCTGCCGCCAAGCGGGTTCCTCGGGCTGGCCGTCACCGCACACAACGACACGCAACACGTGTCCGCAAGCTTCAGCCACCTGCTGGTGGGCTGAACGCACTGTCCACTGGCATGGCCACGGGCGTCGAGCTCCTGGCCGTGCCATTGGCTTCAATGTCGAATCGCACTGAAAGTGAATGGCATGGATCGATTGAAAGGCAAGTGGTCTCTGGTAACCGGCGCAAGCCGCGGCGTTGGTCGGCATGTCAGCGCAGGGCTGGCCAGGCTGGGGTCCAACCTGGTCTTGCACAGCAGAGACCTGGCCCACACCGAACAACTGGCGGTCGAGCTTCGAGCCCAGGGCGTGGGCGTGGCGTGCGTGGCCGGCGAACTCGCCGACCGGGCCCAGGTGGACGACATGTTGACGCAGGCCCTGCAGCAGGCGGGGCAGATCGACGTGGTCTACAACAACGCGGCAATCATGACGCCGTTCCGCGAGAACTTCTTCGACATTCCTGCAGAGGACTATCGCCACAGCTTCGAGGTCAACGTCATCAGCCTGGCCCGCATCTGCCACCGGCTGGTGCCGCCCATGATTGCGCGGCGATGGGGGCGCGTCATCAATCTCACGTCGGGCATCCAGGATCAGCCCGAGTTGTCGGCGTATTCGATCTCGAAGGCTGCGGTCGACAAGCTGGTGCGCGACTTCGCGCCCAAGCTGGCTGGCACCGGCGTGCAGATGAACCTGCTGGACCCTGGCTGGCTGCGCACCGACCTGGGCGGCCCCCGGGCCCCCAACGACCCGAGCGCCGTGCTGCCCGGTGCACTGGTGCCGGCGCTGCTAGACGACGGGGTCAGCGGCCGCTTCTTCCGTGCCCAGGACTACGCGGGCCTGTCGTTGACGGCGGCGGTCGACAAGGAGCGCAGCAAGTGAGCCGAAGTGCACCAGCCACCAGCGCCCTGGATGGCATCGACATCGATGCCGCCGTGGCCAGCATGGCCCGCAAGCTGGCCCACTACGACGACCACCAACCCGACAAGTCGGCCTACCCGAACGAGGCCAAGGCCGATGTCTGGTCCACGGTGCCTGCGCCGGACTGGGTCAGCGGCTTCTACCCCGGCGCCCTGTGGTACGTCTATGAGTTCGCGATGCGCCGGCAGTGGCCCGATCAAGACCGTTGGCGCCAGCAGGCGCACATCTGGACGACCGGCCTGACGGAAGAACAGTTCACGACCACCAACCATGATCTGGGCTTCATGATCATGGACAGCTTCGGGCATGGCTATCGGCTGACCGGCGATCCGGCCTACAAGGCCGTCGTTCTCCAGGCGGCCGGGTCGCTGTCGAAGCGCTTCAGCGACACCGTCGGCCTGATCCGATCCTGGGGCGCCATCGACGACCCGGAAAACTTCGTCGTGATCATCGACAACATGATGAACCTGGAGTTGCTGGTCTGGGCATCGGACAACGGTGGCCCGCAACGTTATCGCCAAGTCGCCACGCAGCACGCCGACCGCTCGTGCGTGGAGTTCTTCCGGCCCGACCAGAGCACCCACCACGTCATCGACTTCAACCCGCTGACCGGTGCGCTGAAGCGAAAGTACACGCACCAGGGTCTGGCCGACGAGAGCTGCTGGTCGCGGGGCCAGACCTGGGCCATCTACGGCTACGCGTACCTCTTCGAGGCCACCGGGGACCGGCGCTATCTGGCGCAGTCCGTCGCGGCCGCCGACTACTACCTGGCGCGCCTGCCGGCGGACCACGTGCCGCCATCGGACTTCGACAGCGGGCTCGCGGGCCTAGAACACAAGGATTCGAGTGCGGCCGCGCTGGCGTCTTGCGCCTTCTTCCGCCTCAGCCGCCTGTGCCCGGAGGCAGCCGACCAGGCCCGCTTCTGGCAGGCAGCTGTCAACGCGCTGAAGAGCCTGGTGCAGGCACCGTACTTTTCGTCGTCGCCCAGCCATGCCAGCGCACTGCGCTACCAGGCCCGAAACTTCCACGCAGACGCCAGCCATCGCCTTACCAACACCGGCCTGATCTTTGGCGACTATTTCCTGCTGGAAGCGCTGCTGACCTATGACAGCGCCATCGCGAATCACCACAAGTAGAGATCGCCCGAAATGATCAAGAACGACGCTTCGAACGCTGCGATGCCCAGTTTGTCGCCCATGGTCTATGGCACCTGGCGGATGCTCGACGACAAGCCTTCGGTGCAGGACATCAATCGCCGCCTGAACCGTTGTGTCGAACTGGGCATCACGACCATCGACACCGCAGAGATCTATGGCGGGTACCGGGTGGAGGCAGCACTCGGAAACGCCATGGCCCTCTCGCCCGGGCTGCGCGACAAGCTGGCCATCGTCACGAAGGCGGGCATCTACGTGCCCAACGACCTGAGCCCGCAGCGCAAGGTGGGCTTCTACGACGCCTCGGCGGCACAACTCAGGCGCAGCGTCGAGCAATCTTTGCGGATGTTGGGCTGCGAGCAGATCGAGCTGTTTCTCGTGCACCGCCCTGACTGGCTGACGGGCGTCGAAGATACGGCGCAAGGGCTCAACCAGTTGCTGCAGGAAGGCAAGATCCGCATGGCGGGGGTGTCCAACTACACCGCCAGCCAGTTTGCGGCCCTGAACAGCTTCATGGGCGTGCCGCTGTACACCAACCAGGTCGAGTTCCACCTTCTGCGTATGGACCCTATGGTGGACGGCAGCTTCGACCAGTGCCAGCAACAACGGGTTCGGCCGATGGCCTGGAGCCCCCTGGCCGCAGGCCGACTCTTTGACGCGAACGAGCCTGCAGCGGTGCGGCTGGCCCAGGCCGCGGCAGTGTTGTCCCCGAAGTACGGTGGCGCCACATTGGAGCAGTTGGCCTACGCGTGGGTGATGGCCCATCCCAGCCGGCCCTACCCCGTGATCGGAACGAACAAGATCGACCGCATCGAGAGCGCCGTCAAGGCCCTGTCGGTCCGCCTTGAGCGGGAAGACTGGTTTGCGCTCTGGGTGGCGGCTCAGGGGCGGAACATCCCCTGACGATCGAAGTGCACCGGGGGCGCTGACAGCCCGACGGGCGCACGAATCCAAGGTCTCCGCTGGCGGCGTCATCGACGGCGCTGGTGGCTCCATGACACTGCAAGGCGGTTTGCAAGATGAAGACCTGGGCCTGTACGCTGATCGCTTGTCTGCTGGTCGCACTCGCAACCCCGGCGGTGCGCGCTGCAGACACTGCCAAAGGGTCTGCAGGCTCAATCGCTGTGCGAGGCGAAGTCAGGAAGGTCAGCCATGACTTCCAGCTGAACATGCTCGATCCTGCCCTGTGGACCGTCGACACGGTCCATCTGGGCACCCGTCAATTGCAGATCGATGCTGACCGGGACAGTGAAGCCACCGTCATTCGCCCGACTTGGTCTGTGAGCGATCTTGCGTCACCTGAAGCTGACATCCGCAATGTCGAGCACAGCCGCCTGCACATCTACCAGACGATCAAGGCCAGCGATTGCACCCAGGCCGATGTCGAGTTCGAGATCCTGATTCCCATGGAGTACATCCGGGAGGGCAAGCTCAGGCTGGTGTTCTCGCTTCAGGCCGGCGCCAAGGGCGACTATCTGTTCAATGGCAAGACCTTCAGGATGAGCGACTTTTCCGGTGCGAACGGCCAGTATCAGCGCGTCCGGGTGAAGGCAGGCGAGGACTTCACGGACGCACCGTCGCCCAAGAAGCTGCGGGCCATCGAGCGGGTCAACTTCATCTTCCACCGCAACGGGTCGATGGTGGCGGCGCCCATCCGGATCCGTCGTGTCACGATCGACCTGAACAGCGACCGCATCGTGCCGCCGCAACCTGATGCCAAGGTGATCAATCCGCGCTCACAGTACGCGTTCAGATACGACACGGAGCCTGTCATCGCCGGTGTTGTCGCACGCACTTCCGACGAGACCATGGACATTGGCCGTCGATTGGATGATGCGTCATCAGGGCTACTGCTCACCCCCATGTGGTTGAAGAACCAGATGCCAGCAGGCCACTCCGGCAAGGTCTCGCTCGTGCAGCCTCTAGGCAGCATGCACGACTTCGAGCGGTTCCAGATCAAGTACACGCTGAACATTCCCCGCGCCTACTTCAACGAGGGCAAGCTCGACCTCTACTTGTTCATCCAGGCCGGTGCCGAAGGCTTCCACCGATGGAGCGGATCGCAGCGCAGGCTGTCCTCTTTCGTGGCCAACGCGGACCGAGACGTGGTCCTGACACTGACCGAGCGTGACTTTGCACAGCAGGGCAAGCAGCGCAACCAGATTGAGTTCGTCGGGCTGCAATTGATCCCGAACGGTTCAGCCTTGAACCAGCCGTTGCTCCTGAAAAGCATCGAGGTGCAACTTCCCTGACGTGGCCGGAAGCAGCGAACACAGAGTCCCCGCAAGCCACCGCAGTCGTTGAGATTCAGGCGCTGTGCTGCGCGCGCTTGCGGCCTTGATCATTTTTGACACCTGCCGAAAGTCGCTTGCTGATGCTGAGGGATTGGCAGGTCGCTGGAACTGGCTTGGGGACCGTGCGATGAGCTACCTGGAAGCTGTCGGTCGCCAACGGCTGGAACTGGCCGTCAGCCGGTACCAGTGAACGGCACCTTGCTGGCGACCTGTCCGCACTGCGCATTGCACGACACGCGCCACAACTTTGGCTCGGGGTCAGTCAGCCTCAGCAACTTGGGCAGGATGTACAAGGCCCTGTTGGCGTGGCCGTCATCAAGTTCCTGACAGCCACCGCACATCCAGGCGACCAAATTGGCACCCGACGGCGGCCATGCTCAACAAACGCTCAGGCTCAGGTAGCCAGGTCGAACACCAGCACCTCGGCGCCTGTGCCCTTTTCCAGTGTCAGCAGCGGCTCATCGACCAGACCGATCGCATCGCCCGCCTGCAGCGCCTGGCCGTTGGCGGTGATGGCGCCACGCGCCACGTGCACCCAGGTCTTGCGGCCGGCGGGCAGGGCCAGGGTGGCGGCTTCGGCGCCGTCGAACAGCCCGACGCGGATGCTGGCGTCGGCATGCAGCGTCACCGCACCGTCCACCCCGCCCGGCGCAGCCACCAGGCGCAGCCGGCCGCGCTTGTCGGCGTCGCTGAAGGCCTTCTGCTCATAGCCGGGGGCCAGGCCGCCGGCAGCCGGCAGCAGCCAGATCTGCAGGAAGTGCGTGGCGCTGCCCTGGGCATGGTTGAACTCGCTGTGGCGCACACCGGTGCCGGCGGTCATGCGCTGCACCTCGCCGGGCAGGATGGCCGCCGCCTGCCCCATGCTGTCCTTGTGCGCCAGCGCGCCGTCAAGCACGTAACTGACGATCTCCATGTCGCGGTGGCCATGGGTGCCGAAGCCGGTGCCGGGGGCAATGCGGTCTTCATTGATCACCCGCAGGTTGCCAAAGCCCATGTGGGCCGGGTCGTGGTAGTCGGCGAATGAGAAGGTGTGGAAGCTCTTCAACCAGCCGTGGTCGGCAAAACCGCGGTCGGCACTGCGTCGGATGGTGATCATGGTCGGGTCTCCGGTGGATGGGTCGAGGTCGGTGCCAGGATGGTGGCACCGGTGGCGGCGCAACGGGCTCGGCGGGCCTTGAAGCGGGCATTCAAATAAGATGAAGCCACACCCCCGCCATACCGATGACCACCCGCCGCCGCAACGCCCTGACGCCAGAAGCCCTGCAGATGATGGACATCATCGCCCGCACCGGCAGTTTCGCCGCCGCCGCGCGTGAACTGGGCCGGGTGCCGTCTGCACTGACCTACAGCGTGCGCCAGCTGGAAGACGCACTGGACGTGCTGCTGTTCGACCGCAGCTCGCGCCAGGCGCAGCTCACCGCCGCCGGGCAAGAGCTGCTGGACGAAGGCCGCCGCCTGCTGGTGGAAATGGACGCGGTGGCCAACCGGGTGCGCCGCGTGTCCACAGGCTGGGAAAGCGAGCTGACGGTGGCGGTGGACGACGTGATGTCGCGGCTGACGGTGTTCGAGCTGGTCGAGGGCTTCTATGCCCAGCGCGGGCCCGACGGCCAGGCGCCCGGCACACGCCTGCGCCTGCGCAGCGAGGTGCTGGCCGGCCTGTGGGAGGCGCTGGTCAGCGGCCAGGCCGACCTGGCCATCGGCGCACTGATGAACGCCCCGCCGCAGACCGGCATCGAGCTGAAACCGCTGGGCGTGGTGGAATTCGTCTTCGCGATGGCGCCGCACCACCCGCTGGCGCAGGGCAGCGACCCGCTGACCGATGCGCAGATCCTGGGCCACCGCGCGGTGGCGGTGGCTGACTCGGCCCACCGCATGTCGCCGGTGACAGTGAACCTGCTGCCGGGGCAGGATGTGTTCACCGTGCCCAGCATGGGCGCCAAGATCGAGGCGCTGGTGCGCTGCCTGGGCGTGGGCTTCGTGCCCGAACCGCAGGTGCGCGACGCGCTGCGCCTGGGCCGGCTGGTGTCCCGGCCGGTGCAGCGGGCGCGCCAGCCGGCGCTGTTCGGCTATGCCTGGCGCAGCGCCGCCACGCCCCAGCCGCGCAAGGCGCCGCAGGGCCTGGCACTGCAGTGGTGGCTGCAACAGCTGGACAGCCCCGCCACCCGCCAGGCCCTGCTGGAGCGGTATGTGGGCTTGTCCGCGGACGTCGTGTGAAATGACCGCCCCCCGAAGCGCCTTCGGCGCCTCCCCCCCAGGGGGGCGCCCCCAGCGGCCCGGCGAAGCCGGTTCCGCGGCGGCCACTTGGTCTGATTCAGGCGGTGCGCAGGGCGGGCAGGCTGCACCGAACGCCCTGCCCGTCACCGGGCGGTTTGCGCCCTCGCCCACCGGCCCGCTGCATGCCGGCAGCGCGGTGGCCGCGCTGGCCAGCTGGCTGGACGCCCGTGCCCAGGGCGGCCGCTGGCTGGTGCGCATCGAAGACGTGGACACGCCGCGCTGCCTGAGCGGCATGGGTGAACACATCCTGGGCCAGCTGGCCGCGCTGGGCCTGGTGCCCGATGGGCCGCCGCTGTGGCAATCCAGCCGCAGCGCTGCCTACCAGGCGGCGCTCAGCCAGTTGCTGGCCGCCGGCCTGGCCTACCCCTGCGGCTGCAGCCGGCGCGAGATCGACGCCGCCTGGGCCGCGCTGGGCCGGGCGCATGGCCGATTCGACGAGCGCATTTATCCCGGCACCTGCCGCGCCGGGCTGCAAGGCAGGCCCGCGCGGGCCACCCGGCTGCGCACGGTGACCGACGGCTGCGGTGTCTCCGTCCACTGGACCGACCGCCGCCTGGGCCCACAGCAGCAGGACGTGGCGCAGACCGTGGGCGATTTCATCCTGCACCGCGCCGACGGCCTGTGGGCCTACCAGCTGGCCGTGGTGGTGGACGACGCCGCCCAGGGCGTGACCGACGTGGTGCGCGGCGCCGACCTGTGCGACAACACCGCGCGCCAGATCCACCTGCAGCGCCAGCTGGGCCTGCCGCTGCCGCGCTACCTGCACACGCCCCTGGTGCTGGCGCCCGACGGCCACAAGCTCAGCAAGCAGAACGGCGCTGCACCGCTGGACGCCAGCCAGCCGTTGGCCACGCTGCAGGCCGCCGGCGCCGTGCTGGGCCTGCCTGTGCTGCCAGCCGCAGGCGTGGCCGACTGGCTGGCGGCCGCCACCCGCGCCTGGGCTGCGGCCTGGCCGGTACAGCAGCAGCCGCACCAACCGAAAGACCCACCGCCACACCAACCGCAAGACCAGGCGCAACCGCAACCACAGCAGCCGCAGCCGCAGCCGCGCGGCAGCGCAATGGCATGATGCGGCCCCTTTCCTCCCGTTGAATTGGACCCGACATGCCCACCCCCGCCCCCGGCCTGCTGATCGATGACACTGTGCCGGGTACCGGCGCCGAAGCCCAGGCCGGCCAGCCGGTCACCGTGCACTACACCGGCTGGTTGCACGACCCCACAGCGCCCGACGGCCGCGGCAAGAAGTTCGACAGCAGCAAGGACCACGGCGAACCCTTCGTGTTTGAACTGGGCGCCGGCCGGGTGATCCAGGGCTGGGACCAGGGCGTGCAGGGCATGAAGGTGGGCGGCACCCGCGTGCTGACGATCCCGCCCGAGCTGGGCTATGGCACCCGTGGCGCTGGCGGTGCGATTCCGCCGAACCCCACGCTGGTGTTCGAGGTGGAACTGCTGGCCGAGCCGGAGCGCGTGCCGCTGCAGTACGACGACGTGGTCGAAGGCAGCGGTGCCGAGGCGGTGGCCGGCCAGCGCGTCAGCGTGCACTACACCGGCTGGCTGCACGACCCCGCCCAGGCCGATGGCCGCGGCAAGAAGTTCGACAGCAGCAAGGACCGCGGCCAGCCCTTCCGCTTCCAACTCGGCGGCGGCGAGGTCATCCGCGGCTGGGACGACGGCGTGCAGGGCATGAAGGTGGGCGGCACCCGCGTGCTGGTCATCCCGCCCGAACTGGGCTATGGCCCGCGCGGCGCCGGCGGCGTGATCCCGCCGAACGCCACCCTGGTGTTCGAGGTGGACCTGCTCGGCGTCTGACCGACCCGGCGGCGCGGCGGCATGGACGACGCGCCGGTCGAGATCGCAGCGGCCGACCCACGCTGGCCGGCGCTGTTTGCGGCCGAGCGGGACGCCATCGCCGCTGTGCTGGCGCCCTGGCTGGTCGGCCCGCCCGAACACATCGGCAGCACGGCCGTTCCAGGCCTGGCCGCCAAGCCGGTGATCGACATCATGGCGCCGGTGACGTCGCTGGATGCGTCGAGCGGGGCCATCGCCGCAGCAGCGCAGCTGCAGTATGCGTACGCGCCTTACCAAGCAGAGACGATGCACTGGTTCTGCAAGCCCGGCCCGCAGCACCGCACCCACCATTTGCACCTGGTGCCGATCGGCAGCCCGCTGTGGCGCGACCGGCTGGCGTTCCGGGACGCGCTGCGCAGCGACGCCGGCCTGCGTGATGCCTACGCGGCACTGAAGCAGCGCCTGGCGCTGGCGCATCGCCATGACCGCGATGCCTACACCGCCGCCAAAGGCCCGTTCGTGGCGCAGGTGCTGATCCGGGCGGGCCTGGCATCGGCAGACGGTCCGATGTCGCCACGCAGCCCGCCACGCTAAACTGCGGCCACAACGGTCGGCAGTTCACCCAGGCGTTGCCGCGCGGCCCACCGCGAGCTCAACCTGCCATCACCCCCCACAGCCCCTCGCATCCCTTGCGTGCGACAGGCTGGAAGCCGGCAACCACCAGCGCCCCGCCAGCGGGGTTCCAGTCGTGCGTGTGGAGTGCAGGCCATGCCCCGTTCCCCGCTGTCCATCACCGTGCCCGATGCGTCCTTGTTTGCCAAGGCGCTGGGCCGGTCGCTGAAAACCCGCCACGCCGCCGGCCAGCCGCCGCCCGGCCATGTGGAACTGCTGAATTTGGTGGCCCGCGCGCTGGGCCACCGCAACCTGCAGAGCCTGCAGGCCGCAGCCACCGCAGCACCCTTGGCCGCGCCACCGCTGGCCATTGAAGACCGGCCACCGCCGGCCAAACTGAGCGACAACGCCCGCAAGGCATTGGGCCAGTTCGACAGCCGCGGCCGGCTGCTGCGCTGGCCGGTGAAGTACAGCGTACAGGCGCTGGCGATGTGGGTGCTGTGGACCTTGTTCGACGGCCGCCGCGTCTACACCGAGGCCGAGGTCAACCAGATCCTGAAAGCTGCCAATGCCTTCGGCGACCATGCCACGCTGCGCCGCGAGCTGATCAACCACCGCTTGATGAGCCGCAAGAGCGATTGCAGTGAATACCGCAAGCTGCCGGCCCGCCCCGACGCCGAGGCCCGCGCGCTGCTGCAGGCCTGGCGGCTGCAGCGCCGCACGCTGACTGGCGAGCGGGTAGAACGTGACGACAGCCCACGGCGGCGGGCGGCGGCTGCCGCAGTGGCAGGGCCATGACTTCGCAAACAGACGCCGTGGAACCGGCTTTACTAGCCCAACGGCGGCGACCCCGGAGGGAGCACCGCAGGCGCTTCGAGGGCGATGTGAATCAGACTTTCAGGAAATGCTGCCGGTAGTGCAGCAACTCGTCGATCGACTCATGGATGTCGGCCAGCGCGGTGTGGGCCTGGGCCTTCTTGAAGCCGGCCAGCACGGCCGGGTTCCAGCGCTTGGCCAGTTCCTTCAGCGTGCTGACGTCGAGGTTGCGGTAGTGGAAGAAGTCTTCCAGCCTGGCCATGTCCTTGGCCAGGAAGCGCCGGTCCTGGCAGATCGAATTGCCGCACATCGGGCTCTTGCCCTTGGGCACGTGGTGCTTGAGCCAGTCGATCACCTGGGCCTCGGCGGCGGCTTCGTCCACCGTGCTGGCGCGCACCCGGTCGATCAGGCCGCTCTTGCCGTGGGTGCCCTTGTTCCAGTTGTCCATGCCGTCGAGCACGGCATCGGTCTGGTGGATGGCGAACACCGGCCCTTCGATGCGGATGGCCAGCGTGGGGTCGGTCACCACCACTGCGATCTCGATGATGCGGTCGGTGAAGGGCGACAGGCCGGTCATCTCCAGATCGATCCAGACCAGGTTCTGGTCGCTCAGGGGCAAGGCGGTGGGGGTGCTGGTCGCGGTCATCCGGGCATTGTCGCCGCCTCAGCCAGCACCCGGCAGTGGCGGCGACAATGCAGGCCATGCCGTCACTGCCTCTCACCATCCTGTTTGCCCTGGCCCTGCTGCTGTCGCTTGCCATCAAGTTCTGGCTGGCCAGCCGCCAGATGCGCCATGTGGCCGCCCACCGGGGCGCGGTGCCGGCAGCGTTTGCGCAGACGGTGGGGCTGACGGCCCACCAGCGCGCGGCCGATTACACCTTGGCCAAGGGCCGCCTGGGCCTGCTGAGCACAGCCTTCGGCACCGCCGTGCTGCTGGGCTGGACCCTGCTGGGCGGGCTGGATGCGCTCAACGGCTGGTTGCTGGATGCGGTGCGGCCGGCTTGGGGCAACATGGCCTACCAACTGGCGCTGCTGGTGGGCTTCACGCTGGTGAGTGCGCTGCTGGATCTGCCATTCGAGCTGTACAGCACCTTTCGGCTGGAGCAGCACTTTGGCTTCAACCGCACCACGCCCAAACTGTTCCTCATCGACCTGGTGAAAAACGCGCTGGTCGGCGCGCTGATCGGCCTACCGCTGGCCGCGCTGGTGCTGTGGATCATGGGCGCCACCGGCGGCCTGTGGTGGCTGTGGGCCTGGGGCGCCTGGGTGGGCTTCAACCTGTTGATCATGGTGGTCTACCCCACGCTGATCGCACCCATCTTCAACAAGTTCGAGCCCCTGGCCGACGAGGGCCTGAAGGCCCGGGTGCAGGCGCTGATGCAGCGCTGCGGCTTTGCCGCCAAGGGCCTGTTCGTGATGGACGGCAGCCGGCGCTCGGCCCATGGCAACGCCTACTTCACAGGCCTGGGCGCGGCCAAGCGGGTGGTGTTCTACGACACGCTGCTGGCCAAGCTGAGCCCGGCTGAAGTGGAGGCGGTGCTGGCACATGAGCTGGGCCACTTCAAGCACAAGCACATCACCCAGCGCATCGTGATGGTGTTCGGCATCAGCCTGCTGGCGCTGGCCCTGCTGGGCTGGCTGGCGCAGCAGCCGGGCTTCTACACGGGCCTGGGCGTGCTGCCCAACATCGGGCCGAACGCGGATGCGCCCAATGATGCGCTGGCGCTGCTGCTGTTCATGCTGGCGCTGCCGGTGTTCAGCTTCTTCGTGTCGCCGCTGGCCGCGCAGCTGTCGCGCACGCATGAATTTCAGGCCGATGCCTATGCCTGCGCCCAGGCCAGCGGCGCCGACCTGGCCAGCGCGCTGCTGAAGTTGCATGAGGACAACGCCGCCACGCTGACGCCCGACCCGGTGTACGTGCGTTTCTACTATTCGCACCCGCCCGCCAGCGAGCGGCTGGCCGCGCTGGCCTTGCGCACTGCATGACGCTTGCACCTGCGGGCAACGGTCTGGTGGTGGCCGCGCATGGCCGGCACTGCATGGTCGAAGCCGCAGACGGCACACGCCTGCTGTGTCACGGCCGTGGCAAGAAGAGCGAGGTGGTGGTCGGCGACAGGGTGCATTGGCAGCCCGCCGGCGACGAGGGCGTGATCGACAAGGTGGCGCCGCGCCGCAACCTGCTGTTCCGCCAGGACGAGTGGAAGACCAAGTCCTTCGCCGCCAACCTGGACCAATTGCTGGTGCTGGTGGCGGTGGAGCCGATGTATGCCGAGACCCAGCTGGCGCGCGCACTGATCGCCGCCGAATCGGCCGGCATCCCCACCACCATCGTGCTGAACAAGACCGACCTGCCCACGCTCGCCGCCGCGCGCGAGCGGCTGGCGCCCTACAAGGCGATGGGCGTGGCGGTGCTGGAGCTGTCGCTCAAGCAACAGGGCGCAGCCGCCAGTGCGGCCTTGCTGCCGCTGTTGACGGGTAAGGCCACCCTGGTGCTGGGGCCCAGCGGCATGGGCAAGAGCACCCTGATCAATCTGATGGTGCCGGCCGCCGCCGCCCAGGTGGGCGAGATCAGCAAGGCGCTGAACGCCGGGCGCCACACCACCACCAGCACCAGCTGGTATTGGCTGGACGACGCCCGCCAAAGCGCCCTGATCGACTCGCCTGGCTTCCAGGAATTCGGCCTGCGCCAGCTGCAGGCCACCGACCTGGTGGGCCTGATGCCCGACCTGCGCGCCCATGCCGACGCCTGCCGGTTCTACAACTGCAGCCACCTGCATGAGCCGGGCTGCGGCGTGCGGGCGGCGTTGGATGGTGGTTTGATCCATCCGTCGCGCTACCGCATCTACGGCGAGTTGCGTGCCGAGCTGAGTCAGACGCGGTATTGACCGCCCCCGAAGCGCCTTCGGCGCTTCCCCCAGCGGGCGGCCCCGGTGGCCCGGCGAAGCCTGTTCAACGGCGCCTGCTCGCCGAGGACCTAACCAACCAGATTGGCCAGCGTCAGCAGCGCCACCAGCAGCATCCACAACACCACCGACCGCCACACCAGGCCCACCACGCTCCGCAGGTGGGCCAGCTGCGGCGGGTCGCCGCCGGTCGAGCCTTCGGCAGCTGCATCGTCGGTGGCGCCGCCATCAAAGGTGCGTGACCGGTCGGGCGTGACACCCGGCGCTGCGCTGCCACCCAGCTGCACGCCCACGGCGCCGGCCGCCGACGCCAGGATCACACCTTCATTGGCATGCTTCCACAGCATGGCATCCCGGCGCCAGGCATTGATGGCTTCCTCGAAGTTGCCCACCACCGCAAAGCCGAAGGCCGTCAGCCGGGCCGGCACATGGTCGATCCAGGCGAACATCTGCTGGCTGACCGCCATCAGCTGCTGGTTGGCCGGCACACCCAGCGCCTTGCTCGGGAAGGTCCAGTAGCGGGCGGCGAACTCGGCCATGCGGTAGAGCACCGCGCCCAGCGGCCCCAGCCCCAGGGTGGAGAACAGCACGAACCAGAAGAACACGCCGAAGACATGGCGGTGGGCGGCCAGCAGCGCATGCTCGATCACATGGCGCAGCAGTTCAGTGCGCGGCAGCTCGCTGGCGTCCAGGTGGCGCCATTCGGCCAGCAGGCGGCGGGCCTCGGCCTCGTCGCCGCGGTCCAGGGCATCGCGGATGTCGGTGTAGTAGTGGCTGAACTGGCGGAAGCCCAGCGTCAGGTAGAGCACGCCCACATTGAACACCAGGGCCAGCAGCAGGCTCCAGTGGGCGATGGCCAGGTATACCGCACCCAGCAGCAGGCCCGGCGCGCCCACCGACACGCCCCACACCACCCAGGCATGGTGGGCGCGGCCAGCATCGAAGTTGCGGCCGGTCCAGCCCACCCAAGACACCAGCAGGTGGTGTACCCAGTTGTCACGCGGCAGCGGCTTGAACTGCTCGATGACCAGGGCCAGCAGGACGGCAAAGAAACTCATTGTTGGCGATGATAGCGAGCGGCCTTGGCAGGCCACGGTCTGGCGCCACCTGTCATGGGTGCGCCAGAAAGCCGTACAGGTTGCGCAGCATGGCGGCGGTGGCGCCCCAGATGAAATAGCGGTCGGGCTGCGCCGCCGGCCAGGGCATCGACAGGAACTGGCGGGTGACGCCGCCACCGGCGTCCCAATGGTGGCGGCGGTGGTGGGCCGGTGTCATCAGAAAGGCCAGCGGCACCTCGAAGGCCTCGTCGACCTCACCGGCGTCGATGCGCAGGTCGAACGGCGGCTGCACCAGGGCCACCACAGGCGTGACGACGAAGCCGGTGACGGTGGTGTAGATGGGCAGCCGGCCGATCACCTCGACATGCCTGCGTGCCAGGCCCACTTCTTCCTCGGTCTCGCGCAGCGCAGTGGCGATGGCGTCGGCGTCGTGCGCCTCCACCTTGCCGCCCGGGAAGCTGATCTGCCCGGCATGGCTGCGCAGGTGGGCGGTGCGGCGGGTCAGCAGCACCTGCAGCCCGGCATCGCGCTGCACCAGTGGCACCAGCACAGACGCCTGGGCGGTGGGGCCGCCGGGGTTGAAGCGGGTGCCGTCGCCCGGGATCTCGGGCTGCCAGGTGTGTGGCATGGCAAAGCGACGGCGCAGGGCCTGGGGGTGCAGCCGGTCGGCCGGCACCGGCGGCAGGTGGTCGTCGACACCCGCCACCGGGATCGCCTGCGGGTCGGTGATGCGGGGCACAGTGCTGGACATGGGCGTGATTGTCAGGGCTGGAAACGAAACAAGCCGCCCGAGGGCGGCTTGCTGCAATCGCATCGATAAGAAGCTCAACCGAGCTTTTGCGGCTGCGCCGCGTCCGCTCTGCATCGCGCTTCGCACGATGCTGCGCCTGACGGCGCAGGGCTGAACTGCGTTCAGCCGAGCTTCTCTTTGATCCGGGCTGACTTGCCTGAGCGTTGGCGCAGGTAGTACAGCTTGGCGCGGCGCACGTCGCCGCGGCGCTTGACTTCGATGGTCGAGATCAGCGGGCTGTAGAGCTGGAAGGTGCGCTCGACGCCTTCGCCGCTGGACATCTTGCGCACGATGAAGCTGCTGTTGAAGCCGCGGTTGCGCTTGGCGATCACCACGCCTTCATAGGCCTGCACGCGCTTGCGCGTGCCTTCCACCACATTCACGCTGACGATCACGGTGTCGCCGGGGGCGAACGTGGGGATCGTCTTGTTCAGGCGCGTGATCTCTTCCTGTTCGAGGGTGCGGATCAGGTCCACTGGTTTCTCCTGGGCGTTCATGCCGGCGCGCTCTCAACACCCGACTGGTGTTGACTGTGTAGCCCGGTAGAGGATCGCAAAACCTGTGATTATAGCGCGGCGGGCGGATCGTCCGGCAAGACTGGTGCCGGCAGGCCAACTGCCGCCTGTGCCAAGACCTTCTCGTCGGCCTTGGACAACTGCCCGGCCGCCCGTGCAGCGGCGATCAGATCGGGTCGGCGGCGCTGGGTGATGGCCAGCGACTGGTCGCGCCGCCAGCGGGCGATCTGTGCATGGTGGCCGCTGAGCAGCACCGGCGGCACCGCCAGCATGCTGCCGTCGGCGGTGGCCAGCAGTTCGGGCCGGCTGTAGTGCGGGCAGTCGAGCAAGCCGTCAGCCGAGAAGCTGTCCTGCTCATGCGACTGGGCGGTCAGCACCCCGGGCTGCAGCCGGGCGATGGCATCGAGCAGGGCCAGCGCCGGCAGTTCGCCGCCCGACAGCACGAAGTCGCCCAGGCTCAGCTCCAGCGTCACATGGCGGTCGAGCACGCGCTGGTCGATGCCTTCATAGCGGCCGCACAGCAGCACTGCGCCGGGTGCGGTGGCGCCGGCCATCTGGCGCACCCGGGCCTGGGTGATGGGGGCGCCGGTGGGCGTGAAGTGGATCACCGGTGCGGCCGGCGCCTGGGCGGCGTCCCGGTCGGCCTGCAGTGCGGCCAGGGCACGCTCCAGCGGCTCGGCCAGCATCACCATGCCGGGGCCGCCGCCAAACGGCCGGTCGTCGACCCGGCGGTAGGCATCGGTGGCGAAGTCGCGCAGCGGCCACAGGCGCACGTCGACCTGGCCGCTGTCGAACGCGCGGCGGGTGATGCCCTGCGTGAAGTGCGCACCGAACAACTCAGGGAACAGCGTGACGATGTCAAAGCGCATGGCGCGGGCGCTGGAGCAAATGCGGGCGCTGGTGCCGGTGGATCAGTAGTCCAGGCCCCAGTCGACGGTGATGCGTTTGTCGGCGAGGTTGACGTCGTCGATGAAGGCGCCGACGAAGGGGATCAGGCGCTCGCTGGTGTCGGAAGCGGCATCGCCGTCCACCGCAGCTTCTGCATCCGGCCGGCGCAGCCGCAGTACGCTGTGCGCGCCGGTGTCGAGTAGGCCGATCACCTCGCCCAGGGCTTCGCCCTGGCGGTTGACCACAGCCAGGCCGATCAGGTCGATCCAGTAGAACTCGCCGTCACCGGCGGTGGGAAAGCTGGACCGCGCGATGAACACACGTGCGCCCCGCATCGCTTCGGCAGCGTTGCGGTCGGGCAGTTCTTGGGCGGTGGCCACCACCGCGTCGCCCTGCTCCTTGCTGTGCGTGATGCGCAGCACGGACGGGTAAGCCACCACAGCCGGCCGGGGGCCGGCCAATGGAGCGTCAGGCGGGCGGATGAACCAGCGGCGCGACGAAAACAGCGCCTGCGGGTCCTTACTGAACGGCATCACGCGGATGCCGCCCTTGATGCCCCATGCCCCCATGACACGACCGACTTCGATCGCGTCGTCGGGGAATGGCGGGTCGTCGAACCCGCTTGGTGGCCCACCCGGCACGGCCAGCGTCATGGTGACGTTGCGCGCCAGGCAGGCAAGGTCAGCGCCTGGATCAGGCAGCAGCCGGGGTGGCCGGGACCACCTGGGCCTTGGCGGCATCGACCACCAGGCGCTTGACGGTGGGCGACATCTGGGCGCCCACGCCGGTCCAGTAGGTGACGCGGTCGAGGGCCACGCGCAGCGGCTGCTCGGCACCGGCGGCCATGGGGTTGTAGAACCCCAGGCGCTCCAGGTAGCGGCCGTCACGGCGCTCGCGCGAGTCGGCGACGACGATGTTGTAGAAGGGGCGCTTCTTGGCGCCGCCGCGAGCGAGTCGAATGACGACCATGATGATCTTCCGAAAAATTCTGGGCGACAGGCCCGCCAGGGAGACACTCGAGGCTGGCCTGTCTGGTCACCACACCGCCCTTGGGGCCAAGACAGGCCAGCCGGGTGGGGTGCAGCACAGGATCGGCGCCGTAGATACGCAGGCGGGTGTTTGCTGACCATCCGCAAACCACCTCGCCCACCGTCGCCGGAAACCGCGCATTATAAACTGAGCTTTGCCGCGACCTGCGGTCCAATTTTGCCGCCATGCCCCTACCCGCCCTGCTCATCCGCCCCAGCACCCTGACCGACCTGCCCGCCATCATCGCCATCTATGCCGACGCCGTGCTGCACGGCACCGGCACCTTCGAGCTCGATCCACCCGACCTGGCGGAGATGGCCCGTCGCCGCGACGACGTGCTGGCCAAGGGCCTGCCCTGGCTGGTGGCGCAAGACCGCGGCGACACCAGCGGCAGGCTGCTGGGCTATGCCTACGCCAACCACTTCCGCCCGCGCAAGGCCTACCGCTTCTGCGTGGAAGACTCGATCTACCTGCACCCCGACGCCCGCGGCCGCGGCGTGGGCAAGCTGCTGTTGACCGAACTGGTGGCCCGCTGCGAAGCCGCCGGCGCGCGGCAAATGCTGGCGGTGATCGGCGACGCAGCCAATGCCGGCTCCATCGGCGTGCATGCTGCACTGGGCTTTGCCCATACCGGCGTGCTGAAGGCCTCGGGCTGGAAGTTCGACCGCTGGCTGGACGTGGTGCTGATGCAGCGCAGCCTGGGCCAGGGCAGCGGCACACCAGGCGCCGCGTGATGCCAAGCGCACCGAGATCCAAGTCGCTGGCCACCTGGCTGGCGCTGCTGGGCGGCCTGCTGGGCGCACACCGCTTTTACCTGCACGGCTGGCGTGACAAGCTGGCCTGGCTGCACCCGGTGCTGTCGCTGGTCGGCCTGGCTGGCGTGGTGCGCATGCGCAACCTGGGGCAGGACGACCATGCCGCCTGGCTGCTGATCCCGCTGTTTGGCGCGATGGTGGTGGTGGCGATGCTGTCGACCATCGTGGTGGGCCTGACCACGGACGAGCGCTGGGCCCAGCGCCACGGTACGCCGCAACAAGACACAAGCTGGGCGCCGGTGATCGCGGTGGTGATCGCCTTGCTGGTGGGCGGCGCGGCGCTGATGGGCACGCTGGCGTTCTCGGGCCAGATGTTCTTCGAGTACCAGAAGCTGAGCGGCTGAGGGAGGCGCACACTGTGGGGAGGCGCGCCACACTGGCCGCCCGTCGCCAGGGGGCCCAGCATGCAGATCCAGTTTCTCGGTGCGGCCGATGCCGTCACCGGATCACGCCACCTCGTCACGCTGGGCGACCAGCGCATCCTGCTCGATTGCGGCCTGTTCCAGGGCTACAAGGTGCTGCGTGAGCGCAACTGGGCGCCGCTGGCGGTGCCGCCGCACACCATCGACGCGGTGGTGCTCAGCCACGCCCACCTGGACCACAGCGGCTGGCTGCCCGGCCTGGTGAAGGCGGGCTTTCGCGGGCCGATCTACGCCAGCCCGGCCACCTGCGACCTGGTGGGTGTGCTGCTGCTCGACAGCGCCCACCTGCAGGAAGAAGACGCGCGCCGCGCCAACCGGCAGGGCTTCTCGCGGCATGCCAAGGCGCTGCCGCTCTACACCAAGGCCGACGCGAAGAAGGCCATTGCCAAGCTGGTGCCGCTGGCGCCGGGCCGGGTGCGCCGCGTCGGTGATGTGGATGTGGCGCTGACGCCCGTGGGCCACCTGCTGGGCGCCTGCGCCGTCACGCTGCGCCATGGCGGGCGCACGCTGGGCTTCTCGGGCGACCTGGGGCGTGATGGTGACATCCTGATGCCGCCGCCCCAGCCGCTGGGCGCGGTGGACGTGCTGCTGGTGGAATCCACCTACGGCAACCGCCGCCACCCGGCCACCGACGACACACCGCAGCGGCTGGCGCAGATCGTGCGCGATGCAGTGGCGCGTGGCGGCAGCGTGCTGCTGCCCACCTTTGCGGTGGGCCGGGCGCAGGCGCTGCTGGCGGTGCTGCAGCGGCTGAAGCGGGCGGGCGAGATCCCCGCACACCTGCCGATCTTCCTGGACAGCCCGATGGCGATCGAGGCCACGGCGTTGTACACCGGCCACAAGCGGCTGCTGCGCCTGCCCGCGCGTGAGGTGGCGCAGCTGTGCGACGGCGTGCGCATGGTGGCCACGGCGGCGCAGTCGCAGCGGCTGGCGGCATCACGCATGCCGGCGATCATCCTGTCGGCCAGCGGCATGGCCACCGGCGGGCGGGTGCTGCACCACGTGGCCACCCTGGCGCCCGACCCACGCCACCACATCGTGTTTGCCGGCTTCCAGGTGGGCGGCAGCCGCGGCGCGCACCTGGTGGCCGGC
>JARXAJ010000106.1 GCA_029865965.1 Aquabacterium sp.
GCACCGAGCAGATCGCGCAGATCCGCACCAACCTGGGCCTGGACCGGTCCATCCCCGAGCAGTACTTCATCTGGGCCGGCCACCTGTTGACGGGCGACCTGGGCGAGAGCTACTACTACAAGACCGATGTCACCACGCTGATCGGCCAACGGCTGGAACCCACTGTCTCGCTGGCGCTGATCACCATCACCCTGGCGGTGCTGATCGCCGTGCCGCTGGGCGTGCTGGCGGCCTGGCGCTTCGGCGGCTGGCTTGACAAGGCGCTGATGGGCTTTTCGGTGCTGGGTTTCTCGGTGCCGGTGTTCGTCAGTGCCTACCTGCTGATCTGGCTGGTGTCGATGCAGCTGGGCTGGTTGCCGGTGCAGGGCTACAAGCGCATCGCCGACGGCGTGGGCCCGTGGCTGTACCACCTGACGCTGCCGGCCGTCACCCTGAGCCTGATCTACATCGCGCTGATCGCCCGCGTCACCCGCGCGTCGGTGCTCGAGACGCTGGGGGAAGACTACATTCGCACCGCCCGTGCCAAGGGCCTGCCCGAGGCAACGGTGCTGATGCGCCATGCACTGGCCAATGCGGCGGTGCCGATCGCCACCGTCATCGGCATCGGCATCGCGCTGCTGATCGGTGGCGTGGTGGTCACCGAGTCGGTCTATGCCATCCCCGGGCTGGGCCGGCTGACGGTTGACGCGGTGCTGGCGCGCGACTTCCCCACCATCCAGGGCGTGATCCTGTTGTTCTCGTTTGTCTATGTGATGGTCAACCTGCTGGTCGATTTGTCCTATGTCTTCTTCGACCCGCGCATCCGGTACTGATATGCACGCGCCCCCATGCCCACTTCGTTCGCTGCCCCCCGAGGGGGCACGTCAGCGCCTGCTGGCGGCCGGGCGGCGCTGACATGGCCGCCACCCCAGACTTCGAGGCGCTGTCGGTCGAATCGGCCACGGTGCATGTGCAGCTGTCGGCCTGGCAGCGGGTGCGCCGCAACACCTCGGTGCGCATCGGCGGCACGGTGATGCTGCTGCTGGTGCTGATCTCGCTGGCCGCACCGTGGATGGGCACGGTCGACCCGTCGCTGTTCGACCCCGCCAGCCGCGACCTGCTGCCCGGCAAGACCGGCGAGATCACCACGCTGGAAGGTGAGCAGCTCAAGCACCGCTTCGTCATGGGCAGCGACAGCTTCGGCCGCGACATCTACAGCCGGGTGATCTACGGCACCCAGGTGTCGTTGATCGTGGGCCTGTTCACCGCCCTGGTGGCGCTGGCCTTCGGCATCGTGCTGGGGCTGATGGCCGGCTTTCTGCGCTGGCTCGACGGCCCGCTGATGCGGGTGATGGACGGCGTGATGGCCATCCCCGCCATCCTGATCGCTATCGCCCTGGTGGCGATGTGGCGCGGCAGCCTCACCACGGTGGTGATCGCCATCGCCATCCCCGAGATCCCGCGGGTGGTGCGGCTGGTGCGCTCGCTGGTGCTCACCATCCGTGAAGAGCCCTATGTCGAGGCCGCCATCTCGCTGGGCACGCCCACCTGGAAGATCATGCTGCGCCACATCCTGCCCAACACCGTGGCGCCGCTGGTGGTGCAGGGCACCTTCATCTGCGCGGCCGGCATCCTGACCGAGGCAGCGCTGTCATTCCTGGGCGTGGGCCTGCCGCCCGACATTCCCACCTGGGGCAATGTGATGGCCGAGGGCCGCACGCAGTTCAACGAATACCCGCACAACATCTTCTTCCCCGGCATCTTCCTGGCGGTGACGGTGCTGGCGGTCAACATCCTGGGTGACGGCCTGCGCGACACGCTCGACCCGAAAATGGCGAAACGCGGATGAGCAGCGCCGGCCCCATCCTCGAGGTCAAGAACCTCACCATCGCGCTGCCGTCGGGCGGCGACCGTGCCACTGCGGTGCGCAACGTATCGTTCACCGTCGGCCGGGGCGAGATCCTGTGCCTGGTCGGTGAATCGGGCTCGGGCAAGAGCGTCATCGCGCAGGGCGTGATGGGCCTGCTGCCCAAGAACCTGCCGGTGCAGGCCGGCCAGATCCTGCTGGAAGGTGAAGACATCACCCATGCCCCGCTGGCGCGGCTGCGTGAACTGCGCGCCACCCGCATGAGCATGATCTTCCAGGAGCCGATGACGGCCCTGAACCCGGTGATGACCTGCGGCGACCAGATCGACGAGGTGCTCAGCCAGCACACCCGGCTGTCGCCCACCGAGCGGCGCGAGAAGGTGCTCAACATCGTGCGCGAGGTGCTGCTGCCCGACCCTGAGCGCATGGTGGCCAGCTACCCGCACCAGCTGTCGGGCGGCCAGCGCCAACGCATCATGATCGCCATGGCCCTGGTGCTCGACCCGGTGCTGCTGATCGCCGACGAGCCCACCACCGCGCTCGACGTCACCACCCAGGCGCAGATCCTGAAGCTGGTGCTCGACCTGCAGCACCGCCATGGCGCCGGCGTGCTGTTCATCACCCACGACTTCGGCGTGGTGGCCGAGGTGGCGCACCGGGTGGCTGTGCTGCGCCTGGGCGACCTGGTCGAACTGGGCCCCAAGGCCAGCGTGCTGCAGCAGCCGCAGCACGACTACACCCGCATGCTGATGGCCGCCGTGCCCACGCTGCACCTGAAGGAACGCCCCAACGACCCCGCCGCGCCGGTGGTGCTGAAGGTGCAGGGCCTGGAGAAGATCTACAACAGCAAGGGCTGGTTCAGCGCCGCGCGCAGCGTGCATGCGGCGCAGGCGGTCAACTTCGAGATCAAGCGCGGCCAGACCCTGGGCATCGTCGGTGAATCGGGCTCAGGCAAGAGCACCGTGGCGCGCTGCATCGTGCGCCTGATCGACCCCACCGGCGGCAGCGTGTTGCTGGGCGGCGACCGCCCCGGTGAAGCGGCCGAAGACATCGCCATGATGTCGGCCGCCCGCCTGCGGCCGCTGCGCCAGCGGGTGCAGATCGTCTTCCAGGACCCGTACCGGTCGCTGAACCCGCGCCGCACCGTGGCCGAGGCCATGATCGAAGGCCCGATGAACTACGGTCTGGGCCGCACCGAAGCCATGCAGCGCGCCCGCGACCTGCTGGCCCTGGTGCGCATGGACAACAGCGCGATGGACCGCTACCCGCACCAGTTCAGCGGCGGCCAGCGCCAGCGCATCTGCATCGCCCGGGCGCTGATGATGGAGCCCGAGCTGCTGGTGGCCGACGAGGCGGTCAGCGCGCTGGACGTGTCGGTGCAGGCCCAGGTGCTGCGCCTGTTCGAGGAAATCCGCAGCCGGCTGAACCTGGCCATGCTGTTCATCACCCACGACCTGCGCGTGGCCAGCCAGATCTGCGACCACCTGGCGGTGATGAGCAAGGGCCAGGTGGTCGAATACGGCCCGGCGCACCAGGTCTTCGGCAACCCGCAGCATGCCTACACCCGGGCGCTGTTCGCGGCCGCGCCCGGCCGCGACTTCGCCTTCGGGACTGCTTGACGGCAACCCGCCATGGACGCCTGGTTCACCGCGCACCATGCCGCCCACCATGGGCATGGTGAGCTGATCGGCGGCCGCCTGGTCAGCGGCTTCGAGCTGCCGGTGCGCGCCGACAGCGTGCGCAGCGCCTTCATCGCCAGCGGCCTGGGCGCCGTGCAGGCGCCCAATGACACCGGGCTGGCGCCGATCCTGGCCGTGCATGACGCCCGTTATGTCGATTTTCTGCAGGGCGCCTGGGTGCGCTGGGCGGCGCTGGGCCACACCCACCCGGCGCTGGGCATGGTGTGGCATGCCGGCCTGGGCACGCCGCAGACCGAGCCGCGCCACATCGAGGGCGCCCTGGGCTACTGGTCGCTGGATGCCGGCTGCGCCATCGTGGCCGGCACCTGGCAGGCCGCCTACTGGAGCGCGCAGTGCGCCATCAGCGCTGCGCAGGCCTTGCTGGCCGGTGCGCCCAGCGCCTTCGCCATCTGCCGCCCGCCCGGCCACCATGCCACCGCCCGCGCCATGGGCGGCTACTGCTACCTCAACAACGCCGCCATCGCGGTGCAATTGCTGCGTGCTGGCGGCGTGCCGCGGGTGGGCGTGGTCGACATCGACTACCACCACGGCAATGGCACCCAGGCCATCTTCTGGCAGCGTGGCGATGTGTTCGTCACCAGCCTGCATGCCGACCCGCACGACGATTACCCCTACCTCAGCGGCCATGCCGACGAGGTGGGTGAGGGCGCCGGCGCCGGCTTCAACCTGAACCTGCCGCTGCCTGCCGGCACCACCGCACCGGCCTACCTGGCGGCGCTGGACGTGGCCATCGATGCCACCCTGGCCCAGGGTTGCGGCGCGGTGGTGGTGTCCTTGGGCGTGGACACCTTCGCGCTGGATCCGATCTCGAAATTCAGGCTCGCCAGCGCCGATTACCTGGCCATCGGCGCGCGCCTGCGGCGCCTGGGCGTGCCGGTGCTGTTCGTCTTCGAAGGTGGTTATGCCACCGACGAGGTCGGGCTGAACGCGGTCAACGTGCTGCTCGGCTTCGACCGTGGCTGATGCCGCCGCCACGCCACCGCATGGCGTGGACCCGCTGGCCGACGACCTGGCGGTGCGCACCACCTTCGAGTCGGCGCCCGACGGCATCCTGGTGCTGGGCCGTGACGACCGCATCCTGGCCTTCAATGCGCGTTACCTGGCGCTGTGGAACTTTCCGCCCGAGGTGCTGGCACGGCGCGACCCGGTGGAATGGCGCCACCACACCGCCGGCCAGCTGGTGCAGGCCCAGGCCTTCCTCGACGGCATGCCGCAACTGCTGCAGACCGACAGCAGCGGCATCTTCGACACCCTGGCCCTGGTCGATGGCCGGGTGTTCGAGCGCCATGTGTCGCCGCTGCAGGTGCGCGGTGGCATGCCGGCCGTGGTGGTGCGCTGGCGCGACATCACCGAGCGCAGCCGTGCCGAGCAGGCGCTGGCGCGGTCGCAGGCGCGGCTGACGGCGATCTTCCAGCATGCGCTCAACGCCATCCTGCTGGCGTCGGACGATGGCCGCTACCTGGACGCCAACCCGGCCGCCTGCCGGCTGCTGGGCACCACCCATGACCAGCTGGTCGGCCGGCAGGTGTCAACCGTGGTGGTGCCTGACCGCGTCGACACCGCCGCTGCCTGGGCCGCCTTCCTGGCCGCCGGCAGTGCCAGCGGCCGGGTGCGCCTGCGCCGCAACGACGGCAGCGTGGTCGATGCGCAGTACAACGCGGTGGCCAATGTGCTGCCGGGCGTGCACCTGTCGGTGCTGTCCGACGTGACCGAAGAACTGCGCCACCAGCAGCGCCAGCAGGAACTGACAGCACTGATGGACCTGGCGATGATGGATTCCGACCTGGTGTTCTGGGACGCCGACCTGCGCACCGGCCGCATGAGCTCGGTCAACGGCCACTGGCACGCCATGCTGGGCTACACCCGAGACGAGGTGCCCGACACCATCGACGCCTGGGATGCCCTGGTGCACCCGGACGACGCCACCGCCCGCCTGCTGGCCTGGGAGGCCCACCTGCTGGGCAACACCAGCACCTTCGAGACCGAGTTCCGCATCCGCCACAAGCAGGGCCACTGGGTGTGGATGCAGGCGCGCGGCCGGGTGGTGGAACATGCGCCCGATGGCGCGCCGCTGCGGGTGTCGGGCTTGCGCATGAACATCACCCGCCGCAAGCAGACCGAGGCCCGCCTGGAAGGCCTGGCCCACACCGACGCGCTGACCGGCGTGCTCAGCCGCCGCCGCTTCACCGACCTGGCGGCCGACGAGCTGTCACGGGCGCTGCGCCATGGCACACCGGTGGCGCTGTTGATGATCGACCTGGACCACTTCAAGTCGGTCAACGACCAGCTCGGCCATGCCGGCGGTGACACCGTGCTGCGCAGCTTTGCCGCCACCGCCGAAGGCGTGATGCGCCAGGGCGACGTGTTCGGCCGGGTGGGCGGTGAAGAGTTTGCCGCGTTGCTGCCGCAGACCACGCTGGAGGGCGCGCTGGTGCTGGCCCAGCGGCTGCGCCAGCGCATCACCGAGCAGCCTGCGCAGGTGGGTGGTGTGCAGTTGCCGTTCACCGTCAGCATCGGCGTGTCGGGCTGGGCTGGCCCCGACAGCGGCGACGCCGACTTCGACCGCCTGATGGTGGCGGCCGACCGGGCCCTGTATGCCGCCAAGGCCCAGGGCCGCGACCGGGTGGTGGCGGCAGAGGGTGCGGGCTGACCCCCAGGCTGGCGGCCCGGCACGCGGGCGATACTGATCTCTGCTGATCCACTGACCCGCCCCGCCCATGCCCCGCATCCTGATCGCTGGCTACCAGCACGAGACCAACACCTTCGCCCCCAGCCTGGCCGACTGGGCCGCCTTCACCCGGGGCGACTCCTTCCCCGCCTTCAGCCAGGGCAGGGCGATGCAGGACCTGATGACCGGGGTCAACATCCCCATCGGCGGCTTCATCGATGCCGCCAAGACCCAGGGCTGGACGCTGCTGCCGTCGTGCTGGGCGGGCGCCATCCCGTCGAGCTTCGTCACCCGGGATGCCTTCGAGCGCATCGCCGACACCATCGTGGCCGATGTGCGGGCTGCGGCCGCCGGTGGCCTGGACGGCATCTACCTCGACCTGCATGGCGCCGCCGTGGCCGAGCATGCGGCCGACAGCGAAGGTGAACTGCTGGCCCGGCTGCGCGCCATCGTCGGCCCCAAGCTGCCGATCGTGGCCAGCCTGGACCTGCATGCCAATGTCACCCACCGCATGCTGCGCGAGGCCGACGCGCTGGTCAGCTACCGCACCTACCCGCATGTGGACATGGCCGACACCGGCGAGCTGGCGGCGCAGTTGCTGGCCCGCCGGCTGAAGGCCGGCCAGCGAGAGCCGCAGCATGCCCGGCGCCTGCCCTTCCTGATCCCGTTGAATGCGCAAAGCACCTGGCTGCAGCCGGCCCAGGGCCTGTACGCCGCACTGGCCGAGCTGGACAAGCGCCATGGGACGGTGCTGAGCTTCTGCATGGGCTTCCCGGCCAGCGACTTCGATGAATGCGCGCCGATGGTGTGGGGCCACGGCGCACAGGCCGAGGCGGCGGTCGAGCAGTTGTTCAAGCTGGTGGCCGACCCGGCACAGTGGCAGCAACAGATCCTGGGCGCGCGCGATGCCGTCACCCAGGCCCTGGCGCTGGCGGCCAACACAGCCAAGCCGGTGGTCATTGCCGACACCCAGGACAACCCGGGCGCCGGTGGCGACAGCAACACCACCGGCTTGCTGCATGCGCTGATCGCCCAGGGCGCGGGCAAGCGCTTGCCCGGCCAGGTGGCATTGGGCCTGATGTTCGATGCCGCCGCCGGCCGCGCCGCGCTGGAAGCCGGCGTGGGCGCCGAGCTTGACCTGGCCCTGGGCACCGCTGTGCCCACCTTCACCGGCCAGCTGAGCGACCCGCCGGTGCGTGGCCGCTTCAAGGTGCGCGCGGTCAGCGACGGCCGGGTGACGCTGAAGGGCCCGATGATGCGCGGCGTCAGCGTCAACCTGGGCCCCAGCGCCTGCCTGGAGATCGACGGCATCCTGGTGGCGGTGGTCAGCGGCAAGAAGCAGCTGCTCGACCGCGAGCTGCTGCGCATGGTGGGCATCACCGCCGAGGCGATGCGCATCATCGTGGTCAAGAGCAGCAACCACTTCCGCGCCGACTTCACGCCGATCGCCAGCAGCGTGCTGGTGGCCAAGGCCGCCGGGCCGATGGCCGCCGACCCGGGTGACTTGCCGTGGAAGCACCTGGGGACGGGCACGCGCACGCGGCCCTGACCGCGGGTCAAACGGTGTGCGGCGGCAACTGCGCCAACCCCCGCACCGGTGACACCCAGATCACCCCGGCCTGCACCGCGAAACCTGCTAATGCCAGCAGCAGGCAGGCCCCGGCACCCCACTGCGCACCTACCGCCGCGCCCAGTGCCGCGCCCACCGGCCGCGCCCCCATGTTCACCGTGAGAAAGATCGCCGACACCCGCCCCAGCAGCGCCTGGGGCGTGACCGTCTGGCGCAGCGTGGTGCTGCTGATGGTCCACAGGATCGGCCCGGCGCCGAACAGGAAGAACGCCAGCCCGGCCAACAGGCCGCTGGGCCACAGCAGCGTGGCGGTCATGGTGGCCATGGCCAGCACCGAGCACAGCGGCCCCAGCACCACCACCGTGCCGAAGGGCAGCGCCGCCAGGATGCGCGGCGCGGCCAGTGCGCCCAGCACCATGCCCGCGCCATAGGCGGCCAGCGTGACGCCCACCGCCTGGGCGTCCAGCCCCAGGCTGCGCATTGCATAGGGCACATACGCCGCCTGCAAGACGAACCAGGACAGGTTCCAGGCCACGGCGGTCAGCAGCACCGGGCGCAGCAGCCGGTGCTGCCAGACCAGGGCCGCGCCCTCGCGCAGGTCCAGCAGCGGGTGGCGTGGTGGCGCGGGGCTG
>JARXAJ010000023.1 GCA_029865965.1 Aquabacterium sp.
CAGTTGCACTGCAGGCCGACAAACTGCTGTTCATGACCGAGATTCCCGGCATCGCCGAGGACCGCAACGACCCCGACAGCGCCATCGACACCGAACTGGCCCTGGCCGATGCACAACGCCTGTTGTCGCAACTGCCGCCGCCGGCCCAGCCCACCGACCTGGCGTTTTATCTGCAGCATTGTGTGAAGGCCTGCGCCGCCGGGGTGGAGCGCTCGCACATCCTGCCGTTCAGCGTCGATGGCGCGATATTGCAGGAGGTATTCACCCACGACGGCATCGGCACCATGGTGGTCGACGAGAAACTCGAATCGCTGCACGAAGCCACGGCCGACGACGTGGGCGGCATCATCCAGTTGATCGAACCATTCGAACGCGACGGCACCCTGGTGCGCCGCGAGCGCACCGAGATCGAACGCGACGTCGCCAACTACACCATCATCGAGCACGACGGCGTGATCTTCGGTTGCGCCGCGCTGTATCCCTACCCCGAGGCGCGCACCGGCGAAATGGCGGCGTTGACCATCTCGCCGCAGGTGCAGGGGCAGGGCGACGGCGAACGCATCCTCAAGCGCATCGAGCAGCGCGCCAAGGCGGCCGGCCTCGACAGCATCTTCGTGCTGACCACCCGCACCATGCACTGGTTCATCAAGCGCGGCTTTGCCCACGTCGACCCCGACTGGCTGCCAGAAGCCCGCAAGCGCAAGTACAACTGGGACCGGCGCTCGCAGGTCCTGGTCAAGAAACTCTGAATCCGATCAAAACCCGCCACAGGAGACCCCTCATGGCCCGCACCGTGCAATGTGTTCATCTGAAGAAGGAAGCCGACGGGCTCGACTTCGCCCCGTATCCCGGCGAACTGGGCAAGCGCATTTATGGCAACGTCAGCAAGGAAGCCTGGGGCCTGTGGCTCAAGCACCAGACCATGCTGGTCAATGAAAACCGGCTGAACCTGGCCGACCAGCGCGCCAGACAATACCTCGCGCGGCAGATGGAGCGCTTCTTCTTCGGTGAAGGCGCTGACCAGCCCACCGGTTATGTGCCGCCCGCAGCCTGAGCCTTTGGTGGAAACAGCCAGCAATTGCGCAATTTCTGAAGATATACTCGCGCTACTGATTTTTCACCGGAGCTGAATATGTCCTCACTGCAAGACCTGCTGGCCCAACGGGCTGAAATCGAAAAGAAGATCGCCGACGTGCAGCGCGAAGAGCGCAGCACCGCCATCAACAAGGTGCGCACGATGATGGCCGAGTTTGGCCTCAGCGCTGCTGATATTGCCGGCAAGGCCCCGACCGTGCGTGCGTCCACCGCCGCCAAACCCACCGGCAAGGTGGCTGCCAAATACCGCAATGCCGACACCGGCGACACCTGGAGCGGCCGTGGCCTGCAGCCAAAGTGGTTGAAGGCAGCACTGGCTGCCGGTGCCAAGATCGAAGACTTCGCGGTCTGAGCACAGCCTGACAATTGCCCGGGCCAAGCGGCCTGGCAAACCCGCCCGGCAATTGGCCGGGCTTTTTTTGCCTGTCAGCTTGGACGGCACGCACCCCCCAGTTGCAGGGGCCGCCGCATGGGGGGGCCGGGCGAAACCGATCGCCATGCGTGATGCGGCTCTGCACACAATGCGCGCTGTGATCGCAACCCGCCCTGCCCCGGACCCGCGCCCAGGCCACCCAGCATGAACCCTTGGTGGTGGCGGTTGCCGCTGGTGGCTGGCGCCTATCTGGCCGCTGGCCGCCTGGGGCTGGCGCTCGACAGCCCATCGCCCTTCATCGGCATGTTCTGGCCAGCCCTGGGCGGCGCGCTGGCGGTGCTGGTGCGCTGGGGTGCGGGCTGCGTGCCGGCACTGCTGGTCGGCGCAATGGCAGTGCAGCTGACTGTGGGTGCACCGCCCTGGCTGGCGCTGGGCATCGCGCTGGGAAATGTGGGCGGGCCCTGGGCGGCGTCGGTTTGGCTGCAGCGCGCGGGCTTCAACCCGCAGCTGACCCGCCGGCGCGACCTGTGGCTGCTGCTGGGCGCTGGCGGGCTGGGCGCCACCACCATCACCGCGCTCAACGGCGCCAGCTGGCTGGCAGCCACCGGCCGCATCGCGCCGGCGGACTGGCCGCTGTCGGCGCTGCAATGGTGGTCGGGCGACACCCTGGGGCTGCTGGTGGCCGGCGTGCCGCTGCTCACGCTCAGCCGGCGCAGCCTGGCCAATGCCGTCACCGCCCAGCGCCGCCACGCCAGCCTGGCCCTGCTGACCGGCGCCCTGGTGCTGCTGGTCGCCAGCCTGGTCACCACACCCTGGTTGGGCCTGGGCGCGCTGGCCTGGCTGCTGGCCGTGCCGGTGCTGCTGTGCGCGCTGGCCATGCGCGCCGGGCTGGCCACGGCGTCGGCCGCCGTGCTGGCCACGGTGCTGGGTCTGGTGGCAGCCACGGCGGGCGGGCTGGGACCGTTGGCCCAGCTCGACCGTCTGCAACCGGGCAATGGCCAGCTGCTGCTGTGGGCCGCCTCGGGCGCCCTGGCGGCGCTGATGCTGGTGGCCCACGCCCTGGCCGGCGAGCTGGTGCGGCTGGACGAGCGCTGGCAGCTGGCGCTGGCCGGCTCCGACCTGGGCGTGGCTGACTGGAACCTGCGCACCGGCGAAAGCTTCACCTCGGCCTGCTGGCGCCTGCTGATGGGCGACCCGCAAGGCGGCCAGGGTCGCAGCCTGGCCCATTGGCTCGACCAGGTGCACGCCGACGACCGCGCAGCGCTGGATGCAGCGCTGGCACCGCAGACCGCACCGGCCAGCCCTGGCCTGCAACGCGAGCTGCGGCTGCGTCGCGGCATCGGCTGGCACTGGTTCGACCTGCATCTGAGCGTGGCCGAGCGGGACGACGTCGGCCGCCCGCTGCGGGTGGTGGCCTCACTGGCCGACGTGGGCGACCGGCACGCCGCCGCCGACCGGCAACAGCTGTCGGCCAACGTCTTCATGCATCTGCATGAAGGCCTGGTGGTGACCGACGCCGACCTGCAGGTGCTGGACGCCAACCCCACCTATTGCCGCATCGTCGGCATCCCGCGCAACGAGCTGATCGGCACCGTGCCCGCGCTGCTGCGCGCGGGCACGGCCGACGGCCTGTACCGGCCGCAGCAGGCCAGCCTGTTTGCGGCACTGCGCAGCCAGGGCAACTGGGTGGGCGAGGTGGTGGAACGCCGCCGCAACGGCGACCCCTGCGCGCTGCACATCACCGTCAGCACGGTGCAGGCATCCGACGGCGCGCCACGCCACCACGTGCTGGTGGTCAGCGACGTGACCGAGCAACGCCGGCAGCGCGAGCAACTGGAACGGCAGACCTACGTCGACGAGCTGACCCGCCTGCCCAACCGCGCGCGGCTCAACCAGCTGCTGGCCGAGGCCATGGCCGCCACTGACCGGGACGGCTACCTGCTGGCCGTGTGCTACCTGGACCTCGACCACTTCAAGGCCATCAACGAGCGCCACGGCCATGAGGCCGGCGACCTGTACCTGGCCGAGCTGGCCAACCGCCTGCGCGGCGCGCTGCGGGTGCGCGGCACAGTGTGGTCCGACGCCGCCGCCCGGCTGGGTGGCGATGAATTCGTGCTGTTGCTGCGCGCCGGCACGGTCGATGAGGCGCGCTCGGCTGTCGAACGGGTGCTGCGCATGGTGGCCCAACCGGTGCTGGTGGGCACCGGCGCCGCGCCCGAGATCGTGACCGCCAGCGTCGGCGCCACCGTCTATCCGCTGGACGCCAGCGACGCCGACACCTTGTTGCGCCACGCCGACCATGCGATGTACGGCGTCAAGCAATCGGGCCGCAACGGCTTCCTGTTCTTCGACCCCGAGCACAGCCGCCGCACCGAAGAGCGGGTGACAGCCATCGGCCGGGTGCAAGACGCACTCGACCGGCATGAGCTGCTGCTGTACTACCAGCCCAAGGTCGACCTGCGGCGCGGTGTGGTGCTGGGCTTTGAGGCCCTGCTGCGCTGGAACCACCCCGACAAGGGCATCCTGCCGCCCGCGCACTTCCTGCCGCTGATCGAGCACACCGGCCTGTCGGCGCGGGTGGGCGACCATGTGCTGGCCCGTGCACTCGACCAGCTGGAAGCCTGGCAGGACGCCGGGTTCGACCTGTCGGTCAGCGTGAACATCACCGCCCGCCACCTGCAGGAGCCCGACTTCGCCCAGCGCCTGGGTGAACTGCTGGCCCGCCACAAGCGCAAACTGGGCCCGCGGCTGGAACTGGAAATGCTGGAGACAGCCGCGCTCACCGACATCGGCTTCACCAGCATGGTGCTCGAGCGCTGCGCCCGCCTGGGCGTGCGCTGGGCGCTCGACGACTTCGGCACCGGTTACTCCACCCTCACCTATCTGAAGCGGCTGCCGGTGCAGGTGCTCAAGATCGACCGCAGCTTCGTGCACAACATGCTGGCCGACCCGCAGGACCGGGCGATCGTCGAGAACGTGATCAACCTGTCGCACACCTTCGACTGCCTGGTGGTGGCCGAGGGCGTAGAAACCGCCGCCCAGGCCCGCATGCTGCTGGACATGGGCTGCGAAATTGGCCAGGGCATGGGCATCGCCGCGCCGATGCCGGCCAGCGAGGTGCTGGCCTGGGTGCGCAACTGGAAGGGCCTGTTTGCGCTGACCGCAGCGGCAGGCAGCGCCCTGGCCGACGGAGGCGGCATCGTCGTCGACGCCGACGACGCGCTGCCGCCACCCCGAGGCCATGCCGGTGACTGAGCCCGCGCTGCGGACGCCGGAAGGCGTTCGCAGGCTGGCGAAGGCCAGGCGGCGATACAAGCCGCCTGGCTGAGCCCGCGCTGCGGACGCCGGAAGGCGTTCGCAGGCTGGCGAAGGCCAGGCGGGCGCGACTCGCTAGACTCGCCCGATGCTCCCCACCGGTTTCATCCAGGACTTGCTGGCCCGCGTCGACGTGGTCGAGGTGGTGGGCCGCCATGTCGAACTGAAAAAAGCGGGCATCAACCACAAAGGCCTGTGCCCCTTCCATGGCGAGAAGTCGCCCAGCTTCATCGTCAGCCCATCGCGCCAGACCTACCACTGCTTCGGCTGCGGCGCGCATGGCGACGCCATCCGCTTCCTGACCGAGCACCACGGCATGGCCTTCATGGATGCGGTGCGCGACCTTGCCCAGCAGGTGGGCCTGGCCGTGCCCGAAAGCACCGCCACGCCCGAAGACCGCGCCCGCGCCGAGGCCGAACGCACCCAGCGCGCCACCCTCAGCGACGTGCTCGCCAAGGCCGCCGACCATTACCGCGGTGCGCTGAAGGCCAGCCCGCGGGCCGTGGCCTATCTCAAGAAGCGCGGGCTCACCGGCCAGATCGCCGCACGCTTCGGCCTGGGCTATGCCCCCGAGGGCTGGCGCACGCTGGCCGGCGTGTTTCCTGACTACGCCGACCCGCTGCTGACCGACAGCGGTCTGGTCATCAGCAACGCTGGCGACGGGGACGGCGGCGGTGAGGAAAAGCGCTACGACCGCTTCCGCGACCGCATCATGTTCCCGATCAGGTCGGTGCGCGGCGAGGTCATTGGCTTCGGCGGTCGGGTGCTGGATGTCGGCGAGCCCAAATACCTCAACTCGCCCGAGACGCCTGTCTTCCACAAGGGCCAGGAGCTGTATGGCCTGTACGAGGCGCGCCAGGGCCTGCGCGCCAAGGGCTATGCCCTGGTGGTGGAAGGCTACATGGACGTGGTGGCGCTGGCGCAGTGGGGCTTCCCCAATGCGGTGGCCACGCTGGGCACCGCCTGCACCGACGAGCATGTGACCAAGCTGTTCCGCTTCACCGACACGGTGGTGTTCAGCTTCGACGGCGATGCCGCCGGCCGCCGCGCCGCCGGCCGGGCGCTGGAGGCCGCGCTGCCGCACGCCACCGACACCCGCAGCGTGCGCTTCCTGTTCCTGCCCGCCGAGCACGACCCCGATTCCTACATCCGCGATCTGGGGCCCGAGGCCTTCGACGCAGCGGTGGCGCAAGCTGTGCCGCTGTCGGCCCAGTTGATCGCCCATGCCGGCGCCGACTGCGATCTGGGCCAGGCCGAGGGCCGATCGAAGATGCTGGCCCAGGCCGGCCCGCTGGTGGCCCTGCTGCCCGAGGGCCTGCTGCGCGAGCAAGTGGTGCAGGCCCTGGCCCAGCAAGGCGGCATGGCAGCCGAGGTGCTGCAGGCCCACTGGGCGCGGCGCAGCGCCGGCCGGCGGCCTGCGCGCGGCGGGCCGGCATCGGCAGCCGACCCCCAACCGGCCGACGACGGCACGCCGCCCGAACTGCAGCACAAAGACGGCTGGCGCAGCGGCGGCGGCAAGGGCCGAGGCCGGTGGCGCGAGGGCGGCGACCGGCCGCGCATCTACCCGATGGCCGGCCGCCGCACGCCACCGCAAACCGCAACGATGCTCGACCGCTGCGCCTGGGTGCTGGCGCGCCACACCGCCGTGTGGCTGTCGCAGCCGGGCGAGACCCATGAATTCCTGGCCGGCCAGCCCGCGCCGTACGGCGACTTCTTCATCGGCCTGGAACGGGTGCTGCATGACCACGGCCCCATCACCATGCCGGCCCTGATCGGGGAACTGCGCGGCGGCCAGCGTGAGGCCGACGTGGCCGACGACGGCCTGCGCCTGCTGCTGGACCGGTTGACGGCTTTCCACGACGTGGCCGACGACGAAACCCCGGAAGTGCTGCTGGACGCGATGCTGCTGAACCTGCGCAAGCAGGCGATTGCCGACGAACTGAGCTGGCTGACCGAATCGGGCGACCTGTCCGACGAGGCCACTGCCCGCCGCAATGCCCTGATCCACCTGCGCGCCGAGCTCAAGCGCGGCATGCCAGCAGGCACTGGCGCCCGCTGATCGCCGCGGTTTTGACACCCCGGTTGAAAATCGTCGATACTCTGCGATTGGTTGCATCGGCAAGAGCGACCGATTTGCAAGTTTGAATACAGCACCTCCGGTCCTGGCCGCCCCTGACACGGGCCCGCAAACGCGATCAGGCCAACACCCCCCGCAAGGGCTGCACTGCAAACACGTTCGCGCCAGCTTGCCCGACCAAATCTGGTCCACCCGCCTCCCGCCTGAACGGGCGCCCGGGAACGGGCCGCGCACCCCCGTGCGCGGCACCTGTTCACGTGCGCCGGATCCAGGTGCGGGCATGTCGGGCCCTTTGGTCGATCCATCGCCTGCTGCAACACGGAATATCCCGCTGATCACCCGCCGATCACTCCGCTGATCTCCCGCGCAAGGACCCGCATGACCGCCAAGAAGACCGACGCCGCCGCCACTGCCAAAGACGCCGCAGACCCCAAAGTCAAGGCTGCCGCTACTGCCAAGGCCGCTGCCGCCAAGCCGGCCGGCAAGGCTGCGGCAGAGTCCGCCAAGCCGGCAGGCAAGGCCACGGTCCAGGCCGTCACCGACGCCAAACCGGCCAAGTCCAGCGCCAAGGCGCCCGCCAAGGCCGACAAGCCTGCGGCCAAGGCCGCCAAGGCCAAGCCCGAGCCCAAGAAGACCGAGGACGACGATCTGGGCGACATCGACGCCGACTTCACCGAGCCCGAAGCCGAGGTGGAAGCCGTGGCCGAGGAAGGCGTGGTCGAAGGCGTGGTCGAGGTCGAAGCCAAGGCCAAGCCGCTGCGCATGAAGGTCAGCCGGGCGAAAGAGCGCGCGCTGATGCGCGAGTTCGGCCTGGACGAGACCACGCTGACCGAAGAAGAAGTCGCCAAGCGCCGGCTTGAGTTGAAGACGCTCATCAAGATGGGCAAGACGCGTGGCTTCCTCACGCACCAGGAAATCAACGACCACCTGCCCGAGAAGCTGGTGGACAACGAGATCCTCGAGGCCATCGTCTCGATGCTCAATGACATGGGCATCGCGGTGTATGAGCAGGCGCCCGACGCCGCCACGCTGCTGATCGCCGGTGGCACCACCACCACTGCGACGGAAGAAGAAGCCGAGGAAGCCGCCGAAGCCGCGCTGTCCACGGTCGACAGCGAGTTCGGCCGCACCACCGACCCGGTGCGCATGTACATGCGTGAAATGGGCAGCGTGGAACTGCTGACGCGCGAAGGCGAAATCGAAATCGCCAAGCGCATCGAAGGTGGCCTGCAGTCGATGATGCAGGCGATCAGCGCATCACCCAAGACGATTGCCGAGATCCTGTCGATGGCCGACCGCATCGGCGACGGCAAGATGCAGATCAGCGAGGCCGTCGATGGCTTCGTGTCCACCGACGAAGCCGACGACTATGTGGCCGAAGAAGACTTCGATGAGTTCGACGAAGAAGACGACGACGACGGCAATGGCGGCAGCAAGGCGCTGACCAAGAAGCTCGAAGAACTGAAGAGCCAGGCGCTGGAGCGCTTCACCCTGGTGCGCGGCCACTTCGACAAGATGCGCAAGGCCTATGAGAAGGACGGCTACAACGCGCCGTCCTACCGCAAGTGCCAGGAGCAGCTGACCGCCGACCTGATGACCATCCGCTTCACCGTCAAGACGATCGAGCGGCTGTGCGACGTGCTGCGCTCGCAGGTCGATGACATCCGTCGCTTCGAGCGCGAGATCCGCAAGATCGTGGTCGACCGCTGCGGCATGTCGCAGGACCACTTCGTCAAGACCTTCCCGTCGAACATCCTCAACCTGCAGTGGGCCGAAAAGGAAGTGGCCGCCGGCAAGCCCTACAGCGCCATCATGGGCCGCAACCTGCCAGCCATCCAGGAACTGCAGCAGAAGCTGATCGACCTGCAGAACCATGCGGTGGTGCCGCTGGACGACCTGAAGGAAATCAACCGCAAGATGAATGCGGGCGAGAAAAGCAGCCGCGATGCCAAGAAAGAGATGATCGAGGCCAACCTGCGGCTGGTGATCTCGATCGCCAAGAAGTACACCAACCGCGGCCTGCAGTTCCTCGACCTGATTCAAGAGGGCAACATCGGCCTGATGAAGGCGGTCGACAAGTTCGAATACCGCCGCGGCTACAAGTTCTCGACCTATGCCACCTGGTGGATCCGGCAAGCCATCACAAGGAGCATTGCCGACCAGGCCCGCACCATCCGCATCCCGGTGCACATGATCGAGACGATCAACAAGATGAACCGCATCTCGCGGCAGCACTTGCAGGAGTTCGGCTTCGAACCCGATGCCCCCACGCTGGCCGAGAAGATGGAGATCCCCGAGGACAAGATCCGCAAGATCATGAAGATCGCCTCGGACCCGATCTCGATGGAAACCCCCATCGGCGACGACGACGACAGCCACCTGGGCGATTTCATCGAGGACACCAACAACACCGCACCGATCGAGGCCGCCATGCAGGCCGGCCTGCGCGATGTGGTCAAGGACATCCTCGACAGCCTGACCCCGCGTGAGGCCAAGGTGCTGCGCATGCGCTTCGGCATCGAGATGAGCACCGACCACACGCTGGAAGAGGTGGGCAAGCAGTTCGATGTGACCCGCGAGCGCATCCGCCAGATCGAAGCCAAGGCGATCCGCAAGCTCAAGCATCCGAGCCGGTCGGACAAGCTGCGCACGTATCTGGACAACCTCTGATGCACATGACAAGGCCTCCTGCGGGAGGCCTTTTTTCTGGGCCCGCCCCTGGGCTGGCCAACCAGAGACCCCGAACACTTCACGATTAAACTGGTTGACATGACGCGCATCGCCGAGCGCACCGTGCTCTTCGCAGACCTGCGAGGCTCCACTGCCCTCTATGAGACGCTGGGCAATGCAGAGGCCACCTCGGTGGTCACCCACACCGTCAATGCATTGGGTCGGGCAGTGCCGGCCTGCGGCGGCACCCTGGTCAAGACCCTGGGTGACGGGCTGATGGCGGTGTTTCCCAGCCCGGCCGAAGGCCTGCAGTCGGCCCAGCAGATGCATGAAGAGCTGGAAACCCTGGTCAGCCGTGGGCGTGAGCGCGGCGCCTCGCCCGGGCTGCGCGGGCTGCGCCTGCAGGTGGCCCTGGCACGGGGCGAGGTGGTCGAGATGGGCGGCGACTGCTTCGGTGACGCGGTCAACGTCTCGGCCCGCCTGATCGACCATGCCGGTGACAACGAGACCCTGATCACCGCCGAGGTGCTGACCGGCCTGGCGGCCGATGCGCAGCCACGCTTCCGGTCACTGGGCTGGATGCACTTGCGCGGCCGGGCCGAGCCGGTGCAGGTGCATGTGCTGGGCGGGCGCCGCGGTGTGGACATGCCACCCACGCAGTTCGGCGCCGTGACCAACACGCTCGAGCCCGAGGCGGTGCGTCTGATCTGGCTGAATGCCAATGAGGTGTTCGACGGCGACCGCATGCCGGTGGTGCTGGGCCGCAGCCCGCAGGTGCACTTCCGGGTCGACGACAGCCGGGTGTCGCGCTCGCATGCGCGGGTGGATTGGCATGGCGGCGTGTTCCAGATCACCGACCTCAGCTACAACGGCACCTACGTGCGCTTCGGCAGCGGCGACGAGGTGGTGACACTGCGGCGCAGCAGCTGCACCCTGCATGGGTCGGGCTCGATCGGCCTGGGCGGTTCACCCACCGACCCGCTGGCGCCCAGCGTGCGCTTCGAGTTGCTGAGCTTCACCGACACCGTGCCGCACAAGGCCTGATCATCATCCCCGGCCGCCGGGCCCGCCCTGCGCATCGCTGACAATCCCGCTGATGCATCCGCCACTTCTTTCACGCCGCCCACGGCCCATCGCGACGGCGTCGCATCCTGTCGCGCAGCCAGGCCTGCCGCCATGACATTTGCCACCGAACCACCGTACCGCCACGGCACCGCACCCCGCACCGCCGTGTTGCTGGTCAATCTGGGCACACCCGATGCGCCAACGCCGGCCGCCCTGCGCCGCTATCTGGCTGAGTTTCTCTGGGACCCGCGGGTGGTGGAGATCCCGCGCCCGCTGTGGTGGCTGATCCTCAACGGCGTGATCCTGCGCACCCGGCCGGCCAAGTCGGCGGCGAAATACGCAGCGATCTGGACCGACCAGGGCTCGCCGCTGCTGCGGTGGACGGCCCGCCAGGCCGAAGGGCTGCAGGCTGAACTGTCGCAGCGCGGCCATGCGGTGCTGGTGCGGCATGCCATGCGCTACGGCTCGCCTTCACTGCCCAGCGTGCTCGACAGCCTGCAGGCTGACGGCGCCACCCGGGTGCTGGTGCTGCCGCTGTACCCGCAATATGCCGCCGCCACCACCGCCAGCACCTTCGATGCGGTGGCGGGCTGGGCCCAGCGCGCACGCCGCATGCCCGAGCTGCGCTTCGTCAACCGCTACCACGACAACCCGGGCTACATCGCTGCGCTGGCCGCCAGCGTGCGTGAACACTGGGCACGGCAGGGCCGTGGCGAGAAGCTGGTGATGAGCTTCCACGGCGTGCCGGCGCGCAGCCTGACGCTGGGCGACCCCTACCACTGTGAATGCCACAAGACCGCGCGCCTGCTGGGCGAGGCCTTGGGCATCGGCGCGGGCGACTACATCGTCACCTTCCAGAGCCGCCTGGGCCGTGCCAAGTGGCTGGAGCCCTACACCGAGCCCACCATGAAGCTGCTGGCCAGCCAGGGCACCAAACGCATCGACGCCATCTGCCCCGGCTTTGCGGCCGACAACCTGGAGACGCTGGAAGAGATCGCGATGGAGGCCAAGGAAGCCTTCCTGCATGCCGGCGGCGAGCGCTTCGATTTCATTGACTGCCTGAACGACCGACCCGACTGGATCGGGGCGCTGGCCGACCTGAGCCTGCAGCACCTGCAAGGCTGGCCGCTGGGCGCGCCGGCAGCCGACGACACCCAGCGCCAGCGGGCGCTGGCAATGGGCGCAGCCGACTGATCAGGCCGCAGCCGCGCGCCGCCGCTTCAACACCGCCAGCACCCGCGGCAGCACCAGCACCGCCAGCACCACCGCCAGCAGGGCCATCGACATTGGCCGCTGCAGGAAGATGGTCCATCTGCCTTCGCCGATGCTCAGCGCATTGCGCATCTGCGCCTCGGCCAGCGGGCCCAGGATCATGCCCACCACCACCGGCGCGGTGGGGAAGCTATAGCGCCGCATCACCACGCCCAGCAGGCCGATGGCGTACAGCAGCACCAGGTCGAAGGCGCTCTGGCGCATGCCGTACACACCCACGGTGGCAAAGATCAGGATGCCGGCATACAGCGGCGGCTTGGGGATCTTCAACAGCTTGACCCACAGCCCCACCAGCGGCAGGTTCAGGATCAGCAGCATCACGTTGCCGATGTACAGGCTGGCGATCAGCGCCCACACCAGGGCGCCGTTGGTGTCGAACAACTGCGGCCCGGGCTGGATGCCGTAATTCTGGAACGCGCCCAGCAGGATGGCGGTGGTGTTGCTGGTGGGGATGCCCAGCGTCAGCAGCGGGATCAGCGTGGCGGTGATGGCCGCGTTGTTGGCCGCCTCGGGCCCGGCCACGCCTTCGATGGCGCCGGTGGTGCCGAACTCGCTCTTGTGCTTGCTGATCTTCTTTTCGGTCGCGTAGCTCAGGAAGGTGGGGATCTCGCTGCCGCCGGCCGGGATGGTGCCGAACGGAAAGCCGATGAAAGTGGCCCGCAGCCACGCCGGCCACGACCGGCGCCACTCACTGCGCGACATGTGCACCCGGCTCATCCTGTTCTGCGTCTCGACCACCCGGCCCTGGTACAGCACCGCATACAGCGCCTCGGCCACCGCAAACAGGCCCACGGCCACCAGCACCACTTCCAGGCCGTCCATCAACTCGGGCACGCCGCCGGTGTAGCGGGCCTGGGCGGTGATCTGGTCGATGCCCACCAGGCCCATGGCCAGGCCCACGCCCAGGGCGGTGAGGCCGCGCAGCGTGCTCTGGCCCAGCACCGCGCTGACGGTGCAGAAGGCCAGCACCATCAGCAGGAAGTATTCGGGCGGGCCCAGCTTGACCGCATGGGTGGCGATCAGCGGCGCCAGAAAGGTGACGCCCAGCGTGGCGATGGTGCCGGCCACGAAGCTGCCGATGGCCGCCGTGGCCAGCGCCGCGCCGGCGCGGCCGTGCTTGGCCATCTTGTTGCCTTCCAGCGCCGTGACCATCGACCCCGCTTCACCGGGTGTGTTGAGCAAGATGCTGGTGGTGCTGCCGCCATACATGGCGCCGTAGTAGATGCCGGCAAAGAAGATCATGCTGGCGGTGGCCTCCACCTTCAGCGTGATCGGCAGCAGCATGGCCACTGCCGTGGCCGGGCCGATGCCGGGCAGCACGCCCACTGCCGTGCCAATGGTGCAGCCCACCAGTGCCCACAGCAGGTTGATCGGCGTGCCGGCCGTGATGAAGCCTTGCAGCAGGTTGTTCCAGACGTCCATCGCGGACCTGCCGTTCTCAGAAAGGGCGGGCCATCACAGCCAGCCGGTGTTGGTCAGGCCGGGCAGGTTGATCGCCAACGCCTGGGTGAACATCCAGAACACCGGCGCGGCGATCGCCATGCCGACCAGTGCGTCGGTGACCCAGGCACGCACCGACAGGTCCAGCCGGCCCTCGGCGGACTTGAAGCCGCGCACCGCCAGCACGAAGCACAGCGCACAGCTGAGGATGAAGCCGATGGTGGTGATCAGCGCGGCGTTGGCCAGGATGCCGGCACTCACCCAGACGAAGCCGGGCCAGTGGCCCTGCTCGGCGCCATCCAGGTCATCCATCTGGCGGAAGCCGCCGCTCTGCGCCTCCCAGGCCAGGAAGCCGCCGCACAGCAGCAGGCCGGTGGCCACCACCCAGGGCAGGAAGTTGGGGCCCACACCCGCATAACCGGCGGCCGACGGGATGGTGATGGCGCCCGCCACCAGCAGCAGGCCGAGGGCAATCACCCCGCCCGCAACGGCGCTCTGGCGCACCACCGCCAACGCCATCAGATCATCCCGCTCTTGACCATCACCGCCCGCAGGCTGGCGAACTCATCGTCGACGAACTTGTCGAAGGCCGGGCCGGTCAGCAGCGCCGCTGTCCAGTTGTTCTTCTCCATCGACTCGGCCCAGGCCTTGCTCTTGGCGGCCTTGACGACCATGTCGGTCAGGGCCTTGCGCTGCTCGGGCGTGATGCCGGGCGCGCCATAGACGCCGCGCCAGTTGCCGATCACCACGTCGATGCCCTGCTCCTTGAGCGTCGGCACGTCGATGCCAGCCAGGCGCTTCTCGCTGGTGACGGCGATGGCGCGCATCTTGCCGGTCTTGATGTATTCGGAAAACTCGCTGTAGCCGCTGCCGCCGACAGTGACGTTGCCGCCCAGGATGGCGGCGGTGGCCTCACCACCCCCCCGGAAGGCCACGTAGTTGATCTTGCTCGGGTCGACGCCGGTGGCGCGGGCGATCATCGCCGCGGCAATGTGCTCGGTGGACCCGCGTGACCCACCGCCCCACTTCACGCTGCCCGGGTCCTTCTTCATCTGCTCGACCACGTCGGCCATGGTCTTCAGCGGCGACGCGGCCGGCAGCACGAAGACGTTGAACTCGCTGGTCAGGCGGGCGATCGGCGTCGCCTTGTCCAGTGTCACAGGCGGCTTGCCGGTGATGATGCCGCCCAGCATCACTGCGCCCATCACCATCAGCGCATTGGCGTCGCCCTTGCTGGCATTGACGAACTGCGCCAGGCCGATGGCGCCGGCCGCGCCGCCCTTGTTGTCGTAGCTGACAGTGGCGGCGGCACCGGCATCCTGCAGGGCCTTGCCCAGCGCGCGGCCGGT
>JARXAJ010000170.1 GCA_029865965.1 Aquabacterium sp.
CCGGCGGCTTGCTGCTCACGTCGTAAGTGACCCGGTTGATCCCGCGCACCTCATTGATGATGCGGCTGCTCACCTTCTTCAGCAGGCTGTACGGCAGCTCGGCCCAGTCGGCGGTCATGAAGTCACTGGTCTGCACGGCGCGCAGCGCCACCACGTGCTCGTAGGTGCGGCCGTCGCCCATCACGCCCACGCTCTTGACCGGGATGAACACGACGAAGGCCTGGCTGGTCAGGTCGTACCAGCTCTTGCCGGTGGCAGGGTCGATGGCCGCGCGCAGTTCGTCGATGAAGATGGCGTCAGCGCGCTGCAGCAGCGCAGCAAACTCGGGCTTCACCTCGCCCAGGATGCGCACGCCCAGCCCCGGGCCGGGGAACGGGTGGCGGTAGACCATGTCAGCCGGCAGGCCCAGCGCGACGCCCAGCTCACGCACCTCGTCCTTGAACAGTTCTCGCAGCGGCTCCAGCAGCTTCAGGCCCAGCGTGGCCGGCAGGCCGCCCACGTTGTGGTGGCTCTTGATGGTGGCCTTCTTGCTGGCGGTGCCGCCGCTTTCCACCACGTCTGGGTAGATGGTGCCCTGGGCCAGCCACGTCGCGCCTTTGACGGCGCGGCCCGGGTTCAGGCCCTTGGCATCTTCGCCAGCGGCCTTCAGCTTGGCGGCCTCGGCCTGGAACACCTCGACAAACTCGCGGCCGATGATCTTGCGCTTCTGCTCGGGGTCGGTCACGCCCTGCAGGTGGCCCAGAAACTGCGCCTGCGCCTGCACATGCACCACCTTGGCCTGCAGCCGGCCGGCGAACATGTCCATCACCATCTGGCCTTCGTTCAGGCGCAGCAGGCCGTGGTCGACGAACACGCAGGTCAGCTGGTCGCCGATGGCCCGGTGGATCAGCGCGGCCGCCACGCTGCTGTCGACGCCGCCCGACAGGCCCAGGATCACCTCTTCATCGCCCACCTGCGCGCGGATGCGGGCTACTGCTTCGTCCACATAGTTGCCCATGATCCAGTCGCCACGGCAGCCGGAGATGTCGCGCACAAAGCCGGTCAGCATCGCCGTGCCCTGCAGCGTGTGCGTCACCTCGGGGTGGAACTGCACGGCGTAATAGCCGCGCGCCTCGTCGGCCATGCCGGCAATCGGGCAGCTGGGCGTACTGGCCATCAGCTTGAAGCCCGGCGGCAGCACGCTCACCTTGTCGCCATGGCTCATCCACACCTTCAGCATGCCGTGGCCCTGCGGCGTGCTGAAGTCCTGCAGGCCAGCCAGCAGCAGGGTGTGGCCATGGGCGCGCACCTCGGCATAGCCGAACTCGCGGTGGTCGCTCCAGGCCACTTCACCGCCCAGTTGCACCGCCATGGTCTGCATGCCGTAGCAGATGCCCAGCACGGGCACGCCGGCATCCCACACCGCCTGCGGCGCACGCAGTTGGTGGTCTTCATAGGTGCTGGCGTGGCTGCCGCTGAGGATGATGCCCTTGGCGCCGAAGCTGCGCACGAAGTCGTCGCCCACGCTGCTGGGGTGGATCTCGCAGTACACCCGGGCCTCGCGCACACGCCGCGCGATCAGCTGGGTGACTTGCGAGCCGAAGTCGAGGATCAGGATCTTGTCATGCATGGCGCAGCCTACGCAGCAGGTTGGGGTGAGACCGGCGGGTTGCGCCGCGCCTGGTGGCGAAAGTGCAGCACCGCCAGCACCAGCGCCAGCACCTGCAGCACGGCGCAGAAGAACATCGGCGCGCCGATGCGCCAGTCGGTGGTGGGCAGGTGCGACACCGTGGCCATCAGCGGCGCAGCCACCAGGGGGGCCACCACGGCGGCCAGGCTGTTGAGGCTGGACACCGCGCCCAGTGTCTGGCCCTGGGTGCGCTCATCGGCGGCGGCCGACACCAGGCCCTGCAGCGACGCCGACACCGCCGCGCCCAACAGGTTGGCAAAGATCACCGCATACATCACCCAGGGCTGCGTGGCCAGGCCCCAGCCCAGGAAGGCCAGGCTGGACGACACCAGGCCGGCCATGGCCAGCCGCTGCGCACCAAACTGCTTGAGCAGCCGCCCCAGCAGCCCGCCCTGCACCACGGCCGAGACCATGCCCACCGCAAACAGCGACCAACCGTTCTCGGTGGGGCCCCAACCGAAACGCAGGCTGCCGTAGAGCACCCACACGGTGTACAGGCTGAACTGCGCCACACCGGCAAAGGCCAGCACGCCCACCAGCAGGCCCACGCCCTTGAGCGCCACCAGCTTCTTGAACGACGACAGCGGGTTGGCGCTCCACCAGTCCACCGGCCGGCGCTGCGCCGGCAACAGGGATTCGGGCAGCACGAACCAGCCATAGGCCAGGTTGGCCAGCGCCAGCACACCGGCAGCGAAGAACGGCAGCCGCAGGTCGATGCCGCCAAGCACCCCGCCGATCACCGGCCCCAGGATGAAGCCGATGCCGAACATGGCGCCCAGCATGCCGAAGCGCTTGGCCCGGTCGGCCGGCGCGGTGATGTCTGCCACGTAGGCATTGGCCACCGCCGCATTGGCCTGCACCGCCCCGCCGACGATGCGTGACGCCACCAACATCCACAGGCTGGTGGCCAGCGCGGTGGTGAAGAAGTTGAGTGCCAGCCCGCAGAAGCCCAGCAGCAGAACCGGGCGGCGGCCGAAGCGGTCGGACAAGGCGCCCAGGATGGGTGCAGACACGAACTGCGACAGCGCATAGGACACGGCGACCACCCCGTACCAGCGCGCCTGCTCGGACGGGTCGGTCGTGAACTGGCCGACGATGGCAGGCAAGACCGGCACGATGATGCCGACCGCCAGCATGTCGATCAGGACGACAAGCATGATGAAGCGCATGGCCGCACCCTGCGCGGTGGCGGTCTGCATGGGGACTGGGTTCACTCGTTGACTTTCAGGCGACGCCTTGTGGTGTGCATGCCCCGGCGGGCAAAGACGTCGCGCATGCGGCGCTCATTCCATCCGGTAGTTCGGCGCTTCCTTGGTGATCTGCACGTCGTGCACATGGCTCTCGCGCATGCCGGCCGACGAGATCTCGACGAACTCGGCCCGCGCATGCATGTCGTCGATGCTGACGCAGCCACAGTAGTGCATGCTGGCGCGCAAGCCGCCGGCCATCTGGTAGATCACCGCCACCACCGAGCCCTTGTACGGCACCTGGCCTTCGATGCCCTCGGGCACCAGCTTGGCGCTGGCATTGCCGCCGGCGCTGCCGCTTTCCTGGAAGTAGCGGTCGGCCGACCCCTGCTGCATGGCACCGATCGAGCCCATGCCGCGGTAGCTTTTGTAGGTGCGGCCCTGGTAGAGGATGGTCTCGCCGGGCGCCTCTTCGGTGCCGGCAAAGGCGCCGCCCATCATCACGCTGTTGGCGCCAGCGGCAATCGCCTTGGCCAGATCACCCGAGAAGCGCACGCCGCCATCGGCGATCAGCGGCACACCGCTGCCCTGCAGTGCCTTGGCCACCTCGTCGATGGCATAGATCTGCGGCACGCCCACGCCGGTGACGATGCGGGTGGTGCAGATCGACCCCGGGCCGATGCCCACCTTCACCGCATCGGCGCCGGCTTCCACCAGCGCCAGCGCGGCGGCGCCGGTGGCGATATTGCCGCCGATCACGTCCACCTGCGGGTAATGCTTCTTGACCCAGCGCACCCGGTCGATCACCCCGGCTGAGTGGCCGTGCGCGGTGTCGACCACCAGCACGTCGACGCCGGCACGCACCAGCAGCTCAACCCGCTCTTCGGTGCCGTCGCCCACGCCCACGGCCGCGCCTACGCGCAGCTTGCCTTGCGCGTCACGCGCGGCGTCGGGGAAGTTGGTCTGCTTGGTGATGTCCTTGACGGTCATCAGGCCGCGCAGCTCAAACGCGTCGTTGACCACCAGCACCCGCTCCAGCTTGTGCTGGTGCATCAGGGCCTTGCCCTCGGAGATGGTGGCGCCCTCCTTCACGACGATGAGCCTGTCGCGCGGCGTCATGATCTCGCGCACCGGGGCGTCGAGCCGGGTCTCGAAGCGCAGGTCGCGGCCGGTGATGATGCCCACCACCCGGCCGTCCTCGATCACCGGGAAGCCCGAGATGCCATGCTGGCGGGACAGCGCGATCACATCGCGCACCGGCACGCCGGGTGACACCGTGATGGGGTCGCGCAGCACGCCTGATTCATAGCGCTTGACCCGCGCCACCTCCACCGCCTGTTGCTTGGGCGTGAGGTTCTTGTGCACGATGCCGATGCCACCTTCCTGCGCCAGGGCGATGGCCAGGCGGGCCTCGGTCACGGTGTCCATCGCGGCCGACACCAGGGGCAGGTTCAGGCGGATGTTGCGCGACAGCTGGGTCGCGAGTGAGGTGTCACGGGGCAACACCTGGGAGAAGGCGGGCACCAACAACACATCGTCGAAGGTGAGCGCTTTGCCTAAAAGGCGCATGGGAAAGCTCCAAACGCAAAAATCGATTATACGGAGCGGGCCATGACAGGCTGCTTTGCTTCGGGGTGGCTGGCTACACTGCGGCCTGTTCTGTATTGGACAACCCGCCATGCCTCTTGCCTGCCCCCGCCTGCTTCCGTGGATGGCCGCCGCGCTGCTGCTGGTGACGCTGGTGCTGCAACCCGCTGCGCAGGCACAGTACGTGTGGAAGGACAGCAAGGGCCAGATGCACGCCAGCGACCAGCCGCCACCGCGAGACGTGGCCGACAAGGATGTGGTCAAGCGCCCCAGCGCCCCCCGGCCGGCGGCAACGCCGGCGGCGGCCCCGGCATCGTCATCAGCAGCGCCCGTGGCACGGCTGCAAGCGGCCAGTGCACCGGTCGACCCGGAGCTGGCCCAGCGCCGCGCCCGTGCCGACCAGGAGGCCAAAGCCCGGGCCCAGGCTGACGCGCAGCGCGTCGCCGCCCAGCAGGCTGAGAACTGCCAGCGTGCCCGCACCCACCTGGCCACGCTGGAAAGCGGCACGCGGCTGGTGCGGGTCAATGCCCAGGGCGAGCGCATCGTCGTCGACGATGCAGTGCGCATCCGCGAAGCGGCCGAAGCCCGCAGCGTGATGGCGTCCGACTGCCGCTGACGCCAGGCCCCGGTCAGCGCCGGGGCTGCTTGCGGCGTGGCCGGATGCCGTCGCGCCTGTAACGCAGGCGCCGGGCTTCCTTGGGGTCGACCTGCAGCGGGCGCAGCAGCTCCAGCCTGTCCTGGTGGCGCAGCATGGTGTCGGGCGCGATGGTGCGGCCCCACAAGGCCAGGGTCAGGCTGTCCAGCAGGTCTGCACCCAGCTGTGCCGCCAGGCCGCTGGCCCGCAGGGCCGCCAGCGCGGTGCTGCCGACAGGCAGCTGCAGGTGCAGCCGCTGCAGTTGCTGTGGTGCTGCCGACCAGGCCAGCTCAACCGCGATCAGCCCGTCCGCCGATGCCGCCACTTCAGCCGGGTCAGCGCTCGCCATACACCTGGCGGGCGCGCTGCACGAAGCTGTCGACGAAGGTGTTGGCCACCCGGTCGAACACCGGGCTCAGCACCGCCTCGAAGGCGCGGTTGGCAAAGGCATAGCGCAGGTCGAATTCAACCCGGCAGGCCGACTGCGCTGCGTCCCCGATCGGCACGAAGCGCCAGGTGCCGTCCAGATCGGAAAACGGCCCGTCGATTAGGGCCATCACCACCGACGCGTCAGGCTGGTGGGTGTTGCGGGTGGTGAAGGCATGGTGCAGGCCGGCAAAGTGCAGGTGCAGCCTGGCGGTCATGCCGGAGGCGTCTTGCTGCAGCACCTCGGCCTGCTCGCACCAGGGCAGGAAACCGGGGTAGGCAGCCACCGCAGTCACCAGCGCATACATCTCGCTGGCCGAGTACCACAGCAGCACGGACTTTTTCACGTGCTTCATACAATGGCGTGATTCTAGAGGCCGCTTGGTTTGCACCCATCCGGCCTCATTTCATTGGTTGCCATGTCCACCCTCACCATTTCACGCAAGGAAGCCGCGAAGGCGGCCAAGCCTTCGGGCCCGATTGCCGAGAACCGCCGCGCCCGCTTCGACTACCACATCGAAGAGCGGCACGAGGCAGGCATGGTGCTGGCCGGCTGGGAGATCAAGGCCATCCGCGCCGGCCAGGTGCAGCTGACCGACGGCTATGTGCTGATCAAGGACGGCGAGCTCTACCTGATTGGCTGCCGCATCAATGCCCTGCGCTCGGCCAGCACCCATGTCAGCCCCGAGGCCGACCGCACCAAGAAGCTGCTGATGCACAAGGCCGAGATCCGCCGCCTGGTGGGCAAGGTCGAGCAGAAGGGCTTCACCCTGGTGCCGCTGAACCTGCACTACAAGGGCGGGCTGGTGAAGGCCGAGATCGCGCTTGCCAAGGGCAAAGCCGAACACGACAAGCGCAATGCGACCAAGGACCGTGACTGGGAGCGGGAACGTGGCCGGCTGATGCGGCACAACACCACCGCCAAGTCCTGAGGGTCAGCGCAGGTTCCAGTCGGGCGGGCGCTTGTCGATGAAGGCCTGCACGCCTTCCAGTGCGCTGTGGTCCATCATGTTGCTGGCCATGGTCTCGCCGGCGTCGGCATAGGCGGCCTCGATGCCCACTTCCAGCTGGCGGTAGAACAGGGCCTTGCCCATGGCCAGCGGCAGGCGCGGCTTGTGCACGATGGCGGCCACCAGCGCTTCCACCTCGGCGTCCACCTGGTCGGGCGGCACCACACGGTTGACCAGGCCGCGGGCCTGGGCCTCGTCGGCGCTGATGAAGGCGCCGGTCACCAGCATCTCGAAGGCCTGTTTGCGCCCCAGGTTGCGCGACAACGCCACGCTGGGCGTGGCGCAGAACAGCCCCAGGTTGACACCGCTGACGGCGAAGCGCGCATCGGATGCGGCCACCGCCAGGTCGCACATCGCCACCAGCTGGCAGCCGGCTGCGGTGGCAATGCCCTGCACCTGCGCGACCACCGGCACCGGCAGGCGCTGGATGGCCAGCATCATGCGGCCGCATTGCGCAAACAAGGCTTCGTAGTAGGCCTGGCTGGGCGCAGCGCGCATTTCCTTCAGGTCATGGCCGGCGCAGAAGGCCCGGCCAGCGGCCTTGATGATCAGCAGGCGGGCGCTGTTGTCCTGGGCGATGGTGTCCAGCTCGGTCTGCAGCGCCATCAGCATGGCCTCGCTCAAGGCATTGAACGCCTGGGGCCGGTTCAGCGTCAGGCTGATCACGCCGCGGGCATCCTGGGTGCGCAGCAGCAACGGGTCATCGGTGGTCAACATGGCCGTGGCTCCTTCATTCGATGGCAGACGAGGACTTGGCGCGCGCGCGCAGCTGGAACTTCTGGATCTTGCCGGTGCTGGTCTTGGGGATGTCTTCGAAGCGGATTTCGCGCGGCACCTTGTAGCCGGCCAGCAGGCCCTTGCAGTGCGCCACCATCTCGGCCGCCGTGACCTGCGCACCGGGCTTGAGCTCGACATAGGCCACCGGCGTCTCGCCCCACTTGGGGTCGGACCGGGCCACCACCGCGCAGGCCACCACCGCCGGGTGGCGGTACAGCGCGTCTTCCACCTCGATGCTGCTGATGTTTTCGCCGCCGCTGATGATCACGTCCTTGCTGCGGTCCTTGATCTTGGCGTAGCGGTCGCTCTCCAGCACCGCAAGGTCGCCGGTGTGGAACCAGCCGCCCTCAAACGCCTTGGCGGTGGCGCCGGGGTTCTTCAGGTAGCCCTTCATCACGATGTTGCCGCGGAACATGATCTCGCCCATGGTCTGGCCGTCGGCCGGCACCTCGGCCAGGGTGTCGGGGTGGCGCACCGTCAGGCTCTCCTGCAGCACATAGCGCACGCCCTGGCGGCCGTTCAGGCGGGTCTGCTCGCTCAGGGATTCACCGGCCCAGGACGGGCGCTTGACCGCCACCGATGCGGGGCCATACACCTCGGTCAGGCCGTAGACATGGGTGATGTTGAAGCCGATCTCGGCCATGCCTTCGATCATGGCGGCCGGTGGCGCGGCGCCGGCCACCATGCCCCGCACCTGCTGGGTGATGCCTTCGCGCTGCGCAGGCGGCGCGTTGTAGATCAGGCTGTGCACGATGGGCGCAGCGCAGTAATGGTCGACCTGGTGCTGGCGCATGGCCTCCAGGATGGCCTGCGCATCCACCCGCCGCAGGCACACATGGGTGCCACCCTGCATCGCCACGGTCCACGGAAAGCACCAGCCATTGCAATGGAACATCGGCAGCGTCCACAGGTAGATGGGGAACTGCGGCATGGTCCAGGTGGCTGCGTTGCACACCGCATTCAGGTAGGCGCCGCGGTGGTGTGTCACCACGCCCTTGGGGTCGCCGGTGGTGCCGCTGGTATAGCTGACAGCGATGGCATCCCATTCGTCGGCCGGGCCCTCCAGCAGCGGCAGCGGATCGTGCGCGGCCAGCAGGGCTTCGTACGCCAGCGTACCGAGCAGGGCGCCGGGCCCGGTGTATTCACTGTCTTCGACGTCGATCACCACGATGCTGCGGCCATGGGTGTGGCGCAATGCCTCCAAGGCCGGGCCCATGGTGGCGGCGAACTCGCGGTCGGTGATCAGCACGCTGGCTTCGCAGTGGTGCATCTGCCAGGCCAGCAGCGGCGCATCGAGCCGGGTGTTCAAGGTGTTGAGCACGGCGTTGAGCGCCGGCACCGCATAGTGCACCTCCACCATCTCGGGCGTGTTGGGCAGCATCACGCTGACGGTGCTGCCGCGGCCCACGCCCAGGGCCCGCAACGCAGCTGCCAGGCGGGCTGTGCGGTCGCGCACCTGGGCCCAGGTGTAGCGGCGCGCGCCATGCACCACGGCCGGAAGGTCGCCGAAGACCTCGGCGCTGCGCTCGACAAAACTCACCGGTGACAGCGCCACGAAATTGGCAGCGTTGCGGTCCAGGTGCTGGTCATAGATGCTGGGCATGGCGGGCGCTCCAAGGGGTGTGACAGTGCTGCCGCACCGGCCATCGAAACAGGGCTGCGGGACCCTGTCAAAAGGGTGCATGATCGTCGCACAGGAACCCGCGTTTTTCACTCGTGAGACAGGCGCGCCAGGCCTTGTCACAAGTGTGTCAGGGCAAGCACCCGTTGTGGCCGATGGTGCAGTGCACCTATAAACCCGAACTGCTGACGAGCATGTCGGCATGTGCAACTTTTACCAGGCTAAAGAGCAGGTCAGGACAACAATGGCAGACACAGCAGTGCCCCTGCTCAGCGTGCGTGGTGTGACGGTCCGCTTCGGCGGCATCGTGGCACTCGACGGCGTGAGTTTCGATGTGGAGAAAGGCCATGTGTGCGGCCTGATCGGCCCCAACGGCGCCGGCAAGACCACGCTGTTCAATTGCATGTCACGGCTCTACAACTACCAGGCCGGCGACATCCAGTTTGAAGGCAAATCCATCACCAGCACGCCCACGCACGAGATCTCGCAGCTCGGCATGGGCCGCACCTTCCAGAACCTGGCGATGTTCCGCACCCTGCCCGTGCGCGACAACATCATGATCGGCGCGCACTCGCGCTCGTCGGCCGGCTTCCTGGCCAGCGCATTGCGGCTGCCCAGCGTCAGCGCCGAAGAAAAACGTCTGCGTGCGCGCGCTGACGAGATCATGGAATACCTGGAGCTCACCGCCGTCGCCGACCGCCCGGCCGGCGACCTGCCCTTCGGCACCCAGAAGCGGGTGGAGATGGGCCGTGCGCTGGCCGCCGACCCCAAGCTGCTGCTGCTCGACGAGCCTGCCGCAGGCCTGAACCACGAAGAACTGGGCGAGCTCGGCCGCCTGATCCTGGACGTGCAAAACCGCCTGGGCATCACCGTGCTGCTGGTCGAGCACCACATGAGCCTGGTGATGAGCGTGTCCGACCACATCGTGGCGCTGAACTTCGGCAAGAAGATCGCTGAAGGCACGCCCGCGCACATCCAGCAGCACCCGGACGTGATTGCCGCCTACCTGGGCACTGCCGAAGGAGAGGCCGCCCATGGCTAAGCTGTTCGAAGCAAAGAAACTCAGCGCCTTCTACGGCGCCACGCAGGTGCTGTTCGACATCGATTTCGCGATCGAGGCCGGCAAGATCACCACCATCCTGGGTGCCAACGGCGCCGGCAAGACGACCACCTTGCGTGCGCTGTGCCAGATCGTGCGCACCACCGGCAGCATGACGCTCAACACCGGCGGCGGTGATGTGCAGTTGGTGGGCAAGGCCACTGATGCCATCGTCCGCATGGGCGTGGCCCATGTGCCCGACGGCCGCGGCACCTTCACCACACTGTCGGTCGAAGACAACCTCAAGCTGGGCGCTTATGTGCGCAGCGACAAGGACGCCGTCGCCAAGGACATGGAGAACTGCTTCAAGCTGTTCCCGCGGTTGCTCGAGCGCCGAACGCAGCAGGCCGGCACGCTGTCGGGCGGCGAGCAGCAGATGCTGGCCATCAGCCGTGCCTTGATGCTCAAACCCAAGCTGCTGCTGCTCGATGAACCCAGCTTCGGCCTGGCCCCGCTGATCGTCGCCGAGATCTTCCGCATCATGCGGCAGATCAACGCCGAAAACGGCGTCAGCATGCTGCTGGTCGAGCAGAACGCCAGCCTGGCGCTGAACCTGGCCCACCACGCTTACCTGCTCGAGACGGGAACGGTCGCCTTGTCAGGCCCGGCCGAGCAGATCAAGAACGACGAGTCGGTGCGCCGCGCCTACCTCGGCTATTGAGACCGCCATGGAAGCATTCCTCTACCAAATCTCGTCCGGCCTGGCCAACGGCATCATTTACGGCTCGGTCGCCCTGGCCCTGGTGATGATCTACCAGGCCACCCACCACATCAATTTCGCCCAGGGCGAGATGGCCACGTTCAGCACCTTCATCGCCTGGGCGCTGATCAACGAGGCAGGATGGTCGTACTGGGCCGCCTTCTTCTTCACCGTGGCGGTGTCGTTTGCCGGCGGCCTGCTGGTGCAGCGCATCGTGCTCAAGCCGATCGAGAAGGCGCCGGTGCTCACCAACGTGATCGTGTTCATCGGCCTGTTGCTGATCTTCAACGCACTGTCGGGCATGTTGTTCGACCACACCATCAAGGCCTTCGACAGCCCCTTCCCCAAGGATTCGGCGCTGGCCAGCAAATACTTCTCGTCGCACCAACTCGGCTCGGCCGGCGTGCTGCTGGTGGTGTTGGTCGCGCTGTTCGCCTTCTTCAAGTACACCTCGGTGGGCCTGGCGATGCGGGCGGCGGCGCAAAACCCTGATTCAGCCAAGCTGGTCGGCATCCGGGTGAGCTGGATGTTGGGCCTGGGCTGGGGCCTGGCCGCTGCCATTGGTGCGGTCGCCGGCATGATGGTCGCGCCCATCGTCTTCCTCGACCCGAACATGATGGCCGGCATCCTGCTGTACGGCTTTGCCGGCGCGCTGCTGGGCGGCATCGACAACCCGCCAGCTGCGGTGCTGGGCGGCCTGGTGGTGGGCGTGCTGGAAAACCTGCTGGGCGCCTATGTCATCGGCACCGAGCTCAAGCTGACTGTGGCGTTGGTGCTGATCGTGGGCACCCTCACATTGCGACCGGACGGCCTGTTCGGCAAGAAAGTGGTGACCCGCGTATGAAACCCATCGACCGCAAGTGGGTGTGGATCGGCAGCTTGCTGCTGCTGGCAGTGCTGCTGGTCCTTCCCTTCCTGTTCAAGAACTACCGGGTGTTCCAGTTCAACCTGGTGCTGGTGTATGCCGTCGCCATCCTGGGGCTGAACGTCCTCACCGGCTTCAATGGCCAGTTCTCACTGGGCCACGGTGCGTTCTACGCCTTCGGGGCCTACACGGCCGCCATCCTGATGGACAAGCTGGGCGTGCCGTACTGGGCCACGCTGCCGGTGGCCTTCGTGTTCTGCTTCGGGTTCGGCATCCTGATGGGGTTCCCGGCCTTGCGGCTGGCGGGGCACTTCCTGGCACTGGCCACCTTCGCGCTGGCGTTGGCCGTGCCGCAGTTGCTGAAGTACAAGCACATCGAGCACCTCACCGGCGGCGTGCAAGGCATCGTGCTGACCAAGCCCGAGCCCCCGTTCGCGTTCCGCTTCCTTGACCAGCCTTTCAGTGCAGACCGCTGGCTCTACTATTTCACCCTGGCGGTGTCCGCGCTGATATTCCTGCTCGTCTGGAACCTGCTGCGTGGCCGCGTCGGTCGGGCGCTGATTGCTGTGCGTGACCATCCAATCGCCGCCACTGCCATGGGCATCAACTTGACACTGTTCAAGAGCATGACCTTCGGCGTGTCGGCCGGCATCACCGGCGTGGCCGGTGCGCTGGGCGCCGTTGTGGTGGCCTTCGTGTCACCCGACAGCTTCACCGTCAACCTCAGCATCTTCCTGCTGGTGGGCGTGGTGGTGGGCGGCCTGGCGTCGATCCCCGGGGCCATCTTCGGCGGTATCTTCATCCAGTTCGTGCCCAATATCGCCGATGAGATCTCCAAATCTGCGCCTGCTGCCATCTACGGCCTGGTGCTGATCGGCTTCATGTACCTGCTGCCCAGCGGTGTGATGGGCGGCATCTACAAGCTGTGGTTCCGCCTGCGCGCCAAGGCATCGGGTTGATACCGACATCGCTGCACGCGCCTTTCCCGTTCTAAGTTGACCACCCCCCTCCACAGGAGACCTTGCACCATGCGATTGAAACCCCTCAACCTGGCCCTGGCAGGCCTGGCAGCGCTGCTGGTCAGCGGTGCTGCACTGGCCCAGAAGAAGTACGACGTCGGCGCCACCGACAAGGAAATCAAGATCGGCGGCATCAGCCCCTACTCGGGCCCGGCCTCGGCCTACGGTGCCATCGGCAAGGCCATCTCGGCCTACCTCACCAAGATCAACGAGGAAGGCGGCATCAACGGCCGCAAGGTGAACTTCATCAGCCTGGACGACGGTTACAACCCGGCCAAGACGGTGGAACAGGCCCGCAAGCTGGTGGAAGAAGAAGAAGTGCTCTTCGTCTTCAACACCCTGGGCACGCCGCCCAACAGCGCCATCCACAAGTACATGAACAGCAAGAAGACGCCGCAGTTGTTCGTGGCGACCGGTGCCACCAAGTGGGGTGATCCGAAGAACTTCCCCTGGACCATAGGCTGGCAGCCCAACTACCAGAGCGAGTCCAAGGTGTTCGTGGGTCACATCCTCGAGACCAAGCCCAACGCCAAGATCGCGATCCTGTACCAGAACGACGACTACGGCAAAGACTACCTGAAGGGCTTCGAGGACGGCCTGGGCGACAAGGCCAAGACCATGATCGTCTCGAAGATCAGCTACGAGGTGACCGACCCCACCATCGACAGCCAGATGGTGTCGTTGAAGGCCACCGGTGCCGATGTCTTCTTCAACATCACCACGCCCAAGTTTGCGGCGCAGGCGATCAAGAAGGCGGCCGAGATCGGCTGGAAGCCCGCCCACTACCTCAACAGCGTGTCGGCCTCGGTCGGCTCGGTGATGATCCCGGCCGGCCCCGACAATGGCGTGGGCATCATCACCGCCAACTACCTGAAGGACCCGACCGACCCGCAGTTCCAGAAGGGCAAGGAATGGGATGACTTCGCCGCCTTCATGAAGAAGTATATGGCCAGTGCCGACATCAAGGATGTCAACCACACCTATGGCTACACCGTGGCGCAGGGCCTGGTGCAGGTGCTCAAGCAGGCGGGTGACAACCTGACCCGCGAGAACATCATGAAGCAGGCCGCCAGCCTCGACATGACCTTGCCGATGCTGCTGCCCGGGATCAACGTGAAGACCGGCCCGGACGACTTCTACCCGATCGAGCGCGAGCAGCTGTCGCGCTTCGACGGCAAGACCTGGGTGCTGTTCGGCAAGGTCTACGGCAGGTGATGTACCCACCCCCGTAGCGCCTTCGGCGCTCCCCCTCAGGGGGGCGCCGCCAGCAGCCCGGCCAAGCCGGTTCTGCGGCGGCTGCTTGACGACAGGGCCCATATCATGGGCCCTGTCCTTTTCCGGATCAGCCATGACCGCACCGTTGCAAGGCATCCGCATCGTCGATCTGTCGGCGGTGTTTTCCGGCCCGATGGCCACCGCGTTGCTGGGTGACCAGGGCGCCGAGGTGATCAAGGTCGAATCACCCGAAGGCGACACCACCCGCTTCATCGGCCCGGCCAAGGGCGACCTGGCGGCCAGCTACGTCGCCGCAAACCGGGGCAAGCGCAACTTGGCGCTCGACCTGAAGTCGCCCGACGCCATCGCCGTGCTTCATCGGCTGCTGGCCCGTGCCGACGTGCTGGTGGAGAACTTCCGCCCCGGCGTGATGGCCCGCCTGGGCTTGGCCGACGCCGACCTGGCCGCGCGCTACCCGGGGCTGATCCGGGTGTCGATCACCGGCTTCGGGCCCGACGGCCCGCGCGGCCACGACAAGGCCTATGACGCCGTGATCCAGGCCCTGGGCGGACTGGCCTGCTCGCAGCGTGACCCGGCCAGCGGTGCGCCGGTGATCATGGCCAGCACCGTGAGCGACAAAGTGACGGCGCTGACGGCCGCCCAGGCCATCACCGCCGCGCTGTTCGCCCGCGAACGCAACGGCGGGCGCGGCAGCCGGGTCGAAGTGGCCATGCTCGACGCCACCGTCGCGTTCCAGTGGCCCGACGCGATGTACAACCATGTGTGGCTGGACGACCCGCCGGCGCCCTTCCCAGAATTTGGCGCCACCCAGCGGCCGTGGCGCACCGCGGACGGCTGGGTGGCCACGATGGTCCCGCAGCAGGCCGAGTTCCAGGGCCTGTGCAATGCGCTGGGCCATCCCGAAATCACCCAGGATCCGCGCTTTGCCAGCCAGGTGGCCCGCTACCGCCACGGGCCCGAAGTGCGGGCGGTGCTGGAGCCGCTGTTCGCGCAGACCGACACCGCCACGCTGGAGCAGCGCTGCCGCGAAGAAGGCGCCGCACTGGGCCGCATCAACGAGCGCGCCGACCTGCTGGCCGACCCGCAGGTGCTGCACAACGGCTGCGCGGTGGTGGTGACCAATGGCGACGGCGACCGGGTGCGGGTGGCCCGCAGCGCCGCGCGCTTCGACGGCCAGGCGCAGGTGCCCACACAAGGTGCTGCGCGGCTGGGCGAACACAGCACCGCTGTGCTGCAGGACCTGGGCCTCGACGACGCGCGCATCGCCGCGCTGGTGGCCAGCGGCGCCGTGCGCTTGCCCCGGGCAGGCTGAGCGCCGGACGGCTCGCTACTCGCCCGCCACCACGCCTTCGCGGCGCGGGTCGGCACCGCCGAACCAGCCGGTGGCCGAGCGTTGCAGGGCCTGCAAACCGCTGGGCAGATCGGTTTCCACCACCTGGTGGCCACGCGCCTTCAGCGCCGCCACCGTCTCTGGCGCAAAGCGGCCCGCCTCCAGCACCGTGGGGCCGTTGAAGCTGCCGAAGTTCGGCAAGTCGATGGCCTGCTGCGCGCTCAGGCCCCATTGCAGGCTGCCGACCAGGGTCTTGGCAGTGAAGTGGATGATGGCCGGCCCGCCGGGTGAGCCCAGGCTCATCAGCAACTGCCCGGTGCGGCGGTCGAACACCAGCGTGGGGCTCATGCTCGACCGCGGCCGCTTGCCGGGCTGCAGCCGGTTGGCCACCGGCCGGCCCTGGGCGTCGGTAGGCGCCAGCGCAAAGTCGGTGAGCTGGTTGTTGAGCAGGAAGCCGCCCGGCAGGCCGGTGCCGCCATCGCTCATGATGCGGCTGCCGAACACTGCCTCGATGGTGGTGGTCATCGCCACTGCCCTGCCTTGCGCGTCGACGATGCTGATGTGGCTGGTGCCGTGCTCGGGCTGGTCGGCCATGGGCGCCCAGGCGCTGCGGGTGGCGCCGGGCTGGCCGGGCGTGGCGCGGCCCAGGCTGCGTTCACCCACCAGGCCGGCGCGCTGCTGCAGGTAGGCGTCTTCGAGCAGGCTGCCCCAGCCGCCGGCTGGCGGGTCGACGAAATCGGGGTCGGCCACGTACTGGGCGCGGTCGGCAAAAGCCAGGCGGGCGGCCTCGGTGTAGGCATGCAGCCAGTCGGCCGATGGCGCATCGGCGCGGACACCAGGCTGCGCGCCGCCGGACACGCCAGGCTGCGCTTGGCGCAGCGGGTCGGGCAGCGGCGGCAGCCGCTCCAGGATGCCCAGGATCTGCAGGATCGCCAGGTGGCCCGACGACGGCGGCGGCATGCCGCAGACGCGGTAGCTGGCCATCCAGTCGGTGCACAGGGGCTCGCGCTCCTTGGCTGCATAACCGGCCAGGTCAGCGGCCACCATGCGGCCCGGCGCGTCGGCATGGCCGCGCACGCGGCGCACGATGTCGTCGGCCACCGGGCCGGTGTGCAGCGCATCGCTGCCCTGGGCGGCGATGCGGCGCAGCACGGCGGCCAGCGCCGGGTTGCGCAGCTATGTGCCCACCGGGTGGGGGCTGCCATCGGCGCGGTAGAAGTAGGCGGCGGCCTGGGCATCACGCCGCAGCGCCTGTTCTTCCGCCAGTTGCTGGTGCAGCCGCGCGCTGACGGCAAAGCCGCGGTCGGCCAGGCCGATGGCCGGCTGCATCAGCTGCGCCCAGGGCAGGCGGCCGTGGGCGCGGTGGGCCACCTGCAGCATGCGCACCACGCCGGGCACGCCCACCGCACGGCCACCCACCACCGCCTGGGCAAACGGCACAGGCTTGCCGTCTGCGCCGAGGAAAAGCCGCTCATCGGCGGCGGCAGGCGCGGTCTCGCGGCCGTCCCAGGCCTGCACGCTGCGGCCATCCCAGTGCAGCAGGAAGGCGCCGCCACCGATGCCGCTGCTCTGCGGCTCGACCAGGGTCAGCACCATCTGCACCGCCACGGCGGCATCGACCGCGCTGCCACCAGCCTGCAGCACCTGCAGCCCGGCGGCGGTGGCCAGCGGGTTGGCGGCGGCCACACCCTGGCGGCTGAAGGCCCAGCCAGGCTTGTGCGTGGCCCCGGCCACGTCGGCGGGCAGCGGCGGCAGGTCGGCAGACTGCTGCGCTGGCGGTGCGGCGCAGCCTGCCAGGGCCAGCACCGCCAGCAGTCGCCACAGCCCGTGGCCGGCGCGGTGGCGCAGCATGCTCAGGCCTGGGCCGCAGCGGCCAGCGCCTGGTCGATGTCCCACAGGATG
>JARXAJ010000152.1 GCA_029865965.1 Aquabacterium sp.
AAGCAGGGCACGGCCGCTGCACAAAAGCTGTGCGATGCCAAGGTGGCAGGCGTGGCAGGCCACCTGAACTCGGGCACCACCATCCCGGCGTCGGCGGTCTACAACCAGTGCGGCATCCCCCACGTCACGCCGTCGGCCACCAACCCCAAGCTGACGCAGCAGGGCTTCAAGACCACCTTCCGCCTGCTGGCCAATGACAACGCACTGGGCGCAGGCCTGGCGCTGCATGCGTCGAACAACCTGAAGATCAAGAAGGTTGCCATCATCGACGACCGCACCGCCTACGGCCAGGGCGTGGCCGAGGTGTTCAAGAAGACGGCGCTGGCCCAGGGCATCCAGGTGGTGGACGAGCAGTTCACCAACGACAAGGCCACCGACTTCATGGCCATCCTCACCGCCATCAAGAGCAAGGGCCCCGATGCGGTGTTCTATGGCGGCATGGACCCGCAAGCCGGCCCGATGCTGCGCCAGATGGACCAGCTCGGCCTGTCCAGCCTGAAGTTTTTCGGCGGTGACGGCATCTGCACGGCCAAGCTGGCCGAGCTGTCGGGCGGTGCCAAGAGCCTGAACGGCGTGGTTTGCGCCGAAGGTGGCTCCAGCCTCGACAAGATGCCCAGCGGCAAGGCCTGGATGGCGCGTTACGAGGCCAAGTACCCGAAGCAGTTCCAAGTCTACAGCCCGTATGTGTACGACGCCGTGCATGTGCTGGTGGACGCCATGGTCAAGGCCGGCTCGGCCGACCCCAAGGTCTACCTGCCCAGCCTGGCCGCCACCAACTACCAGGGCGTGACCACCCGGGTGCAGTTCGAGGCCGATGGCGAGCTGAAGAACCCGGCCATGACCCTGTACGTCTACAAGGACGGCAAGAAAGTGGCGTTGAACTAACCCCCCCCCGAAGCGCCTGCGGCGCTCCCCCCCAGGGGGGCGCCGTCAGCGGCCCGGCAAAGCCGGTTCCGCGACGGCCGCTTGGAACGTACAAAGGGCGCCTTGCGGCGCCCTTTGTCGTTGGGCTTGGTTCAGCCTCTGCCGAAGAGTTTTGTCATGTCGGCCAGCCGCTGGCCGTGCCAGGGATGCACCTGGCTCCATTCAAAGCGCCACACCCACCAGCCGCTGGGGCTGCCGGGCAGGTTCATGCGGCAGTCGGTGGGCAGCACCAGGATGTCTTGCAGCGGGTGCACCACGGTGTCGGCCACGCTGGCGGCGGCGGCGCGCATCAGGGCCCAGGCGATGTCGTGGCCGTCGGTGCCCAGGTAGGCGCGCGCATGGTGGCGTTCATGCTCGCTGGCGCCGGCCCACCAGCCCATGCTGGTGTCGTTGTCGTGGGTGCCGGTGTAGACCGCGCTGTGTTGCTTGTGGTTGTGCGGCAGGAAGGGGTTGCCGGCATCGTCGGCAAAGCCGAACTGCAGGATCGCCATGCCGGGGAAGCCGGTGGCGGCCATCAGGTCCCTGACCGGCTGCGACAGCTGGCCCAGGTCTTCGGCGATCAGCGGCAGCGGGCCCAGCGCGGCATGGATGGCGTCGAACAGCGCCATGCCGGGCCCTGGCAGCCAGCGGCCGTTGACAGCGGTGGGCTCGGTCGCCGGGATCTCCCAGTAGTCGGCAAAGCCGCGGAAATGGTCGATGCGCACGATGTCCACCAGCTCCAGCGTGCGCCGCACCCGTTCGATCCACCAGGCATAGCCTTCGGCTGCATGGGCGTCCCAGCGGTACAGCGGGTTGCCCCAGCGCTGGCCGGTGGCGCTGAAGTAGTCGGGTGGCACGCCGGCCACGACCGTGGGCTTGCCGGTGGCATCCAGTTCGAACAGATCCTGCCGCGCCCAGACCTCGGCGCTCTGGTGGGCGATGAAGATCGGCGCGTCGCCGATGATCTTGATGCCCTGCGCATGGGCGTGGGCCCGCAGCGCTGCCCACTGGCGGAAGAAGCACCATTGGCAGAACTGCCAGAAGCCGATGGCGTCGGCGTGTCGCAGCCGGGCGGCCGCCATCGCCTGGGGCGCGCGCTGGGCCAGGCCCTCGGGCCAAGTGGGCCAGTCGGCCCAGCCGGTGGCCTCGCACTGGGCCATGAACAAGGCGTAGTCGTCCAGCCAGCTGGCCTGGCGCTGGCAGAAGGCACGGAAGTCGGCGTGGTCGGCCGCATCGGTGCTGGCGGCAAAGGCCCGGGCCGCATCGGCCAGGCGCGCCAGGCGCCAGGGCACCATGGTGGCGAAGTCGATGCGCTGCGGGTCGGCTGCAGGCGGTGCGGCCAGCGCATCGGCCGCCAGCCAGCCGCGCTGTTGCAACTCGGCCAGGTCGACCAGCAGCACATTGCCCGCAAAGGCCGAACTGCTCATGTACGGCGAATTGCCCGGGCCGATGCCGCCCAGCGGCAAGGTCTGCCACAGGGTCTGGCCGGCGCTGCGCAGCCAGTCGATGAAATGGTAGGCGGCCGGGCCCAGGTCGCCGCTGCCATGCGGGCCGGGAAGGCAGGTGGGGTGCAGCAGCACACCGCTGGCGCGCGGCAGTCGCAAAGAGGTCGGCATGGTGGTCAGGCGCTGGTGCGCGGTGGGGGGACGGATGCCGCCGGCCCGGCGAGCAAGGCCACGCTGCGGCCCCGCAGCAGCATGTGGCCGCTGTGCGGTGCGGCGGTGTCGGGGCCGACGCCATCGTCGGCGGTGTCCAGCAGGGGTTGCCAGGCCCCGGGCGGCAGGGTGAAGCGGGTGTCGGCCGGCTCGGCATTGAACAGCAGCAGCAGGGGCTGGTTGCCCCGCCCCGGCGCGCCGATGTAGGCGCCCAGCACCCGCGAGGCCGATTGCGTCCAGTCCCAGTCGTTGAGCGCGTCACCGCCGCGGCGCAGCCAGCTCAGGTCGTGCAGGCCGCGGGCATCGGCCAGGCCGGTGTACCACTCGGGCCGCAGCGGCAGCCACTGCCGGCGCAGCGCCAGCAGCCTGGCGGTGAAGTCGCGCAGCGCCGCATCGGCTTGTGGCCAGGCGATCCAGGTGGTGGTGTTGTCCTGGCAATACGGGTTGTTGTTGCCACCCTGGCTGTGGCCGATCTCGTCGCCGGCAGCCAGCATCGGCGTGCCCTGGCTCAGCAGCAGCGTGGCCAGCAGCGCACGCTGCAGGCGGCTGCGCAGGCGCAGCACCGCGGGGTCGTCTGTGGCGCCCTCGATGCCGCAGTTCCAGCTCAAGTTGTGGCCATGGCCGTCGCGGTTGTGCTCGCCGTTGGCTTCGTTATGGCGCAGGTCATGGCTGACCAGATCGCGCAGCGTGAAGCCGTCATGCGAGACGACATAGTTGACCGATTCCGACGGCCCCCGCCGGCGCGATTGCAGCCGCTGCGACGAGCCGGCCAGCGCCTGGGCGAACTGCCCGCGGGTGACGGCGCCGCCCAGCCAGAAGGCGCGCACCGTGTCGCGGAAGCTGTCGTTCCATTCCAGCCAGCCGCGCGGGAAGTTGCCCGCCTGATAGCCACCAGGGCCCAGGTCCCAGGGCTCGGCGATCAGCTTGCCAGCCGCCAGCAGCGGTGCCAGCACCGGGTCTTGGGCGATGGCCTGGAAGAACGGCCCTTCGCGCTCGAAGCCGCTGTGGCCCCGGCCCAGGGCCGTGGCCAGGTCGAAGCGGAAGCCGTCGACATGCATGTCCTGCACCCAGAAGCGCAGGCTGTCGAGCACCAGGCGCAGCACCGCCGGCTGGCGCATGTCCAGGGTGTTGCCGCAGCCGCTGTAGTTGTCGTAGGCGGCGCGCTGCTCGGTCGGCAGGCGGTAGCTGCCGGTGTTGTCCAGGCCGCGCCAGCTGAGCGTGGGGCCGCGTTCATCGCTCTCAGCCGTGTGGTTGAACACCACGTCCAGCAGCACCTCGATGCCGGCAGCATGCAGCGCTTTCACCATGCTGCGGAATTCATGCCGGGCATGGGCCGGGTCGGCCGCCAGTTGCGGCGCCGGGCAGAAGAAGCCCAGGGTGTTGTAGCCCCAGTAGTTGGTGAGGCCCATGCCGACCAGGCGCAGTTCGTCCAGCCAGTGGTGCACCGGGAGCAGGCTCACCGCGGTGATGCCCAGGCCTTGCAGGTGGCGCAGCACCGCGGGCTGGGCCAGGCCGGCATAGGTGCCGCGCAGCGGCGCGGGCACACCGGGGTGCAGGGCGGTGAAGCCCTTGACATGCAGTTCGCACAGCACGCTGTCGGCCAGCGGTGTGTGCGGCGGCCGGTCGTCGCCCCAGTTGAAATCGTCGTGCACCACCCGGGCCTTCAGCGCGGTGGCGGCGTTGTCGCGCGGGTCGGGCTGCAGCGGGTGGTCGCCGTCATGGCCGAAGTGCTCGGGGCCCCAGTCGAAGCTGCCGACGATCTGGCGTGCATAGGGGTCGAGCAGCAGCTTGGCACGATTGAAGCGGTGGCCCCGGTCGGGCCGCCAGGGGCCATGCGCCCGCAGGCCGTACAGCTGGCCCGGGTGGCCCAGGGTGCTGCCGGCGTCGGCCCGCAGGTAGCCGTGCCACACGTCCAGCGTGTGGCCGGGCAGGCTGCCGCGGTGGGTCTCGCGCCGGCCATCCGCGTCGAACAGGCACAGCGCGATGGCATGGGCACTGGTGCTGGCCACGGCGATGTTCAGGCCCTGGCCGTCCCAATGCACGCCCAGCGGCCAGGGCCGGCCGGCATCGAGCACCAGCGGGGCGGGGTTCAGGCGGTCCATTCGTAGAACACGCAGGCCAGCGGTGGCAGGGTGATGCTGATTGACTGCAGCCGGCCATGGGCGCCGATGGGTTCGGCTTGCGCCGCGCCCAGGGCCAGGCCGACATTGCTGCCGCCATAGTGGGCGCTGTCGGTGTTCAGCCGTTCAACCCAGGTGCCGGCGCGCGGCACGCCCAAGCGCCAGCCGTGGTGCACCAGCGGTGTGAAGTTGCAGACCACCAGCACCGGGTGGCTGCCCTCCGGGTTGTCGGGATGCGCATGGCGCACGAAGGCCAGCACGCTGTGGGCGGCATCGGCATGGCTGATCCATTCGAAGCCGTCGGGGGTGAAGTCGCGTTGGTGCAGGGCAGGCAGGGTCTTGTGCAGCGCGTTCAGGTCGCGCACCAGAGACTGCATCCCGGCATGGCGGGGGTCGGCGCCCGGTTGCAGCAGGTGCCAGTCGAGGCTGCTGTCGTGGTTCCATTCGCGGCCCTGGGCGAACTCGCAGCCCATGAATAGCAGCTTCTTGCCCGGGTGGCCCCACATGAAGCCGTAGTAGGCACGCAGGTTGGCAAACTTCTGCCAGCCGTCGCCCGGCATCTTGGCGATCAGGCTGCCCTTGCCGTGCACCACCTCGTCGTGCGAGAGCGGCAGCACGAAGTTCTCATTGAAGGCATAGACCAGGCCGAAGCTCATCTCGCCCTGGTGGTGGGTGCGGTGCACCGGGTCGCGCGCCATGTAGGCCAGGGTGTCGTGCATCCAGCCCATGTTCCATTTGTAGTGGAAGCCCAGGCCGCCCGCATAGGTGGGGCGCGACACGGCCGGGAAGGCGGTGGATTCCTCGGCCAGGGTGATGGCCTGCGGCCGTTCACCGCCCACCACTTCATTGAGCCGGCGCAGGAAGCTGATGGCCTCGAGGTTTTCACGCCCGCCGTGCACATTGGGGATCCATTCGCCGTGCTTGCGGCTGTAGTCGCGGTACAGCATCGATGCCACCGCATCCACCCGCAGGCCGTCGACGCCGAAGCGCTCCAGCCAGTACAGCGCATTGCCGATCAGGAAGTTGCGCACCTCCGTGCGACCCAGGTTGCAGATCAGCGTGTTCCAGTCGGGGTGGTAGCCCTCGCGCGGGTCGGCGTATTCATACAGGTGGGTGCCGTCGAAGTTGCCCAGGCCATGGGCGTCGGTGGGGAAGTGGGCCGGCACCCAGTCGAGGATGACGCCCAGGCCGGCGGCATGCGCGGCCTGCACGAAGCGCTGGAAGCCAGCGCCGTCGCCACATCTGCTGCCATCGGCGGCGGGCGCGCTGAAGCGTGCGGTGGGCGCGTACAGGCCCAGCGGCTGGTAGCCCCAGCTGCCGTCGAACGGGTGCTCGCTGATCGGCAGCAGCTCGATGTGGGTGAAGCCCAGGCCCGCGGCATAGGGCACCAGTTCAGCGGCCAGTTCGTCCCACGTCAGCCAGCGGTTGTCGACGGCGGGCGCCGGGCCGCCCCAAGGCCGCCGAGCCCCCTCGGGGGGTGGACTGGACGCCGTCCAGTCCTGGGGGCCCGTGTCCGGTTTGCGCCGCCACGAGCCGGGGTGCACCTCGTAGATGCTGATCGGGGCGTCCAGCGCATTGGCGGCCTGCCGCGCCACGCTGGCCGGCACCTTGTCGGGCAGCGGGGCCACCACGCTGGCCGTCGCCGGGCGCAGCTCAGCGCTGCGGGCCATCGGGTCGGCCTTCTGCGGCAGCAGCTGGCCCTGCGGGCCCAGCAGTTCGTATTTGTAGCGCGCACCGGCGGCCACGCCGGGGATGAACAGCTCCCACACCCCGCATTCGCGGCGCAGGCGCATCG
>JARXAJ010000223.1 GCA_029865965.1 Aquabacterium sp.
CCACAGCACACAGCCACCGCACACAGCAACCGCAGCCAGCAACCGCACAGCGCACCTGCCAACGCCACCATGCACGTCGCCAACGCCCCCACACGCACGCCCCAGCACCAGGCCCTGATGCAGGCTGCAGCCCGCGCCGGCACCGCCCTGGCCGGCCGCAGCCAGGAATTCGAAGCCCAGCGCGCGCTGCCGCAGGACGTGGCCGACCTGCTGGCGGACGCCGGCCTCTACCGCCTGCTGACGCCGCAGCAGTTCGGCGGCCATGAGGCACCGCCGGCCAGCTTCTACCTGGTGATCGAACAGCTGGCCCGCGCCGACGCCGCCAGCGCCTGGTGCTGCTTCATCAGCTGCACATCGGCGCTGCTGGCGGCCTATCTGCCCGACGACGCGGCCCAGACGCTGTTCACGCGGGCCGATCTCAAGCTGGCCGGCGTGTTCGCCCCGCGTGGCCGGGCCGTGCCGGCCGAGCAGCACGGCGTGCCCGGCCTGCGGGTCAGCGGGCGCTGGGCCTGGGGCTCGGGCACCCGCAATGCCGACCTGGTGACCGCCGGCTGCCTGGTGATCGGCCCCGACGGCCAACCCGCGCTGATGGCCGACGGCACGCCGCGCATCGTCAGCGTGGTGCTGCAGCGCGGCCAGGTGCAACTGGCCGACAACTGGGACGCCTTTGGCCTGTGCGGCACCGGCAGCGGCGAGTTCGAAGCCAGGGATGCCTTCGTGCCGCTGGCCCACAGCGCCTGCCTGCTCGACGGGCCGCGGCTGCAGACAGCGCTGTACCGGTTTCCGGTCTTCGGGCTGCTGGCCATCGCGATTGCGGCGGTGGCCACCGGCGTGGCGCGCGAAGCCCTGCAGCACTTCACCGAGCAGGCCAGCCGCAGCGTGCCGCAGGCCGGCAGCCGGCCGCTGTCGGCGCGCGCCACGGTGCAAGACGCGGTGGCCCGGGCCGAGGCCCAGCTGCAATCGGCCCGCTGCTACCTGCTGGCCAGCGTCGACACCGCCTGGCAGGCCGCCCAGCAGCCGGGCGAGATGGCCTTGGACGCCCGGCGTGACCTGCGCCTGGCCGCCAGCCACGCGGTGCACACATCGGCCGAAGTGGTGGCGCGGCTCTACACCCTGGCCGGTGGCGGCGCGGTGTTCGCCAGCTCGCCGCTGCAACGGGCACTGCGCAATGTGCAGGTGGCCACCCAGCACATGATGGTGGGCGACGCCACCTTCGAGCTCACCGGCCGCCTGCTGCTGGGCGTGCCCACACCCACGCAGATGCTGTAGCCGGGCGGGCTGCCCTGTGACACAGGGCAGGCACAGGCCGGTGGCACACTCCGGCCGCTGACGCGGCCGCATAGGGTCTGGCGACCTGGTGCGGGCTGTCTGTTCTGCCCGTGGGTGCCTTGCCGCTGAAGGTATCTGCGCCCATGACCATTTCCGTTGTAGAGAACCGCGATGCGCACCCTGTGCCGGCAGATGAAGCGACAGCACGGCTGGATCCTCCTGCTGGCCGTGGGGCTCGGCATGCTGGGTTCCGGGCCGGCACCGGCCCAGCCCGCGCCCGGCGCTTTCGCCGCTGGCAGCCCTGGCCCGGCGCCTTGCACGCCAGAGGTGTCGACCCAGGCGCTGGGCCTGCAACAGGCCCTGGCACTGGCCTTGTGCAACGACCCGCGCACCCAGCAGAGCTGGGCGCAATGGCAGGCCAGGACAGCGGAGCTGCAATTGCAACGTGCGCAGGCGCGGCCGGCAGTCACCGCCAGTGTGGAAGCCGGCACCGCATGGCAGCGCCTGCGGGAGCGCACCGACAGCAGCAGCACGGTCTACCGGTCGGGCGTTGGCGCCGCAGCACTGGAGCTGAGCTGGGTGCTGATGGACTTCGGCCAGCAGCGCGCCAGCGTGGAAGCGGCGCAGCTGGAAGCACTGGCCGCCGCCGCTGCCCACGATGACACCGTGATGGAGGTGACGCTGGCCACAGCCAGGGCCTTCTTTGCGCTCGCCGAGGCCGAGGCCACCGTGCAGGTGCTGGTGCAGGAAGCCAGCTTCACCGACAACCTGCTGATGCAGCATGACCGGCGCGGCGGCGGCGACGCACCCGACCGGACTGAGCGCAGCGGCGCGCGCCCCGCGCCGCACCAGATCAAGACTGCCGCCCGCGGCAACGCCATCCGCCAGGCTCCGGCCAGCACCAGGCCGCTCAAGCAGGCCCGGCCGCAACAGCTTATTGTCGAGGCGCAAGAGCCCGAATCTTCGGCAGAGAGCCTGCTGGATGCCGAACTGGAGCGCCTGCAGCTGCGGGCCGACCAATCCCGTGCAACGCTGGAGCGCCTGCTGGCGCAGGGCAGCCTGCTGGAGGCACGCGGTGAGCTGGCAGTCCAGCTGGGCCTGCCGCTGCAGCAGACGCTGGCGCTGAAACTGGACGAAGGCGCACCCGACATCGGGCCGGAAGACACTGCGGTGGATGCGCTGCTGGACGTGATCCAGCGCGACCACCCGGCGTTGCGGGCGGCGCGGGCGCGGCTGGGCGCTGCAGGCGCCACGTTGGACCTGGCACGCCGCAGCACCGCGCCGCGCATCAGCCTGCAGCATGCGCAGCGCATCGGCCGCGATGTCTACCGCGCCGGCAGCCGTGATGTCAGCCTGGGCCTCCAGCTGGAGGTGCCGCTGTTTGCGGGCGAGCTGCGCCAACAGCGGGAAGCCCTGGCGCGGGCCCAGATCGAGGCGGCGCGGTCGGAACTGCGCAGCACCGAACGGCAGGTGGCCCTGCAGACCTGGCAGGCCTGGCAGGCCATGCAGACCCAGGCCCTGGCCCTGCGCCAGGCCCAGGCCTATGTGCAGGACGCGCAAGCGCTGCTGGCCGGTGAGCTGGCCTCCTACCGCGCCGACAACAGCGATCTGACCGATGTGCTGGATGCGCATGGCACCGTCAGCCAGGCCACCCTGGCCCGCCTGTCCAGCCTGACCGCCTGGCGCCAGGCCCGCGTGCGGCTGGCCGCAGCGCTAGGCCGCCTGCACCTGGCCGCTGTCAGCGCGCCGGGCAGGCCGCGATGATGCCCACCACCACAAGCGAATCTAAATTTAAAGCAAGTTTTACTACTTATTAGACGGGTTGTGCCCGACGGGTCCCGGGCCGCGTCACAGACGCCGCCAGTGCGCCGGCCACAATTTCCCGTCGGCAGCATTTGTTGGTCCTGCCAGCCCGGGTTGCTTGAGGACAAGGCCGGCAACGGCACCTTTTTCATCAGCAGCAGTTGCAGTCCCGCGCCGGCCAGTCAGTCTGGCCGAACGCAAACCGATGAAATTCGCCATGCCGACAGACACCGACATCTCCGTGTTCGAGCAGCATGAATCCGCTGCCCGCGGCTACTGCCGCCGTTTCAACACACTGTTTACCCAGGCCCGTGGCAGCCGCATGCTGGCCGCCGATGGCCGCAGCTACATCGACTTCCTTGCCGGCTGCGGTGCGTTGAATTACGGCCATAACGACCCCGACATGAGCGCGGCGCTGGTGGCCCACATCCAGCGCGATGGCCTGGCCATGGGCCTGGACCTGCACACCGACGCCAAGCGCAACTTCCTCGCCCTGTTCACCAGCAGGCTGCTGGCGCCGCGTGGTCTGTCCTACCGGGTGCAGTTCACCGGCCCGACCGGCACCAACGCGGTAGAGGCGGCCATGAAGCTGGCACGCAAGGTGACCGGCCGGCAGAACATCATCGCCTTCACCAACGGCTACCACGGTGTGTCGATGGGCGCGCTGGCGGCCACTGGCAGCCAGTACAACCGCATGGGCCTGCCACTGCCCGGCGTCACCCGCATGCCATATGACCAGTACTTCGGCGCCCAGGTGGACACGGCCGACTACCTGGCGCAGATGCTGGAAGACCCGTCCAGCGGTATCGACGCACCGGCAGCCATCCTGCTGGAGGCGGTGCAGGGTGAGGGCGGGCTCAATGCCGCCCGGCCCGCCTGGATCCGGCGTGTGGCCGAGATTGCACAGCGCTTCGGCGCCTTGCTGATCGTCGATGACGTGCAGGCCGGCTGCGGCCGCACCGGCACCTTCTTCAGCTTCGAGGGCATGGCCGTCGAGCCTGATCTGGTGGTGCTTTCGAAATCCATCTCCGGCTACGGCCTGCCGATGTCGCTGCTCCTGGTGCGGCCCGACCGGGACCAGTGGAAGCCAGCCGAGCACAACGGCACTTTCCGCGGCAACACCCATGCGTTCATCACTGCGGCGGTGGCGGTGGAGAAATACTGGACCAGCAACTGGCTGGCGCGCCAGATCGACCGCAACGCCAACACCGTGGGCGCAGCGCTGCAGGACATGGCCACCCTGGTACCGGGCGCTTATTGCAAGGGCCGCGGCATGATGCAGGGCCTGCATGTGGGCACCGGCGCACTGGCCGATGCCATCTGCAAGCTGTGCTTCGAGCGCGGCCTGATCATCGAGACATCGGGCCCGAACGACGAGGTGGTGAAGATCCTGGCCGCCGTGAACACGCCCTCCGATGTGCTGGAGCAGGGCCTGGCCATCCTGCGCCGGTCGGTGGAAGACGCGGTGCGGCTTCAACCGAACGCCGCGGCGCCGGTGGCAGCGCTGGCTCTCGATCTGCAGCGCGCCGTGGCCTGATCGGGCGACCAAGCCGTCCAGGCCCCTCACCATCCCGCCCTGCTCCCTGCGGGGCGGGCGCACCCACCGTGCTGCGCCGGCGCTGCCCAGCCAGCCCGACGGCCCTGCGCCCAACCGATCCAGGCCCCATGCTGCATCCCCAAACCGTGCCACAAGCCGCCGTGCTGATGCGCAGCGACGTGGACAACCGCCCGCAGTGGCAACCCGGCGAACGCCTGCACCACCTGTTCGAGCAGCGCTGCGACGCCCTGCAGGCCCAGGGCCTGACCAGCCAGCTGGCGGTCGACAGCGCCACCCACCGGCTGACCTATGCCGAACTGGACGCCATGGCCAACCGCCTGGCGCGCCACCTGCTGCAGCTGGGCCACCGCAGCGGCGACGTGCTGGCGCTGCTGTTCGACAAGTCGGCCCACAGCTATGCCGCGATGCTGGCGGTGCTGAAGATCCATGCCGCTTATGTGCCGCTGGACGCCGGCTTTCCGGCCGACCGCATCGCCTTCATGCTGGCCGATGCCGGCGTGGGTCGCGTGCTCAGCATGCAAGCCCACCGCAACCTGCTGGATGACGCTGCGGCAGGGGCGGCGGCAGCGTCTGCGACCGTGGCCGTCACCTGCCTGGACGACATCACCGCGCTGCTGCAGGGCCTGCCCGGCCACCGCCTGACGGACGCCGAACTGGCGCCGCCCGCCAGCGAGATGTGCTACGTGATCTACACCTCGGGCTCCACCGGCCGGCCCAAGGGCGTGCCCATCGACCATGGGCAGATCGTCAACTTCGTGCGGGTGGCGGCCAGCACCTACGGCTTGCGCGCAGACGACCGTGTCTACCAGGGCCTGACGCTGGCCTTCGACTTCGCGGTCGAGGAAATCTGGGTGCCGCTGGTGCTGGGCGCCACGCTGTTGCCCAACCAGACCGGCGGCAGCCTGCTGGGCGACGACCTGGCGCACTTCCTGAAAGAGCACCGCGCAACGGCCATGTGCTGCGTGCCCACGCTGCTGGCCACGCTGGAGGCCGATCTGCCCCTGCTGCGGCTGCTGATCGTCTCGGGTGAAGCCTGTCCGCGCGACCTGGTGGCGCGCTGGCACCGGCCAGGCCTGCGCTTCCTGAATGCCTATGGGCCGACCGAAGCCACCGTCACCGCCACGCTGGGCCATCCCGTGCCCGGCAAGCCGGTCACCATCGGCCAGCCGCTGCCCAGCTATGCCATCGTCATCCTGGCGCCTGGCGAGGCGCGCGCGCTGGCCTTCGGCGAGCCCGGAGAGATCGGCATTGCCGGTGCCGGCGTTGCCCGCGGCTACCTGAACCGCGACGAGCAGACCCGTCAGGCCTTCATCGATGACTTCATCGGCGTTGCGCACAACACATCCGGCCGCATCTACCGCACCGGCGACCTGGGGCGCATCAATGCCGACGGCGAGGTGGAATACCTGGGCCGCATCGACACCCAGGTGAAGATCCGCGGCTACCGCATCGAGCTGGCCGAAATCGAATCAGTGCTGCTGCAACAGCCGGGTGTGGCGCAGGCGGTGGTCAACACCTGGCAGAGCAGCCCGGGTGTCAGCGAGCTGGTGGCCTACTACACCGTGCAGCCGGGCGCAACCGGCGATGCAGTGCAGCCTGACGGGCTGGCGCAGCGGCTGCGCGAGGTGCTGCCCAGCTACATGGTGCCGGCCTTCTACGAGCCACTGGCCAGCATGCCCATGCTGGCCAGCGACAAGGCCGACCGCAAGGCCCTGCCGCCGCCAGCGCGGCAGCGGCTGCATGACCAGGCCCGGCCCTTTGCCGCGCCCCAGGGGCCGCTGGAGGCCACCATCGCCACCGAAATATCCCAGCTGCTGGGGCTGGACCAGGTGTCGGCGGACGACCACTTCTTCCACGACCTGGGCGCGCATTCACTGCTGCTGGCGCAGCTGAGCGCACGGCTGCGGCAGGCCCTGGGGCAGGAAGCGCTGTCGATGCGCGACCTCTACGCCCAGCCCAGCGTGCGGGCCTTGGCGGCCTTCGTCGCATCGCTGCCAGCCGCCCTGCCCGCCACGTCGCAGCCGGAAGGTGCCTCGGGTGCCGCCAGTGCCGAACCGGCGCCACATGTGGCCAGCCGCGCCGCCTATCTGGGCTGCGGCCTGGCGCAGGCGCTGCTGGCGCTGGCATTCCTGTGGGCCCATGGCGCTGCCTGGTGGCATGGCTGGCACTGGCTGCTCGAAGCCCAGGGTGCGCTGCAGACCTACAGCCGCACGGTGCTGTTCTCGGCCGGCTACTTCCTGGCCTCGGCGGCGGTGCCGATCGGTCTGAAGTGGCTGCTGGTGGGCCGCTGGCGGGCGCAGACCATCCCGGTGTGGAGCCTGGCCTACCTGCGCTTCTGGGCGGTGAAGACGCTGGTGCGCAGCAACCCGCTGGTGTTGTTTGCCGGCACGCCGCTGTTTGTGCTGTACCTGCGCCTGCTGGGCGCCCGCGTGGCCTGGTCGGCACAGGTCGGCCTGACACAGACACCGGTGTGCACCGACCTGCTGCAGGTGGGCGAGGGCGCCGTCATCGGTGCGCTGTGCCATGTGCCCTGCTACCAGGCGGTGGGCGGGCGCATCCGGACCGGGCCGGTGCGCATCGGCGCGGGCTGCCATGTGGGTGAAGGTGCGTTTGTCGACATCGACACCCGCATGGCCGATGGCACGCGGCTGGCGCATGCCTCCACGCTGCAAGCCAGCCAGCACCTGCAGGGGCACAGCAACTGGCATGGCAACCCGGCGCAGCCCTGCAGCGGAGATGTCGCGCCGGTGGCAGGGCTCGATCAACAGCAGGTCAGGCAGGGCCTGGCGGTGACGGCATGGCAGCGCTGGCGGTACACGGCCTGGCAACTGGCCGGGCTGTGGCTGCTGGTGCTGCCGGTGCCACTGGCACTGGCGCTGGCCCTGCTGGGCGCCGACAGCGCGGCGCATGCCGCGGCGCTGGCCGATGCGCCGCAGCCACTGCCGCAGCTGCTGGC
>JARXAJ010000289.1 GCA_029865965.1 Aquabacterium sp.
TCGCTGACCTGCAGCCGCGCCGCCAGCGCGGCGGTGGTGATGCGGTCGGTGCCGGGCTGCTCCAGCATGCTGGCCAGGGCCTGCAGGATCTGCACCCGCCGCTCGCCAGGCTTGGGCCGCTTGCGCGCGCCGGCGTCAGCCACCACCCGCAATGGTGGGGGCGCCAACGGCCCGTCGCTGGGCAGGTCGTCGGGTTCGGGCATCACGGCGGGCAACATCTTGGGCGGGGGGGTTGAAATTCATTCTGGCACAGCGCCTGCGGCCACCTGCCGCTGCCCGGGCAGGCTGCGGTCAGCGCCGCAACTGGCGCAGCGTGCGCACCCGGCGGTCAACATAGGCCGGTTGCATTGACCAGCGGTGGGCGTGCGCACCAGCCGCAGGCAGGCGGCGTGCAAAGCGCTGCATCCACACCGTGCCCATGCCCACGCTGCGCGCGGCCTTCTGGTGCACCAGCGTGTCCTCGACCAGCACGCAGCGGTGGGTGGGCACCTTCAGCCGCACGGCGATGCGGCGCAGCATGCGGGCGTCGGGCTTGGGCCGCAACTGGCCGAACATGGCCATGTCCTCGATGGCGAAGACGCCCTCGAACAGGTGGGCGATGCCCAGCGCCGCCAGCACCCGCAGCGCATAGGCACGCGGCGCGTTGGTCAGGATGAAGCGGCGACCCGGCAGCCGCGCCAGCGTGGCCAGATCAGGCCGGTGGGCGCTGACCTGCCCTTCCAGCCCGGGCAGGCGGTGGGTGTGGTGCAGGAAGTGCGCGGGGTCCACGCCATGGTGGCGCACCAGGCCCAGCAAGGTGGCGCCATAGCGCGTCCAGTAGCGCAGGCTCAGGCGCTGGGCCTCGTCGGCGTCCACCTGCAGTTGCTGCTGGATGTAGCCGCGCATCGACGTCTTCAGCGCCGGGAAGACGAAGGCCCCGGCGTCGTGCAGCGTGTTGTCCAGGTCGAACAGCCAGACGGTGCGGGCGCCGCTGCGGATGTCGGTATGCACAGCGTCAGTGGCTCCGGATCATCGTGCCGTAGGCCTGGTCGGTCAGGATCTCCAGCAACATCGCATGGGGCACACGGCCGTCGACCACATGCACCGCGTTGACGCCACTCCTGGCCGCGTCGATGGCGCCGGCCAGCTTGGGCAGCATGCCACCGGAGATGGTGCCGTCGGCCACCAGCTCATCAATGCGCCGCGGCGTCAGCTCGGTGATCAGTTCACCCGCCTTGTCGAGCACACCGCGGATGTTGGTCAGCATCACCAGCTTCTCGGCCTTCAGCACCGTGGCCAGCTTGGCAGCCACCACGTCGGCATTGATGTTGTAGCTCTCGTTGTCCTCGCCGAAGCCGATCGGGCTGATCACCGGGATGAAGGCATCGTCCTGCAGCGCCTTGACCACGCTGGGGTCGATGGACACGATCTCGCCGACATGGCCGACGTCGAGCTCCTTGCTGGGGTCGTCGCGGTCCAGCATTCTCAGCTTGCGGGCGCGGATCATCGCGCCGTCGCGCCCGGTCAGGCCCACGGCCTTGCCGCCGGCGGCGTTGATCAGGCCGACGATGTCTTGCTGCACCTCGCCGCCCAGCACCCACTCCACCACTTCCATGGTCTCTTCGTCGGTGACGCGCATGCCCTGGATGAAGGTGCCCTTCTTGCCGATCTTGGCCAGCGCCTCGTCGATCTGCGGGCCGCCGCCATGCACCACGATCGGATTCATGCCCACCAGCTTGAGCAAGACGATGTCTTCGGCAAAGTCCTGCTGCAGGGCCGGGTCGGTCATGGCGTTGCCGCCGTACTTGATGACCAGGGTCTTGCCGTGGAACTTGCGGATGTAGGGCAGCGCCTGCGCCAGGATCTCGGCCTTGTCGCGCGGGGTGATGTGGGTCAGGTCCTGGTCGGGCGGTTGGGCGGTGCTCATGGCAAGTCCTATGGTCAGATTCGATGGTGCGTTGCAGCAATTCTGGGGATTGTAGGAACAAGCCCGGTCAGAACTTGTCGGCCCGCAACACGCCGATGTCGGCGGCAAACACCGTCATCGCATAGTTGGCGAAGTAGCGCGCATGCACATGGTCGATGATGGCGCCGGCCGTGGCCTCGTCACAGATCACCTCCATGCGGATGCTGCGGTCGGCGTCCCAGGTGCCGGCCCGGGCACCACGCCGGCCGCCGCCACGCGCGTCCATCACCGTGTGGCCGTGGGCGCCCAGGCGCTCGCAGTCGGCCACCAGCAGCGGCTCCAGCACCGCTTCACACAGGATCACCACCAACGTCTTGGGATGCAGGTTCATGCTCAGGCCCGGTGCAGCCATTCGGCCAGCCGCGTGTACAGCGGGATGCCGAGCAGCAGGTTGAACGGAAAGGTCACCGCCAGTGCGGCGGTGATCGACAAGGCCGGGTTGGCCTCGGGCACGGCGATGCGCATGGCCGCCGGTGCGGCGATGTAGCTGGCGCTGGCCGCCAGCACCGCCAGCAGCGCCGTGCCGCCCGGCGACAGGCCGATGGCCGTGCCCAGCAGCGCGCCCAGCACGGCCGCCACCAGCGGCATGCAGACACCGAAGCCCACCAGGAACAGCCCGCTCTTGCGCACCGAGCCCAGTTGGGCCGAGGCCACCAGCCCCATCTCCAGCAGGAACAGGCACAGCACGCCCTTGAACAGGCCGCCGAAGAAAGGCTCCATCGGCGCCAGGCCCTGCGGGCCGGCCGCCCAGCCGATCAGCAGGCCGCCCACCAGCAGCACGATGCTCTTGCCGAGCATCACCTCGTGCAGCAGCGGGCCCCAGGCCGGCCGCACGGCGCCACCGGCCCGCGCCAGCAGCACGCCCACCAGGATGCCCGGCACCTCCAGCAGCACCAGGATCAGCGGCATGTGGGCCTCGAAGCGGATGCCCTTGGCGTTGAGGTAGTTCTGCCCCACCGCAAACGTGACCACACTCACCGAGCCGTAATGCGCGGCGATGCTGGCTGCATCAGCGCGCGGCAGGCGGCCCAGGGCGCGCAGCACCGGGAAGGCGATCAGCGGGATCACCAGGCCCAGCGACATGGCCATCACCGCCTGCGGCGCCACCGCCAGAAACGGTTGCTTGGCCAGCTCCATCCCGCCCTTCAGGCCGATGGCCAGCAGCAGGTAGATCGACAGCGCGTCGTACAGCGCCGCCGGCAGCTTCAGGTCGGATTTCGCCAGACCGGCGGCCACGCCCAACATGAAGAACAACACCACGGCATCCATGGGGGCTGCAATCTAACAGCAGTGGCGCAGCCGGGGCCGCTGCCGCCAGCCCGGGCGGGGTGTCCGAAGTGGATGCCGCGCATCCTCTGCTGCATGGCGACGGCCTCAGGCGACAGCCTGGCCTTCTCGCCCCTGGCACCTTTGGCCGCGTCGCTGTCGGGGAACATGCGGAAGGTGGTGTTCATCACGATCCGGGCGACGCGCGGCACCAGCGCATGCAGCGTCTGGCCGAAGATGCCCAGCCGGGTGGCAATGCGCACCGGCTTGTAGACACAGGCCTGGGCGATCATGTCGGCCGCTTCTTCGGGCGCCAGCGTGGGCACGTTGTTGCAGATCTTGGTGGGCGCGATCATCGGCGTGCGCACCAGCGGCATCTTGATGGTGGTGACGCTCACGCCCCGGTCGGCGAACTCGCTGCTGGCGCAGCGGGTCCAGCCGTCCAGCGCCGACTTGCTGGCCACACAGGCAGAAAAGCGTGGCGCGTGGGTCAGCATGCCAATGCTGCTGATGCTGTCCACATGGCCCTTGTGCTTCTTCACCATGCCCGGAAGCCGGCCCAAGGTGATGCGCAGGCAGCCGAAGTAGTTCAGATCCATCGTGCGCTGGAAGTCGTGGAAGCGGTCGCAGCTGTTATCGAAGGCGCGGCGGATGGAGCGGCCGGCGTTGTTGATCAGGAAGTCGACTCCGCCGTGCCTGTCGTCCAGCATCTGCACGAAGGCGGCGCAGCCGGCTTCATCGGCGATGTCGACCGAGTAACTGAACACCTGCGCGGCCTAGCCGCCCTTGGCGTTCGCATGGGCATGGATCTCGGCCACAGCCTCGGCCAGCTTGTCTTCACCGCGGGCGCAGATGATGGTGATGGCGCCGGCCTCGGCAAACTTGCAGGCAGCGGCCAGGCCGATGCCCGACGAGCCGCCGGCGACAAGCACCACCTTGCCGCCCACGGCGCCCTTGAGGCTGCGGTCGATGAACAGGTCGGGGTCGAGGTGGCGCTCCCAGTCGTCCCACAGCCGCCAGGCATAGTCATGCAGGTTGGGGCATGCGATGCCGCTGCCCTGCAATGCGGCCTGCATCTCGCGGCAGTCGTCGCGGGTCGGGATCGCGCACGTCGCCCACATGCAAGCCCTGCGGTTCGACCAGGTGGAAGCACTTGCCGGTCAGCGCATGCTTGCTGAGGTCGCCGGTCACCGGTACGGCGCGTGCCTTGGCCACGCCCTAGAAGCCGTACAGGTCGGCCAGCTTGCCTTCGCTGCCCGGGCATATCAGGAAGTGCACCGTGGTGCCGCGCCACGCCAGCAGGGCCTTGACGGGACGCTTGCCTATGAAGCCGGTGACGCCGGTGACGAAGCAGTGCACGCGGGGTCTGCTCGTGGCTTGGATCGGCGATTCTTCGCGATGGCCGGTGCGCACTCGTTGCGCGCTAACCCCATGCCGGAAGGGCCCCTGGTCAAGAAGGGGCAGCGGTGCCGCCGATGTCTCTGCACGGCGCGGCCCGACCCTGTCTGCCGCACAGCAGGGCTGCAGACACCCTGGCACGGCGCCGGGGCCAACTGGCCGGCCGACCCAGCGATCAGTTCGGCGTCAGCACCACCGGTAACGCGGTGGCCACCCGAGACAACGCGCTGGAGGTGGCCGCCGTGCCCGAACCCCCGGACGTGGGCCATGGTGGCTGCTGCGCTGCTGGCGCTGGGTGGCCTGCGCGGCCGCGGCTGGCCGGGCTGAGGCCGCTGCCGCTACAGCGGCAGCTCGATGCGCTGACCCTGCCAGCGCAGCAGCACCGACTTCGGACGGATCTGCAGCAGTTGCAGGCCGGCGGCCAGCGGCTCGCCCTCACGCGCCACCTGGCCGTTGACCACCACCAGGCGCTGGTCGGCGCGCTCCGAATAGACCACGCCCGACCAGACCAGCGGCGGCACGGCCGCACGCTGGGCCTCGGGCAGGCTGGCCCAGGCCCGCACCGGGTCGCTGGCCGCGTCGGCAGGCGCGGGGCGGGCTGATGACCTGGCTGCCGCTGGCGCAGCGGCTGATGGGCCTGCAGCTGCAGCCGCCGCAGCAGCAG
>JARXAJ010000298.1 GCA_029865965.1 Aquabacterium sp.
CGACCGCACCAACTACTTCGCCAGCTTCAGCGCCAACGACGACAACCTGCGCTCGTACCTGGCCTGGCAGGCCGATGCCATGGTCAACAGCCTGATCGCCCGCAGCGACCTCGACACCGAGATGACGGTGGTGCGCAACGAGATGGAATCGGGCGAGAACAACCCGGTGCGCGCCACGCTGCAGCAGACGCTGGCGACCATGTACCAATGGCACAACTACGGCAAGACGCCGATCGGTGCACGCGCCGATGTGGAGAACGTCGACATCCCGCGCCTGCAGGCCTTCTACCGCCTGCACTACCAGCCCGACAACGCCACCCTGGTGGTGGCCGGCAAGTTCGACCCGGCCCAGGTGCTGGCCTGGGTGGCGCAAAGCTTCGGCCCCATCCCCAGGCCCGCCCGGGTGCTGCCGCCCACCTACACCGTCGACCCGGCACAGAACGGCGAGCGCACGGTGACGGTGCGGCGCAAGGGCGGTGCGCCGTTCCTGCTGGCGGCCTTCCACGGCGTGCCGGCGGCCCACCCTGACTTTGCCGCCACCGACGCCCTGGCCGCCATGCTGGGCAATGCGCCATCGGGCCGGCTGCACAAGCGCCTGGTGGAGACCAGGCTGGCGGCCAGCAGCTTCGGCTTCAGCTGGACCGTGGCCGAGCCGGGGCCGTTGATGCTGGGCCTGCAACTGGCGCCCGGGCAGGACGTGGATGCCGCCCGCAATGCGCTGTTTGCCACCATCGACGGCATTGCCACCGAGCCCTTCACGGCCGAGGAACTGGAGCGGGTGCGCACCCAGTGGCTCAACGATTGGGATCAAGGCTTTTCCGACCCCGAGCGGGTGGGCGTGGCGCTGAGCGAAGCCATCGGCAACGGCGACTGGCGGCTGTACTTCCTGGCCCGCGACCGCATGCGCGCGCTGGCCCTGGCCGATGTGCAGCGCGTGGCCCTGGCCCGCCTGGTGCCCGACAACCGCACCCTGGGCATGTACCTGCCCACGGACGCCCCCCGGCGCGCACCCGACCCGGCCCTGGTGGCCGTGGGCCCGATGGTGCAGGGCTACAAGGGCGACGCCGCCGTGGCCCAGGCCGAGGCCTTCGACGCCACACCGGCCAACCTGGACGCCCGCACCCAGACCAGCACCCTGCCCAGCGGCCTGAAGGTGGCACTGCTGCCCAAGGGCACCCGCGGCGCCACGGTGCAGGCGCGGCTGGTGCTGCGCTTCGGTGACGCCGACAGCCTGCGTGGGCAGGGCATGGCGGTGTCGATGCTGGGCGGGCTGATCGACAAGGGCGGCGCCGGCATGACCCGTGCCCAGATCAGCGACGCCTTCGACAAGCTGCGCGCCGATGTGGGTTTCAGTGCCGGTGGCCAGACGCTGAATGTGACCATCACCACCGTGCGCCAGCACCTGCCGGCCGTGGTGGCCCTGGTGGGCAAGCTGCTGCGCGACCCGGCCTTGCCGGCCGATGCGCTGGACGAGGGCCGCCAGCAACTGCTGGCCGCCGTCGCCGCACAGCGCAGCGAGCCCGGCGCGGTGGCCGGCAACGCGCTGCAGCGCCACGGCAACCCGTACCCGCGCGGCGACCTGCGCCATGCGCCCAGCTTCGACGAGACAGTGCAGGACGCGAATGCCGTCACCGTGGACATGCTGCGGGCGGTGCACCGCCGCTTCCTCAGTGCGGCCAGCGGCGGATTCACCGCCGTGGGCGACCTGGACGTGGCAGCGGTGCAGGCAGCACTGGCCCAGGCCCTGGGCGATTGGCGTGCGCCGGCTGCCGGCGCGCTGCCTGGCGCGGCCTTCGTGCGCGTGCCGCAGCCGCTGGTGGCTGCTGCACCGCTGCGCCAGTTGCTGCCCACGCCTGACAAGCCCAATGCCAACCTGCTGCTGGAGCAGCCGCTGCCCGTGAACGACACCCACCCCGACTTCCCCGCCATGCTGATGGCCAACCATCTGCTGGGCGGTGCGGCCAACTCGCGGTTGTGGACCCGCATCCGCGAGAAAGACGGGCTCAGCTATGACGTGCGCAGCTTCGTGGCGTGGAACAGCTTCGAGCTGTCATCGCCCTGGCGGGCGTCGGCGATCTTTGCGCCGCAGAACCAGCCGAAGGTGGAAGCCGCGCTCAAGGAAGAAGTGACCAGCGCCCTGAAGGACGGCTTCAGCCAGAAGGAGCTGGACGAAGGCCGTAACGGCCTGCTGAACCAGCGCCGCCTGGGCCGGGCGCAAGACCCGGTGGTGGCCGGTGCGCTGGTCAACAACCTGTACCTGCAACGCCGGTTCGCGCTGCAGCAGGCCACCGACGATGCGATTGCGGCACTGACCGTCGACCAGGTCAATGCCGCATTGCGGCGCTACATCGACCCGGCCAAGTGGGTCGCCATGTGGGCCGGAGATTTCAAGAACTGACACGAGGAGACGACAACGATGCACACCGACACCCCCGTGGCCGCCAGCCCCCTGGCCGCCGCCATCGACACCGCCGCCCAGGCCGTGCTGGACCGCGTGACCGCCTGGCGGCGCGACTTCCACGCCCACCCCGAGCTGGGCAACCGTGAATTCCGCACCGCCGCCATCGTGGCCGACCACCTGCGCGCCCTGGGCCTGGACGCGGTGACCACCGGCGTGGCCCACACCGGCGTGGTGGGTCTGCTCAAGGGCGGCCTGCCCGGCCCGGTGGTGGCGCTGCGCGCCGACATGGACGGCCTGCCGGTGGCCGAGGAGGTCGACATCCCGTTCGCCAGCAAGGCCAAGGCCGAATGGAACGGCGAGCAGGTGGGCGTGATGCATGCCTGCGGCCACGACACCCACACCGCCATCCTGATGGGCGTGGCCGAGGTGCTGGTGGGCTTGCGGGCACAGCTGCCCGGCACGGTGAAGTTCCTGTTCCAGCCGGCTGAGGAAATGCCGCCCGAAGGCGAAGACGGCGGCGCCAAGATGATGGTGGCCGAAGGCGCGATGCGCAACCCGACGCCCGATGCGGTGTTCGGCCTGCATGTCACCAGCCGGTTGCCGGTGGGCGTGATCGGCTACCGACCCGGCCCCACCATGGCCAGCAGCGACAGCCTGAAGATCACCGTGCGCGGCAGCCAGACCCACGGCGCCATGCCCTGGTTCGGCGTCGATCCCATCACCACCAGCGCCCAGGTGGTGATGGGCCTGCAGACCGTGGTCAGCCGCCAGATCGACCTGACGCGTGAGCCGGCGGTGGTCACCATCGGCACCATCCACGGTGGCCTGCGGCAGAACATCATCCCCGACCAGGTGGTGATGACCGGCACCATCCGCACCTTCGACGAGGCCATGCGCGACGACGTGCATGAGCGGGTGAAGTATCTGGGCGAGACGATTGCCAAGGCCAACCGCGCCAACTGCGTGGTGTGCATCGACAAGAACTACCCGGTCACCGTCAACGACCCGGTGCTGACCGCCGCCATGCGCCCCAGCCTGTCCCGCAGCGTGGGCGAGAACAACCTGATGCTGGTGCCCAAGGTGATGGGCTCGGAAGACTTCAGCTTCTTCCAGCGCGAGGCGCCGGGCTTGTTCTATTTTGTCGGTGTGGTGCCGCAGGGGGTTGACCCGCAGAAGGTGGCGCCCAACCATTCGCCGCGCTTCTATGTCGACGAAGGCTGCCTGATCGTCGGCGTGCGCAGCATGGCGCACCTGGCGTCGGACTTCCTGCACCACGGCGCAGCCGCAGCCTGAGCCCCAGCCTGAGGCACCCGCATGGCCACCACACCCACCCAGCTGACCGACTGCAGCGCCACCGAACTGCTGGCGCTCTACCGCGCGGGCGCCGCCTCTCCGGTGGACGCCACCCGGGCGGTGCTGCAGCGCATCGAACAACTGAACCCGCAGCTCAACGCCTTCTGCGTCGTTGATCCTGATGCCGCGCTGGCCAGCGCCCGGGCCAGTGAGGTGCGCTGGCAGGCCGGCGCACCCATCGGCCCGCTCGACGGCGTGCCCGCCTCGATCAAGGATCTGATCCTGACCCGCGGCTGGCCCACGCTGCGCGGCTCGCGCACCGTTGACCCGAACCAACCCTGGGAGGTGGACGCACCGGTGACTGCCCGCCTGCGTGAGGCCGGCGCGGTGCTGCTGGGCAAGACCAACACCCCCGAGTTCGGCTGCAAGGGCGAAACCAATTCACCGCTGACCGGCATCACCCGCAACCCCTGGGATCTGTCGCGCACGCCGGGCGGGTCATCCGGCGGCACGGCGGCGGCGGTGGCCGCCGGCTTGGGGCCGTTGAGTGTGGGCACCGACGGCGCGGGATCGGTGCGCATCCCGGCGGCTTTTTGTGGCAACTTCGGCTTGAAGCCCAGTTTCGGCCGGGTTCCGGCCTATCCACTGTCACCCTTCGGCAGTGTGGCCCACCTGGGCCCGCACACCATGGCGGTGGCTGATGCGGCATTGATGCTGAATGTGATGAGCCAGCCCGATGCGCGTGATTGGACGGCGTTGCCGCCTGATGGGCGCGACTACCGGGTGGGTTTGAACGACGGCGTGCGTGGCCTGCGCATCGCCTATTCACCCACGCTGGGGTTTGCCAAGAACATCCACCCCGAGGTGGCTGCCGCCGTGGCCCAGGCCGTGCGCGACCTGGAGGCGCTGGGCGCGGTGGTCGAGCAGGTGGACCCGGGCATCGACGACCCGCTGGACATCTGCACCGGCCTGTGGTTTTTGGGTGCCTTGACGCTGTGGAACGGCATGACCGCCGCGCAGCAGGCCGTGGCCGACCCCGACTTTGCCGCCGAGGCAGCGCTGGGCGCGCAGTTCAGCGCCCTGCAGATCCAGCAGTTGAACCTGCGGCGCGGCACCCTGGGTTCGCACCTGCGGCAGTTCATGCAGCGCTTCGATCTGATCGCCACGCCGGCGGTGGCGGTGCCGGCCTTCGCAGCTAAGCCTGCCGGCCATGCACCGTTGAGCCCCGAGGCCATGCTGGGCTGGACGCCGTTCTCCTACCCGTTCAACCTGAGCCAGCAACCGGCCTGCAGCATCCCCTGCGGCCTGACGAGCGACGGCCTGCCGATCGGCCTGCAACTGGTGGGCCCGATGTTCGGGGACGCGCTGGTGCTGCGCGCGGCGCGGGCCTATGAAAGCGTGCGCCCGATTGCGCGACCGCCGCTGGCCTGGGCGCGCTGAGGCTCGCTGACGGCCTTGCCTGGCTCAGGCAACGCTGGTTGTTTGCCAGGTGTTGCGGTCGATGGCCCACGACCCCACCGAATCCGGCGTGCCGTGGCTGAAAAAATCCAGCCGCAATGCGGCCGGGTCGGTGGTGAGCAGGCCGTAGTTCTGGCACTTCGAGCCCGTACCCACCAGCTTGCACACCGCCGCGCCTGAGGCGGTGGCGTCGTGCAGCCAGCGGCCGTCGCCCAGGTTGATCGACTTGAAGCGGTTGGCATGGATGTCGCCGCTGAGCACCAGGATCTTGTACTTGCGGGCCAGCCCCAGCAGCCAGGTGTAGTCATCAAACTGCGCCCAACGGGCGTCATCGTCGGCCTGCACCACCGAACCTGATGCGATCAGGTGGACGGCGTCGGGCGCTGCCGCCAGCTTGGCTTCGATCTGGGCGCGCTGGTTGGCGCCCAGCAACTCACGGCCGATGCGCCAGGACCGGCCGTCGGTCAGGTGCAGTTGCAGGCCGGGCGACAGTGCCCGGTGGCGGTAGCCGGGCGGCGGCTCGTGGGTCTGGTTGATGCTGGCATCGTTGTAGGCGCTGGGAAAGCTGCCCGGCGCCAGCCGTTCGTCCAGCGCGCGCCGGAAAGCGTTGAATAGGGCCCGTGAGATCCGGATGTTCTCCCTGTTAATGATCTTGCTGATCGCGCCTTCGCCATGGCTCTCATCCCACAGAAAGTCATGGTCATCCCAGATCGCGTCGGTGGCCACGGCCGACACCAGCGCGCGGAACTGTGGCTGGTCGAGCTGGGTGCGCCAGCGGGCCAGCACATGCTGCAGAAACTCCACCGGCGCCATGTCCTTGGGGTGGGTCATGCCGATCGGGTAGGGCGGCGCGTCGATGTAGACCGAGTCACCCAGCAGCAGCAGGCGGTCGGGCCGTTGGGCGGCGATCTGGTCCCACACCGGCTGCTGGGCGAACACGGTGAACGACATGCACGACGTGAATGCGATCTTCATGGCCAAGGCTCCCGGGAGTTGGGTCGCGCCGCGCCGGCGCAGTCCGATTTCAATGTAGCCCGATTGCCTGGGCGGTTGCAGGCCCCGCCGTGGTCTGCACAGGGGATGCCCGCAGCCGCCAGCGGCTGGCCAGGCCCACCGCTCCGGAACATGCTGTTACCCGTCGAACCAGCCAATTCCTTCATCGGCAGCTTGAACTGCCGATCAGACGGGACAAGGCGTTCGTGGGTGCTGCCCGGCTCCCCGCCTTGGCCTTGTCTGCCGCGCACCATGAAACGTTCATTGGCCTCGATCGTCCGCAAGTCGCTGCACCAGGCAGTGCGCATGGCGCTGGGCATGCTGCCGCGCAGCCTGCGTTTTGCGTTGTTCCGCAACCTGATCGACTGTGACGACCAGCCCGACGCGCGCCTGGAACTGAAGATCGCCGACACCCAGGACGAACTGGAAGCGTGCTTCCGCATCCTGCATGACGCCTATGTCGCCGCAGGCTTCATGCAGCCTGACCCGTCGGGCCTGCGGGTGACGATCTACCACGCTCTGCCCACCACCACCACACTGTGTGCCAAGTGGGACGGGCAGGTGGTCGGCACGATTTCGATGATCCGCGAAGGCGTTTTCGGCTTTCCGCTGCAATCGGTCTTCAACCTCGGCCAGGTTCGGTCAAAGACCGGCAAGATCGCTGAGATCTCGGCATTGGCAATCGACCCGAAGTTCCGCCACACCGGCGGGCGCATCTTGTTCCCGCTGATGAAGTTCATGTATGAGTACTGCCGCGTGTACTTCGACACCCGGCACATCGTGATCGCGGTCAACCCGAACAAGATCGAGATGTATGAATCGCTGCTGTTCTTCGAACGCTTGCAGGCACGGGTGGTCGACAACTACGACTTTGCCAACGGCGCCCCGGCGGTGGGCGCCACGCTCGACCTGCAGCACGCGCATGAAGCCTTCCGCACGGCCTATGCTGGCAAGCGGCCGCGCAAGAACCTGCTGCGCTACTTCGTCGAGACCCGGCTGCCCAACATCCGGGCGCCCCACCGGCGGTTTTTCACCACCAACGACCCGGTGCTGACGCCGGCGATGATGGACCACTTCTTCAACCAGCGCACCCAGGTCTTTCAGACACTGAACGACCGCCAGCGCCTGCTGTTGCAGTCGATCTACGACAGCCCGGCCTACCGTGCGGTACTGCCGGCGCCGTCGCCCGGCGCCGACGCAAGGCTGATCCTGCGCCAGCACCAGCGGTTCTCGATCCGCTGCCCGGCGCGGCTGTCGGTGCGCTCCTACGACACCAGGCTGCGCTACCCGCTGCAAGTGATCGAGCTGTCAATGCACGGTTTTCAGGCCGAATGCGCGCTGCCGCTGCCCGAGGGCACCCGCGGGTGGGTGGAGATCGATCTTGGCGAAAACGAAACGGCCCGCGCCGAAGCCACGGCGGTGCGCCGCCTGGAGGCGGGCGGCCAGGTGTGCTATGGCTTTGCCGTGCCTATGCCTGACACCGCCTGGCGCCGCTGCGTGGTGGCGCTGCAGACCGGCAGCACACATTTCGACCTGGCGGCGGTGCAGCCAGTGCGTGCGCCACGGCGGCCAGCCAGCCACGCCACAGCCTCCATTCCAGCCATTGCGCCTAAACTAGAACTTGTTTTGCCGGATTGATCATTTTCTGGACTGCAGGCTCGGCTGGCCGACGAAGCAATCCACCGCTGGCGTGAGATCGGTCGCAAGGCCCCCGATCCAGTGGATTGCCCCGGGCTGGTTGCGGTGCTTACAGTCGCCCGATTCAGCTGAACTGCAGGCTTGTATTCGCAGAGTTGCCATTGCACGGCGCGCAAGCTGCAGGGGGCCGGCGGCTGCGGCAACGGGCCCCGTCAGGAGACTTCGATGGTCAGGTTGTTCAATCACTACTTCCACGCCTGGACCCTGCGGAAGGTCGCCTTCGACTTTCTTCTGTCGCTGCTGGCCTTGGCAGGCGTGGTCATGGCCCAGGCAGACAGCCTGAAACTGGCCATTCCGATGGCTGGCGCCCAGGTGGTGACGCTGGCGGCGGGCCTGTTCGTGATCAACAGCGCCTCGGGCCTGTACCAACGCGCCCAGGAATGGTCGGTGGTGGAAAGCACCCTGCGCGCCGCACTGGCCCTGGTAATGGCGCTGTTGCTCACCTACCAGATCTTCCAGGTGCTGCCGGTGAGCTTCGGCAATGTCGATGCCATCCGCACGTCGGCCATGCTGGTGATTGCGGCTTTGATCCTGCGCCGGGTGGTGATGGGTTACTGGGCCACCAAGTCACGCGCCGGCTCGCGCGTGCTGATCTTCGGCGCGGGCCCTGCGGCCCAGATGGTGGGCAGCACCCTGCGTGCGGCCGACCCGCTGGCCACCATCGTCGGCTATTTCCCGGGCCCGAACGAAAAGCAGACCGCCGTGCCCGAGGCCGAGCGCCTCACAGCCGACCAACCCCTGACCCAGACCGCCCACCGCCTGGGTGTCGACGAAATCATCGTCGCGCTGACCGAGCGCAGGTCGGGCAGCATGCCGCTGCGTGAACTGCTCGACTGCAAGTTGTCAGGCGTGCGTGTGTTCGACGTCACCACCTACTTCGAGCGCATGCTGGGCCAGATCCGCATCGATTTCGTCAATGCCGGCTGGCTGATCTTCGGTGACGGCTTCAACCAGGGCTTCTACCGCACGGCGGTCAAGCGCATCTTCGACATCTTGTGCTCCAGCGTGCTGATCATCCTGGCAGCGCCGATCATGCTGATCACCGCCATCGCCATCAAGCTGGAGAGCCAAGGCCCGGTGTTCTACCGCCAGGAGCGGGTGGGTTACAACGGCAGGCCATTCCTGGTGACCAAGTTCCGCAGCATGCGCACCGATGCTGAAAAAGACGGCAAGCCGCGCTGGGCCACCGCCAATGACAGCCGCGTGACACGCGTGGGCAACATCATCCGCTTGATCCGGGTGGACGAGTTGCCGCAGCTGTTCAATGTGCTCACTGGCGACATGAGCCTGGTGGGGCCGCGCCCTGAGCGGCCATTCTTCGTCGAGCAGCTGACCAACGAGATCCCCTACTACGCGGTGCGCCACAGCATCAAGCCGGGTGTCACCGGCTGGGCCCAGGTGCGCTACCAGTACGGGTCGACGGTCGAAGATTCGCAGGAGAAGCTGCAGTACGACCTGTACTACGTGAAGAACCACAGCCTGTTCCTCGACTTCGTGATCCTGATCGAAACGGTGGGCGTGGTGCTCACCGGCAAGGGCGCCCGCTGAGGCCGCTGCATCGCCGGGCAGTGCCGGAGCTGGCCCTGCCACGGGCTGCCAGCCCAACGGGCCACCACCTTTGAACCCCAGGCGATGTTCAGCGTCGACGATCTGCTGACCTTTCAACTGCCAAATACCGGCCTGCAAGCTGCTGGCTTCGGTCTGGTTGCGTTGCTGTATGCGGCATATGCAGCCCACCTGGTGCGCGGCGGCCTCTTGCGCAAGCCCAGCGACCGCGCGGCCCTGTGGTTCACCACGGCGGTGCTGGTCACGGCAGCCTGGGGGCTGACTGGCATGGTCGACCAGGTGTCGACCAAACTCGCGACCTGGCACCTGGCGCTGGCCTTCGACCAGCTGCGTTATGCCGCCTGGGCGGGTTTCATGCTGCTGCTGTTGCGGCCGATGGTCACTGCGTTGGCGCCGTGGCGTGCGCGCTTGTGGCAGGCGTTGCCGGTTCTTCTTCTGGCCTTGGGCGGCGTGTGCAACCTCCTGCTGGGCTTGGCTGTCGGGCCCCAGGCGCTGGCCGCGCGCGGGCTGGTGATCAGCCAGCTGGCCTGGGCGGTGCTGGGTTTGCTGCTGGTGGAACAGGTCTTCCGTAACCAGGCCGAGCAGAACCGCTGGGGCGCCAAGCCGCTGTGCCTGGGCCTGGGCCTTCTGTTCCTGTTCGACATCTACCTGTTCAGCCAGGCTTTGATGTTTGGCAGCTTCGACAACGACGCACTTGCTGCCCGCAGCCTAGTGCATGCGGTGGCGGTGCCGCTGCTGCTGATGGCCAGCAGCCGCAGCCAGCGCTGGCTGACCAAGGTGCAGGTATCGAAGACCGCAGCGTTCTACTCGGCATCACTGCTGCTGATTGGCCTGTACCTGCTGTTCACCGCCGCAGTTGGCTACTACGTCCGGTTCTTCGGCGGCACCTGGGGCGGTGCGCTGCAGGTGGCGCTGCTGTTTGCGGCGCTGGTGGTGCTGTTGGTCTTGGTGTTCTCGGGCGCCATGCGCGCGCGGTTGCGGGTGTTCCTGGGCAAGAACTTCTTCAGCTACCGCTACGACTACCGCCTGGAGTGGCTGCGCTTCACCGCCATGCTGTCAACCAAGAGCGCGCCGCAGGAAGTGGGCGGGCTGGTGGTGCGCGGCCTGGCCAACATGGTGGAGTGCAGCGCGGGCAGCCTGTGGTTCAAGGCCCTGGGCGATGACCAGTTTGTGCAGTCGGCCGCCTGGAACCTGCCCGACCTGCAGGTGCGCGAGCCGGTGGACTCATCGTTCTCACGCCTGATGGGTGAGCGCGAATGGATCATTGACCTGGGCGCTATCCGCGCTGGCAAGGGCGCGGACGACGAGACCGTGCAGCCGCCAGCCTGGCTGGATGGTCTGCCAGGTGTCTGGCTGGCGGTGCCTCTACTGGTCGGCGATGACATGCTGGGTTTTGTACTGCTGGCCAAACCCCGAACGGACGTGGCATTAGACTGGGAAGTACGCGACCTGCTCAAGACGGCTGCCCGCCAGGCGGCCGGCTTCCTGGCCCAGATGCACGCCACCGAGGCCCTGCTGGAAGCGCGCAAGTTCGACGCCTTCAACAAGATGAGCGCTTTCGTCGTGCACGACCTGAAGAACATCATCACCCAACTGTCGTTGATGACGAAGAATGCCGAGCGCCACAGCGATAACCCCGAATTCCAGGCCGACATGCTGATGACAGTGGAAAGCTCGCTCGAAAAAATGCGCCAAATGATGGTGCAACTGCGAGAGGGCGAAAAACCTGCCGGCTTGGCATCAGGTGTTGAACTGGCCCCCATCCTCCAACGCATTGAAGACGCGTCAAGACACCGTGGCCGAAAAGTCGAGATCCACATGAATGACAGGTTGGCCACGCGCGGCCATGCACAGCGCCTGGAGCGTGTGATCGGCCATGTTGTGCAGAATGCCCTGGACGCCACGCCCGACTCGGGTAGGGTGTGGGTGCGCTTGGCGCAGGCAGCGGGGCGGGTGCTGGTGGAAGTGGGCGACACCGGCGCCGGTATGTCGCCTGAATTCATCCAGCACCGGCTGTTCCGGCCCTTCAACTCCACCAAGGCCAACGGCATGGGCATCGGTTCCTACGAGAGCTTTCAGTACATCAAGGAACTCGGTGGGAGCATCGACGTGAAGAGTGAACTGGGACAAGGCACGGTGGTCACGCTGCTGATGCCTGTATTCGACCTGCGCACTGGCACCGACCTGCGCGCGTCCGCGCTGGCAGCATGAGCAATACGGCCCCGTCGTCGTCGCCGCTGTTGATCGTCGAGGATGATCTGGCGCTGCAGAAGCAGATCAAGTGGAGCCTGGACCGGTTTGACTGCGTGACGGCGAGTGATCGTGAGTCGGCTCTGGTGGCCTTTCGGCGCCATCAGCCGGCGGTGGTGACGATGGACCTGGGCCTGCCGCCTGATCCGGATGCGACGAGTGAGGGGTTCAAGCTGCTGGAGCAGTTGCTTGCTGTCGACCCCAACGTCAAGGTGATCGTGCTGACGGGGCAGAACGACCAGGCCAATGCGCTCAGGGCGATTGCGTTAGGGGCGTACGACTTCTTTGCCAAGCCGTTTGAGCCCGAACTGCTGGGCTTGACCATCGACCGCGCATTTCGTCTGGCCGAGTTGCAGGCTGAGAACCGGCGGCTGCAGGCAGTCCACCAGCCAGATGCGTTGAGTGGCTTGATCACGCGGGATCCGGCGATGCTTCGCACGTGCCGATTGATCGAAAAGGTGGCGTCCAGCGATGCAACGGTGCTCTTGTTGGGCGAGAGCGGCACCGGAAAGGAGGTGCTTGCCCAGGGCTTGCACCAAGCCAGCAAGCGCGTTGGGCGGTTTGTGGGGATCAATTGCGCCGCGATTCCCGAGAACCTGCTGGAGAGCGAACTCTTCGGGCATGAGCGGGGCGCGTTCACTGGCGCCACCAAGACAACGCCAGGCAAGATTGAATCAGCCGATGGCGGCACGCTGATGTTGGACGAGATCGGCGATCTTCCCCAGTCGTTGCAGGCCAAGCTGCTGCGTTTCCTGCAAGAGCGAAAGTTTGAGCGGGTTGGCGGCCGGCAGGAGATCGCGGTCGATGTTCGTGTGGTGTGCGCCACGCACCAGCAACTCCAGACGCTGATTGCAGAACGGCGGTTCCGCGAGGACCTGTACTACAGGTTGGCGGAGATCGTGATCAACATCCCGCCCCTGCGGGATCGCCAGGGCGATGCGGTGCTGTTGGCGCAGTCATTCCTGCGCCGCTTTGGGCAGGATCAACGGAAAGGGAGTCTCATGTTCACCGACGACGCCTTGGCCGCCATCACGCAGCACCGATGGGCAGGAAACGTCCGTGAATTGCTCAATGTCGTGCGCCGCGCCGTGATCATGGCTGACGGCGGGCGCGTCACAGCCACCGACCTCGGGCTGGCCGCTGCGCCTGAATCGGGTGAGCGCGAGGCTGCGCCCGATCTGGACTTGCGCCGCGTTCGGGAGGCCGCCGAACGACAGGCCGTGCTGTCAGCGCTGGCATGGACTGACAACAATGTTGCCAAGGCATCGGAGATGCTGGGTGTCAGCCGCCCCACCCTCTACGACTTGATGACACGCCTGTCGATTCGTTGAATCTCAGGCGCTCGTTGCTACAGCTTCTTCAGCAATTCAGTCACCTCGGGTTGGCCCTCGAACGCAGGGCCTAGCTTGCTGAGTGTTTCGAGTTCCTCGCGCGCCTGCACCTTGTCGCCGTTCTTGACCAGCAAACGCGCCAACCCCATTCGAAAGACCGCCTCCTTGGGCGCTTGAGAGACTGCCTTGCGTTGCCACTCGATCGCCTTGCCTGTCTCGCCGTCAGCAGACAGGGCCAGCGCCAGCGTGTCCATCAGCTGTGCTTCGTTCGGTGATACCTTCAATGCCTGCGCTGCCAGCGTTGCGGCACCCGGCTTGTTCTGCTGGACCATCAACCAGGCAACATTGTTCAGTGCCATCGCGTGTTCGGGTCGCAGTGCAAGCACTTCTCGAAAACGGTTCTCGGCGCGGGCGTAGTTGCCCTTGACCAACCAAGCTGCGCCGAGTTGAAAGACGACCTCTGGATGTCGCGGATGGTCCTTCATCCACGACGTCACGAACGCATCGGCTTCCTGCAAACGGCCAGCGGCGGCATAGAGTTCCACCAGGCGCACGGCCGCCTCGCGTGTCGATGCACGCTTGAGCGACTCTCGCATGGAGTTGATCGCTGCAGGCCAATCGCGTTGCAAGGCTTGGATGTCGGACTGCAGCTGCCAGCCGACAGACTCGTTCGGGCGATCCTTCTGAAGCTGCCTGGCGATCGCCAGTCCTTCATCGAACCGCTTGCGCGACACAGCCACCATGACGAGGGCTCGCCGGGCGGCAATGGAGTCAGGCGCCAGTTCCAGCGCGCGCCTGAGCGATCTCGTGGCGTTGTCGTGGTCCTGGGCTGCGAGGTAGCCTTCAGCCAGCCTCAGATGCGCCTGCGCCGATCCCGGCTTGATCGTTGTTGCCTTGGTGAGTGTTGCAATCGCTTGCCGAAGATTGCCTCCGGCTACCTGGACCCGGGCGAGAGCGTCGAGCAGCAGCAGGTCGTCCGGCATCGCGGCCAACCCAGCCTCTGCCGCAACGTTTGCGTTCTTGATGTCATGCCGCCCCAGCATGAAGTCGATCTGCACGACCCGTGCGGCAGCGTCGTCCGGGCTCTCCTTGACGGCGCGATCCAACAACTCGACCACCTCTGTGGAGGCTGCGCCGGTGGAGCTCAACAACAGCGCCAATGCAACCATGGCCCGGCTGTTTTTGGGCTCGCGGGCCAGCACGGCCCTGTAGCGCTGTTGTGCATCCTCGGGTTTCTTTTCTGCCAGATCCAGGGCCACCAGTGTCGTGGTGGCCGCAAAGTAGGTCGGGTCTTTCGTCAGCGCCAGTTCCAGGCTCTTGCGCGCGCCAGGAATGTCCCTCTGCCTGATCAGCACCTTGCCGCGCAAGTGGTGTGGAAGCGGACTGTCTGCCATCTTTTCTTGCAGCCGATCGATGGCCTTCAGCGCCTGTCCCGTTTCATTACGGCGCAGCCTCATGCTGATCAATGCCATGTCGGCATAGGTTGAACCGCCGCTGCCTGTCGCGATGGACTCGAGCTCCTGCAGTCCGGCCTCCGGGTTGCCCTTGGACACTTGTGTCAAAGCCACCGCAGTCCGCAGGTTGACTGCGTCGGGACTCAGCTTGAGCGCACGCTTGAAGAAGTCTTCAGCACGCACAAGATCGCCGGATAACAGATGCGATTCAGCGGCAAGCGCGAGATCCTCGGCCCTTGGCTGCTGCGCGTCGAGCAAGGACTTCAGGGGTGCAAGAGCCTTGTCTGGTTCTCCTGCGCGCAAATAGGTTTTTGCCAGCAGGCGGCGCGCCTCGGGCTGCTCAGGTGAGGCAGCGAGCACCTTCTTCAGATGGCGTTCTGCAAGCAGCGTCGACCCTCCGTTGAGTTCGACTGTCGCGGCCAACTGCAACACACTGGCGTTGTTCGGCGATGACTTCAGCAGTTGTTGTGTGATGCCCCGAGCAACCTGAAAGTTCGAGTCCAGCAGGGCGACATGCGCCTCGTAGTAGCGCGTCTCCAACCGGTCCGGGAGCACCTTGCGCATGTCGGCGACGCGGGCCTTGAACGCGGCCATGTCCCGCTGCTGGAACAACAACGCAGCCAGCCCTGCATGGGCCTCGGGATAGCGCGGGTCACTGGCGAGGGCGTCCGCGAACGCCTTCTTGGCGCCCTCGAGGTCTCCTTGACTGATCCACAACAACTGGGCCTTGAGCAGCCACGCCTCCCGCAAGCGCGGCTTGTCCTTCAGCAGGCCGTCGACCTGGGTCAGCGCATCGTCTATCGCACCTTTGCCGGCGGTCAATCGCGCCATTTGCAGCCGCGCGGACAGGTTCTGCTCATCGGCCGCAAGGGCCGCCTTCAGCGCAATTTCGCACTCGGCCATCTGCCCGAGCGTCGCATGCGCCGCTGCCACGGCCGCCTTCAGTTCGGCATTGACCTTTGGCGCGGTGAGCACCGTGGTGTTGTAACGGTCGACCACTGCCTTCGACTGGCCGGCTGCCACCATGGCCTTGGCCAACCAGGGCAGAACTTCGTCGTTGCTGAACCCCAAGCTTGCTGCGCGGTCCAGTTCTGCGACAGCGCTGGCAGAGTCCCCGTTCAGGAACAACGCACGACCGAGTAGGAATCGGGCTTCAGCAGACTGCGGGTTGCCTTGCAGCGCCGACTTCAATTGAAGCACTGCGCCAGCAGCGTCCTGTTTGTCGAGCAGAGCCTTGGCGGACGACAACAGCGCTGCCTCTGACGATCCGCCACAACCGCCCGCGACGGCAATTGCCGCCACCAGTGCCGCCGCCGTTGCAATCCGGTACATCCGATCAGGCTTCAAACGACGCTCCCAGTGGATCTTGGCCAAGACGATGCCCGGCAGGATCGTAGTACATCGATCCTCAAGAGGCCGACCCGCAGCGTGGCGGGTCGTGGAATCTCACGCACTTGGCAGCGGCACGGTCGCGCTGATGGCACGCCGGGAGATCAGGCGGGCGGGCACGCCGCCCCACACCTCGCCAGGACCGATGCGTGTGCCTTTGGTGACCACTGCGCCGACCGACACGATGGCACCGTCCCCAATTACCACATCCGGCATCACCACGGCATGCGCCCCAACAGTCACGTCGTTACCGATCCGAACAGTGAACAGCTCGAACCGATCGCCTTCGATCACGTGCGCGAACACAACCGCGTCGTGGCCGATGATGGTGCGCTCGCCCATGGTGGTGAGTGGGGGATCGAGCAATGCGCCGGCAGCATAGGTGTCCCGACCCAAGCGGGCGCCCAGTGCGAGGTACACGATCCGCATCAGCGGCACCGGCACGAAGTGGGTGCGGACGAGTCCGTTGAAGATCATCAGATAGAACAGGATGTTGACCTGGGCGGCGAACTCTGCCCGCGTGCCCATGGCCTGCGGCCCTGTTTGCAAGGGCACGGCCCACAAGAACAGGCGGTTCGCGCAGATGGCCAGGACATAGAAGAGAACGACGAAAACCATCAGCATCGCCAGGCTGCTGAATCGGCCAAGCGGTGCGTCTCGCAGCAACAGCCAACTCACTGCGGATGCCAGCGCCACGACGGCGACGCACAGCAGGGTGAAGCAGGCAATCTGGGGCGGTGTGATCTTGCGCATTTGGGGTTGAGCGGCCAATGGGGTAGGTCACCGCAACCGCAGCGCCACCACCGGGAATGCGGTTCCCGAGTAAAGCCGTCGGAAGATCTTACACTCGGCTCCGGCTGAATGGGGTGTTGACTTCTAAGTCATTGAAAAGAAACAAACTTCTGCGTCTGGCATGCTCGTTGCTAACTTGGCTGGACCCGCGGCATCTGCCACTTTCGCTCAAAGGATGTTTCCATGATCAAACTCAAGTCCGTTGTTTCAGCCATCGGCGCAGCTTGCCTGATGGCCATTGCGGCGCCCAGTTTCGCCACGCCCACGCTCGTGTTCAAGGACGGCGCCAACACATTCAGCATCGATCCTTTCGATGGCTTCGACTGGCAGTCGAATGCAACGGCGGTCGTGTCTCCGCCAGTGTTCAACGGCACCACCGTGTTGACCACCAGCTTCCTGGCCTCTGCGTCCAAGATCAAGCTCGAAGGCGGCGGTGACGCCCTCAACGTGTCCGGCCTGGGCGTCGATTACGAGTTCACTGTCAAGGCAACGATTCGGGAAACCGTGGTGTGCGTGCTTCCTGTGGGCCCTGTCTGCCAGATTGCCGCGTTCACCGCAGTCGGCGGCTCGTACGAAATCTTCTACGATGATGTTGCGGATTCCAACATCCTGACTGGTACTGGCTTTGTGGATGGCCTGTCGATCCTGACCGGTACAATCGATCCCGGATTTGCAGGCACGTTCGCCCTGACCAGCGCCACCAGCGGCGCCGGCGTCTTCACCTTCAATGGTGCAGTGATGTCGACCGAAACCGACAACACCAAGGCTGCCTATTTCGCACCCGCACTGGCGCAGTCCAACGCTGCGTCCACGCTGCAGCTCGGCGGCACCGGGACGTCCTGGACGCCTCCCTCGTCGTGGACCGACGGCGGTGGCATTCCGACTGGTTCGCTGGTTTTCCAGGCCGACGGCAATCAGACCTTCGACCCCGCCAAGGTTCCGGAACCCGGCACGCTTGCTCTGGTGGGCCTGAGCCTGGCTGGTCTCGGCTTCGCACGTCGTCGCATCGCCAAGAAGTAAGCTGACCCTGCGGGTCAACCCAAGCCGGCCCCAGGGCCGGCTTTTTCTTTGTGGGGCCAAGTCGAGCCCAGAAGCCCGTCGACCACCTCACGGAAGTGATGGGCGGACGATCGTGCGGCCAGCACGCCCTGGAGCCTGCGCGCCTGATACGAAAACGCCGCATCATTCAGCAGGCGGTACATCGCCTCTGCAAGGCGCTGCGGCACCAGCTGATCTGCGCGCACCGACAACCCGGCCCCGGCGCGGACCACATGGTGCATGTTCAGCAACTGGTCCAGATTGGCGGGCACGCCCAGCACAGGTGTGCCCTGTTGCAGAGCCTGGTGGGAGCCTGGGCTGCCACCATTGCAGACGACGAATCGTGCCAATGCTGACAGCGCAATCCCCGGCAGCATGTGCTGTGAGACCACTGCGTCGCCATGCCGGTGCCGCCATTGGTCCGGTGGGCCCGCAGCTGCGACCCGGCAACCCGACGCCACCGCGCTGTCGATGATGGCGTCCAGTGACGCTGGGTCCCCAGAACTCCCGAGGGACACATACACCAACGGCGCTGAACCCGGGCTGATGTCCAGCCCCGACGGTATGTCCGCCTGCGGCGACCAAACCACTGGTCCGATGTACCTGTACCGCGATGGGTCCGGTCGGCCGCTGACTGGCACCATCTCCGGAACATCGGCGAACAGTGTCAGATCCGCCTCGGTGAAGACGCGGCGCAGGTCGAATCCAGGCGAAACCAACCCATGCCGGTGGCACAGTCGGTGCATTGGCAGGCTGTGCTGCGCCATGATCAGCGGCCGCAGCAGTTGAAACCCGGCATTGGCAACCCGGTGTCCGAGCAGGCGGGTGCTCGCGTGCACTGGCACGTCGAACGCGGGTGCCGCGTCTGGGCTCCAGTAGGCATTCGAGATCGCCACGTATGGCACGCCCGCCCGGCGTGCGCTGACCGCGAGCGACAGGCGGAAGTCGCCCACCACGAGATCGGGGCGGAAGTCGCGGATGACCCGAAGGTCGTCGTCGACATACGCCTGCAAGGTGTCCAGTGGATAAACAGGTCGGCCGGCAGCCACTGCCGCGAGATAGGCACGTGTGCCGATGCAGTGCAAGTCCCGTACAGGGAGCCCAGCATCTGTCACAAGAGAACGGAAGTCAGCGCCGGTGGCCACACAAACCTCGTACCTGGCCCGGTCCAGTGCAGATGCCAGCACCACAGGGCGCGACACATGAGCCAGCGTGGCTGCTTCACCGAAGAATAGAACGCGCTTCATCAGTTGCAGGCTTTCAAGGCGACATTCCGGCATTGTGGACGCTTACCTCAAGCACCAGGCCGAAAAGCGCATGACTCGGTTGGGATCGGAGCGCATAAGCGCGAATTGCACCTTCACCGATGCCGCTAACATCGCATCATGTCCGCCTCTTTGCACTCCCCTTCGCCGCTGACATGATCGTCACGCTGTCCTTGGCCTGGCGCAACCTGCTGCGCAACCGCAGGCGCTCGCTGATGACTCTGCTGGCGATGCTGCTCGGGCTGATGGCTGTGCTGCTGTTCGGCGGCTACATCCGCGACATCACCTACAGCCTGCAGACAAACTTCGTCGTCAGCAGCGGACATCTGCAAATCCAGCACCGCGACTACTTCCGTCTTGGTACCGGCAACCCTGCTGCCTACGGCGTCGAAGACTACGAGCGCATCATTCAGACGTTTCAGAGCGACCCGACACTGGGGCCGATGCTGACTGTGGTCACCCCATCGCTGCAGTTCGGCGCGATCGCAGGCAACTTTGCTGCCAGTGTGTCGCGTACGGTCTATGTGACAGGTGTTGTCGTCGATGACCAGAACCGCATGCGGCAGTGGAATGACTATGGCCAGCGCAATCTCTCATCCCGCAATCTGTCGCTTTCTGGCACCCCGGAGAACACCGCGATCATCGGTACCGGACTGGCGCGCGTGCTGAAGCTGTGTGACGCACTGCAGGTGAAGGATTGCGCCACAGAGGCCCCCGCAGCCGAGCCGTCGGGGTCGGCGCTGCCCAGCGATATTGCCGCGCTTGCCGACACGGTCGGCAGGCCTGTTGCCTCTCGAGGTGACGGTCAACGTCCGCGCATCGAGATCCTGGCGGCCAGCCCGCGCGGGGCACCCAACGTGGCTGACGTGCGACTGCTTGCAGCCGAGTTCCAGGGCGTGAAGGAACTCGATGACGTCTATGTTGCGCTGCACCTGTCCCAGGCGCAGAAGCTTGTCTTCGGCGCTGCGCCACCGCGGGTGACGGCCATCGCACTGCAGTTGCACCACACGGCACAACTTCCTGCCGCGCGGCAGCGTGTCCAGGAACTTCTGAACACAAGCTTCAAGGGTGAGCCACTGGCCGTGCTGGACTATCAGGAACTCAACCCGTTCTACGGCCAGACCCTGGCGATGTTTCGCGCCATCTTCGGTTTCATCGCCGTGCTGATGGGCTCAATCGTGCTGTTCACTGTCAGCAACACCATGAGCATGGCGGTGGTCGAACGCACTTCCGAGATCGGCACCCTGCGCGCCATCGGTTTGCGTCGCAGCGGCATTCGGTCAATCTTCGTCTGCGAAGGCCTGCTGTTGGGCTGTCTTGGCGCATTGATCGGCATCCTGTTGTCGCTGGTCGCGGCTGTGGTGATCAACGGGCTGGACCTCACCTGGGTGCCTCCAGGACGCATTGAACAGGTTCCGCTTGCCGTGCGGCTGATTGGGGAGAACATGATGTTGACCATCAGCGCAATCGGCCTGGTCGTCGTGGCGGCGGTGTCTGCCTTGGTCCCAGCCGCGCGCGCTTCGCGCATGAACATCGTGGATGCTCTTCGCCATGTCTAGACCTCAACAGTGCACCAGACGACAAACCGTGGCCTTACTTTTGGGCTGGATTGGCATGGCGCCCTTCACCGGTGTGCTTGCAGCACGCCCAGCGCAGGAGATCCTCATTGCCAGCGATGCGGTGCGCAACCCGACCCGGCCGTTCATGGTGACCGTGACTTTGCTCGAATTCAGAGGCGGCAAGCAGACCGACACCAACACGCTGATGGTCTATTCCAAGGCGGATGAGTCGGGTGGTCAGTACAGAAGCCTGGTCCGATTCGTCGCCCCGCAGCGCGACTTGAACAAGATGATGCTGAAAAACGGCAATGATCTCTGGTTCTATGACCCTGCCAGTCAGGCCAGCATCCGCCTGTCACCGCAACAGCGGCTGCTTGGTCAGGCCTCGAACGGTGACGTGGTGACAATCAATCTGGCCAAGGACTACCAGGCCAGTTTGCAAGACGAGGAGGAGATCCAGGACGGTGAGCGTGTGATGCGTCGCTGCCACAAGCTGGCCTTGAAGGCGGTGAATGACGATGTGACCTACGACCGGGTCGAGATGTGGGTCGAGACAGCAACGTCCCAACCCGTCAAGGCGAGATTCTTTGCCGGCAGTGGGCACCTGCTGAAGACGGCGTTTTATCGCAAGTACCAGCCCCAGTTGGGGCGCGATCGGCCCACCGAGGTCGTGATCATCGACGGGCTTGACCCCAGTTGGGTCACGGTGATGCGCTACAGTGCCTATGGTTGGCGTGACGTGCCGGAAGCATGGCTACAACGCGACTTTTTGCCCCGTTTCAAGCCGGAATGAGTATGCGCCAAGCTCTGAAGTTTCTTCTCTCAGCGCTCTTCGTCTACGCTCTGCCCGTGCATGCGGCCGAGCCGCCTGCGAGAAACGAGCTCGATGCCTTGTCACTTGCTGATGGTGCAACGGCGACACAGGACAAACCGATCGGACCGTGGCGCATTTATCTGGAAGGTGCCGGCGTATCTAGCCGATACCACGCTCCCAATGAGAGCGCCGGCGCGCTGCGGGGCTCGCTGGACATGCGCTTCGACAAGACGCTGGCGCCGGGCCTGAGACTCGTCGGCTCCAATCGGCTCGATCTCGTGCACGACCAGGCGGCGCGCCCAGTCAAGAGTGTCAACACCTTGCGCGAGGCGTATTTGAGTTGGTCGCGTACCGACAGCCAGAGCTATGATTTTGGCCGCGTGAACGTGCGCCACGGTGTGGCGCTGGGGTACAACCCGACCGACTGGTTCAAGGAAAGTGCGCTGCGCGGCGTTGTGTCCCCGGACCCTGCAGCGTTGCGCGAGAACCGACAGGGCAGTGTGGTGCTGCAGGGTCAGCAGTTGTGGCCTGGCGGTGGCATCACTCTCACACTGTCGCCTCGGATCGAGCGCGACGACAACCGCGACCCGGGTACCTTTTCGCTGGACCTGGGCGCCACCAACCCGCGCCACCGTTGGTTGCTGGCGGGCAGCTGGCGCGTCGCAGAAGGTTTGACGCCTCAGGTGCTGGTGCATGGCAGCGAAGGCGCTGCGCCGCAGTTCGGGTTGAACCTGTCGGCACTGGCGAATGACGCTGTCGTCGTCTTTGGTGAAGCCGCATTTGGCAGAGGGCCGGCGCTCGCATCCCGGGTTCAGCAAGGAGCAGCCGACGAGCGGCGCCAGCGCCGCGCAGCTTTTGGCTTGACCTATACGTCGCCGTTCAACGTCACCGTCACGGTCGAGGCCGACTACAACAGCGCGGCTCCCAACCGTGCGCAGTGGCATTCGCTGCGCTCATCAGCGCCTTCGGCTGCGTTGCAAGTGCTTGGCACTGCGGCAAACCTGCAGGATTTGCCGGCGCGGCGCGCTTACTTCGTCTATGCAACCTGGAAAGATGCCTTCGTTCGCCGACTGGACCTGTCGGCCTTCGTGCGCCACGAGCTCGAAACCAACAGCCGGGCCCAGTGGATCGAACTACGCCACCGTTGGGACCGCGCCGATGTGTCACTGCAACTGCTGCTGAACTCTGGAAATGCTGATTCGGTGTACCGTGCAGGGCCCCTGCGCCATGCGGTGGAAGCGGCCGTGCGTTGGTATCTTTGATCTGCCCGAGGCACCCGGTGCCGATGCCGCATCTGCCCTCGATGGACCCCTTTATTCGCTCCACGCATCCACCGGCTCGGTGGGGCCGTTGTCGTCATCTGCATCTTCGACGCTTGGCGCGTCAAGTGCAGCCGATTTGCGGCGGATCGACTGAATCACCCCGTCGCGCAATGAAATGAGGTCGTCGGCTGCATTCATCAAGCTGCGATCATGTGACGAGAAGATGAAAGAGATCTTGTACCGCGCCTGCATTCTGCGCATCAGGCGGATGATCGCCGCGCCTGTCTTGCTGTCGAGGTTGGCGGTGGGCTCGTCAGCAATCACGAGCTTGGGCTTGTGCGCAAGGGCCCGCGCGATGGCGACACGTTGGCGCTGGCCGCCTGACAGTTGGCCGGGTCTGTTGTCGGCCCGGTCAGACAAGCCCACGGCTTCCAACAGCCGAGACACCCGCCGGCGTCTGCGGCTTGCTTCCATGCCGGCCAGAACCAGCGGGTACTCGATGTTTTCGTACGCCGTCAACACCGGCAGCAGGTTGAAGTTCTGGAAGATGAAGCCGATGTTGGTCGCGCGAAAGTCGGCAAGTTCGTCGTCGCTCAGGTCGTTCACCGATCGGCCCGCCACCACCACATTGCCGTGGTCGGCACGGTCGATGCATCCCACGAGGTTCAATAGCGTCGTCTTGCCGCTGCCGGATGGGCCGAGCAGCACAGTGAAGTGACCCGGGCGGATGAGGAGGTTGATGCCCTGCAGCACGGGCACCTCAACGGTATCCAACCTGTAGGACTTGAACACATCGCTCAGCAGTGCAACCGGTTCTTGTGACAACCTCAACTCCCCACGGTCAGGCAAAGACCAGAATGTCGGCCGACGGGCTGCGGCCGACCTCTGCGGCCGCGTAGAGCCGTTCAATCAGTGCGGCATGTCGGCCAGCGATCTTGTCGCGCCGCAGCTTGAGATTCGGTGTCAGTTCCCCACGCTCGACGCTGAATGCCTGCGGCAGGAATCCAATGGCTGCGGGCCTGTCGTGGCCAGGCAGAGATTCCAACGCTACCGACAGTCGTCCCTGCAGCAATCTGGACGCCGCCTCGACGGGGACGGAAGGCAGGCAGGTGCAGATGGCCACCAGGCATTTGCGACTGTCGCCCACGAGCATGGCGTGGTCGATACCAGGCACGCCACGCAAGACAGCTTCCACCCCGGCGGGCGCAACCCGGCGCCCGGTGGATGTCTTGATGATGTCGCCCGAGCGACCGGTCAGGGTGAGAAAGCCATCGGTATCGAAGATCCCCAGGTCCCCGGTGTCGAACCATCCCTGGGCATCCAGCCGGTCATTTGCGGCGTCCCCGAGATAGCCTTTGAACACGCCAGCACCCTTGACAAAAATACCTCCGTCGGCGCCGATCCGGATCTGGTTGCCAGCCACTGGCCGGCCAACACTGCCAAGGCGGTACAGGTCCAGGCGATTCGTGGCCATCGGCAGGATGTTTTCCGACATGCCATAGCTCTCGAGCACCGGCCAGCCCAATGCCTGCAACTCAGTCAGGAGATGCAGCGGCATGGGTGCCGAACCAGAGACCATGCAGACCAGCCGCCGGCCCATCAGCATCCGCACGCGCCCGAGCACGAGTGCATCTGTCAGGTTTTCAACCGCAGCCAAGACCGGTGGAACGCGCCGCCCGGTGCGCTCCAGTGCGCAGACTCTGCGCCCCATCTGCCAAGCCCAGCCCACCAGGGTGCGGGCCCACCAGGGTTGCCTGGCCAGGTTCTGCTGCAAGCCGGCGTACAGCTTCTCATAGAACCTCGGTACCCCGATGAAGATGTCGGGTGCGACCTCGGCCACCACATCCATCACACGGCGCGGGTCGCTCAGCAGATAGGTGCAGGGCCCTTGCCGCATCGCTGCCAGATTCACCACACGCTGGAACAGGTTCGACAAAGGCAGCCAGCAAAGCAGGCGGCTTTGTGAATTGGCAAAGCTGAAGGCATCGCAGATGGCATCCACGGCCAGGCAGACCTGGCCGTGGCTGTAGGCAATCCCTTTCGGAGCACCCGTCGTGCCAGAGGTGAAGATGATCGTGGCGGTGTCGGTGCTGGACACCTGCGCAAGAGCCTGGACATCGACGGCTTGAGCACGCTGCTCGAATTCTGGCCACTCCAGCCATGTCGAAGCTGCTTCGTGCGGCCCAGCGTCAGCAGAGCCGTCGCCCATGTGCAACAGCAAGGTGCAAGCAGACAACTGCCCGCGATGCACAGCAGCCAGCGTGCTCCGATCGGTGGTGGCGATGGCTGCGACTTCTGCCAATGCCAGCATTTCGGCAAGCCTTTCAGGAAGATCATGAGCATCCAGCCCCACCACGGCGACACCCATACCCATCGCCGCATGGTGCAGACACTCCCAGCGCAGCGAGACCGGCGCGATCAGCGCGAGACGATCGCCATGCCGCAAGCCGGATACGCACAGCGCCCGCTGCAGGCGTGCAACCTGGTCGGCGAACGCCCGCCAAGTGACAGGTTGCCACGCATCTTGTCGATGCTGCTCCAGGTATGCAACAGCGTCGGGCGTGGCCGCCCGCCGCGCAGCCAGCATCGCTGGCAAGGTGTCCACCGTGTCAAGGTTGCCGCTCATGAAGCTGAGCCCAGGCGCCGTTGCTGCAGGTAGAAGCTGAGCACGGTCTCCAGGTAGTCCTGCGGCATTGGCAGCGGCAAATTGGCCATGACCAGCCTGCTCAGGGTGGCTTGGTTCGAGAACCCCTGGTCTTCGGCCAGGTAAGCCAACACCGGGGACAAGCCGCGTAGTGCCCGCCGGTTCCGGGCGCCAGCCAGGATGCCCATCAGGGGCACAAGCCTCTCCAGCCAGCGCCTGTCCAGCACCCGCAGGGCTGGCAGCATGCGGTCCGATGCCGCCCAGGTCCGCCGCACAAGCCTTTGCAGGTCGACCAGACTGACCGCCGCATCTGGCCCGGTGCAAAGGTGGAAGATCTGACCTGCTGTTCCAGGCTGCCCATGTGCCCAGTGGATGACATCAGCCACCCAGTCCACCGGGATGGTGTCCAGGCGGGTCTCACCAAGTTCTGGCATGACGCCGAAGGTGCGGCAGCCGGACAAGAATTCGCACAAGTGGTAGAAGACTTGGAAGTGCAGCGCGCGGCCCGAGCCTGTCTCACCCACGACCATGCTGGGCCGATGCACCGTGATCGGCAGGTTGTCGCCTTCGGCCCAAACCACGCGTTCGGCCTCTGCCTTCGCGGCCTCGTAGGTGTTGTGGAAACTGGTGACCTCTGGTACTGGCCGCTCAGGCAGGCGCCCAGGCATGCGTCCCCAGACACCGACCGTGCTGACCAGGTCCACCTTCTGCAGTCGTCCGGCACCTGCGCCTATCCGGGCGAGTTCAATGACCGTGCGCGTCGGTGTTACCGCCGTCGCCAGTGCGGCCTCCATCGTCATGTTCAGTTTGACGCTTGCCGCACAGTGGATGATGTGGCTGGTGTCGCGTGCCACCTGATTGAACACGTCGGTGTCCAGGCCAAATCGGGGCTGAACAATGTCGCCGCGCAAGAGATGCAGCCTGTGCAGCGGTTCGCTGCCCGGCCGTAGTCCCCAATGGGCCAGCATGTCGGCCGCACGCACGCCCAGTGCGGTGTCATCCGCGGCGCGGACCAGCAGAGTCAGTCGTGTCCTCTCGTCGGCCAGCAGGCGCGGCACCAGCGCTCCACCGATCATGCCGGTCGCGCCGGTCAGGAGCACGTGCTTCAGGTCACTCTGCCCGGCCATGGAACTCCAATGCTGAATCTGCTGATTGTCATGCAATACCTCGAGCCAAGATCGTGCGCTGCCCAGCTCAGAGGGCGTTAGCCCGGTTTCTGCGGAAGTATGAGCCTGCCGGACAAAGGCTTGCCAAGTGAGCGGAGTGGGCGGCACGTCATCGGCAAAGTCCGCCATCCCCTCCACGGCGCATGCACAGCGCATCTTGCGCAGCCACCGAGGCAGGGTATCGCGCGATCATGCCGCCCTGCTTGCCCTTCCTCGGGCGATCAGCCAGGGCAGGCGAGGAACTGCAATGGGTGTTGCCTCTGTTGGTCCCCGCAAAGCCCGATTTGATTCCGTGAAGTCTTGGTCGTGTGCACCGACTGATCAAGCAAGCGGACTTCGCCCCGCGCACACCCTATGCGATCATCTGCAGCCCGGTTAGCCTCGCTGTCTGTGGTGTCATCACAACTTGCAAGGTGAGAGGGCTGCATCTGGGCAGGAAGGCTGGATGCATGCCCATCTGAACAAGGACCCGACCATGAAATTGACTTTGGATAGACGCGGCCGTTTGACTGTCTGGAGCATTCTCGGGCCGGCACTGCTGTCTCTGACGGCATGCGCATCGGGCCCGACATTGCCGGCTGCGCCCGTTGTCGCCGGCACCTCTGACGCCTACACCTACATCATCGGCGCCGGCGATGCGCTCAACATCATCGTCTGGCGCAACCCCGAGCTGTCAATGGCTGTGCCCGTCCGGCCTGACGGCAAGGTGGCCGCCCCGCTGGTTGAGGAAATCATCGCCCAGGGCAAGACAAGCACCCAGTTGGCGCGCGACATCGAGGCGCAACTGGGCAAGTACGTGCGTGACCCCGTCGTCACCGTCCTGGTCACCGGCTTCGTCGGCCCCTACAGCGAGCAGATCCGCGTGGTGGGCGAGGCCGCCAAGCCTCAGTTCTTGAACTACAAGAAGAACATGACGCTGCTCGACGTGATGATCGCCGTGGGCGGCCTCACCGACTTTGCTGCCGGCAACAACGCATCCATCCTGCGTACCAGCGACGGTGGAAAGCAGTACGCCGTTCGGCTCAAGGATTTGATCAAGCGTGGTGATGTTTCGGCCAATGTCGAGATGAAACCCGGCGACATCCTGGTGATTCCGCAAAGCCTGTTCTGACCGTGCGCAACGTTTTGCAAGCCTGAGCCAGACAAGATGGAAGAGTTGATCGCTCAAGTCACATCGTTCGCCCGCGGGATGTGGCGCTTCCGCTGGACGGGCCTGATCGTCGCCTGGATCGTGGGCGTCGTGGGCGCTGTCGTGGCTTTCAAGGTGCCCGATCGTTATGAGGCGGCAGCACGCATCTTTGTCGACACCCAATCCATTCTCAAGCCGCTGATGTCAGGCCTGGCTGTTCAACCCAACGTCGACCAGCAAGTGGCCATGCTCAGCCGCACGCTGATCAGCCGGCCGAACATCGAGAAGTTGATCCGCATGGCCGACCTGGACTTGAAAAGCGAGTCCAAGGCCCAGCAGGATGGGCTGATAGAAGGCTTGACGAGGACGTTGGAGATCAAGAGTGCCGGCCGCGACAATTTGTACACGCTGAACTATGTCGACGCCGACAAGGACAAGGCCAAGCGGGTGATCCAGTCGATGGTGTCGATCTTCGTCGAGTCCAGCCTGGGGGCCAGCCGCAAGGACACCGATTCAGCCAAGGTCTTCCTGGACGAGCAGATCAAGGGGTATGAAACCAAGCTCGAAGAAGCCGAGGCGCGGCTGAAGGACTTCCGACTGCGCAACATCGACATGCAGACCGGCGACGGCAAGGATTCCGCCTCCCGGTTGATGGAAGTCACGCAGGCGCTTGAAAACGCCAAACTGCAGCTGCGTGAGGCAGAGCAGGCGCGAGACGCTGCTAAAAAGCAGATGGATCTGGAAAAGGGGGGCTCCCCAGCCGACGCTGCCACCCAGAGCCTGCTGCAAGAGTCGTCGCTCGCGGTGGCAACGCCTGAGATCGATGCACGCCTGGAGTTGCAGCGGCGCAATCTCGACAGCCTGATGCAGCGGTTCACAGACCAACACCCCGATGTCGTGAGCACCCGGCGCCTGATTGGCGAGTTGGAGAAGCAAAAGGCCAAGGAAGTGGCTGAGCTGCGCAAAGCCGCCATGGCGGTTCCATCGGCCAACAACAACATGGGGCCCGGAGCGAATCTTGCAGTGCAAGAGCTGGCCCGGATGCTCGCCACGTCGGAAGTGCAAGTGGCAGCCCTGCGCGCACGCGTCAGTGAATTCCAGGCCCGGCACGCGCAGGCCAAGTCGCTGACGCGCACTTCTCCCCAGATCGAAGCTGAAGCGGCGCAGTTGAACCGCGACTACGCCATCGTCAAGAAGAACTATGAAGATCTGGTCGCCCGCCGGCAGTCTGCAGTGATGTCGGGCGACCTGGACATGGCGTCTGGCGTGGTCGACTTCCGATTGATCGACCCGCCGCGCGTCTCGCCGCGTCCGGTGTCGCCAAACCGCATGTTGCTGCTGTTGGCGGCGCTGGGTGCCGCCTTGGCGGCAGGTTTGGTGACCACGTTCATTGCAAGCCAGGTGCGGCCGGTGTTCGACGACGTTCAGCAACTGCGTGCCAGCACCGGGCTGCCTCTGCTGGGCGTGGTGTCGATGATCCTCAGCGACGACGACAAGCGGCGTGAGCGATCGAGCCGGGTGAGATTCTTCTTGGGAACCGGCAGCCTGCTGGCGTCCTACCTGGTGGCCTTGGTCACCGTGTCCATCATTGCCGCCCGGCAGGTCGGCTAAAGCCCATGAGCAGCTTGATCGAACAGGCGGCTGAGCGCCTGGCCAAGATTCGAGAGGCCGGCATCGAACTGCCGGACATGCCCGCCAACCTGAATCCAGCAGCGCTGGCTGTCGAGCCGGTGGCCGCGTCTCAGCAGATGTCGCGTGCCGAATTGCAGCCCATCCCGCTGTCCAAACCGGTTCAGCTTGACCTGATCGGGCTCGCAGCCGCAGGGTTCCTCGTTCCTGCTGCCCCACGGTCACACATGGCCGACCAATACCGTGTCATCAAGCGGCCGCTGATTGCCAACGCCACCGCCAAGGGGGCTGCCCGCGTCACGCATGGCAACCTGATCATGTTGACAAGCGCCATGCCAGGCGAAGGCAAGAGTTTCACCGCCATCAACCTGGCGATGAGCATCGCATCCGAGCTCGACCACACGGTGATGCTGGTCGATGCTGACGTGGCGCGGCCCTCGGTCTTGAAGAAGCTGGGCTTGCCTGAGGCGCCCGGCCTGCTCGACCTGCTGGAGGGCAAGGCCGAAATGAGCGATGTGCTGATGCGCACCAACATCGACAAGCTCACCATCTTGCCCAGCGGCCGGCCGCATCCCAAGTCCACCGAGCTCTTGGCCAGCGACACGATGCGGCAGCTGCTCAGCGGCATGGCCTCCCGCTATCCAGACCGCATCATCATCTTTGATTCGCCGCCATTGCTGCTGACGACCGAGTCGCGCGTGCTGGCTGCGCAGATGGGTCAGGTGGTGCTGGTGGTGCATGCGGGCAAGACCTTGCAGGCCGATGTGCAGCACGCCCTGTCGACGATCGAGAACTGCCCGATCAGGATGATGCTATTGAACAAGGCGCGCACCGACACCCAGGGCGCTTACGGCTATGGGTATGGCTACGGCTATGGCTATGGCTACGGTGAAAGTTATGGCTATGGTTATGGCGACAAGGCACAGCCCCAGGCTGACACTGCCATTGCCCGAGGACTGGCCGATGCTCCCAAGGCAGGCTGACTGGGCGCGGCCTGCAAGGCGGGGCTCTCAAGGGGTTGCCGGCGGGCGCAGCGTGTCGGGGGCCGTGGCTTGCAGCCTCACGCTGTGGACTGGGCTGTGCGCAGCGCAGGGCGCCAGTGCAACAGGTGCGCTCTCGCTGCAGCCCAGCATCACGCTGTCGCAGACATTGACCGACAACTACCAAGTGACAGCCACCAATGCCGCAAGCGATGCCGTGACACGGCTGGGTGCCGGCGTTGTGTTGCGCGCCCGGTCTGGTCTTGTCCAGGGGTTCCTGGACTACGCGATGACGGGGGTGCTTTATGCACGCCACAGCGGCCTGAACTCTCTACAGAACGCCTTGAATGCGAATCTGGCAACCGACCTGATTGAAGACAGGCTTCAGCTCAATGCCGCAGCTGGAATCTCGCGCTCGGCCGTGTCTGCATTCGGCGTGCAGGCTGGCGCAGGCACTGACGCCAACAGCAACACGACCGAAGTTCGTACGCTGCGCGTCAGCCCGGCACTGCGGGGTCCGCTGGGGCCAAATCTGCGCTACGACGCAAGGCTGAGCTACCAGGTCAGCGACGCCGCTGACGGCAGCTTGGGCGATTCCGACAGCACCACAGCCAGCCTCCACATTGAACCCACCAGCCGCGGTCGTCTGAGCTGGTCTGTCGATGCACAGCACCAGCTGTCGAGCTTCAAGCTGGGAAGAAGCACCCGGACAGACCGGCTGTTTGGCGCCCTGTTGCTGGCACTGCCCGAGCAGGATCTGCAGCTGCGGGGCACGCTGGGTGTCGAGCGAACTGACCAGCTTGCGATCAACAGCCGCAGCTACAAAAACTGGGGCCTGGGTGCGGTCTGGGCGCCGTCTCCGGTGACACGCTTGTCTGCCGACACCGAGAACAGGTATTACGGGCGGTCGCACTCGGTGTCGTTGGAGCACCGAACACCGCGCACCATCTTCCGCTACCGCAACGCCCGGTCGGCTTCGTCCGACACCAACACCACCCCAGGGCGACGCGGAACGGCATTCGACCTGTTGTTTGCCCAGCTTGCATCCGCCCAGCCTGATCCGGTCTTGCGTGAGGATCTGGTCAACAGGCTCTTGCGCGACCAGGGCATCGACCCGCGGCAGGTGGCTGGTGCGGGCTTTCTGCAGTCTGCGTCGTCTGTGCAAGACCTGCAGGAGTTCTCTGCAGCCTGGACCGGCCCGCGCAACGCGATCGTTGCGAGTCTTGGGCACACCAAAACACGACGCCTGGATCCGCTGTCCGGTGCGGTCGATGACCTGTCGGGCGGCACTGCGGTCAGCACGGACAACCTGTCGTTGAACGTGTCGCACCGGCTCACGCCTTTGTCGTCGCTGAACATGTTCCTCACCGTGCAGCGGGGCAGTGGCCAATTCGGCGGCCAGTCCATCAGCCAGAACGTCGCCGAGCTGCAGTACAGCACCCGCCTCACGCCCGACAGCACCCTGGGCCTGAACCTGCGGCGCGCGCACTACAAGACCGGCCAGGTGCCGTATGACGAAACGGCGGCCACCGCCACCTACGGCAAGCGGTTCTAGCCATGTATGAATCGTTCTACGGGCTGACCAACAAGCCCTTCCAGCTCAACCCCGACCCCAACTTCTACTTCGGCAGCAAGCAGCACCGTCGCGCCAAGGCCTACCTGGACTACGGCGTGTCGCGCAACGAGGGCTTCATCGTCATCACCGGCGAGATCGGCGCTGGCAAGACCACCCTGCTGCGTGCGCTGATCGACGGCCTGCACGGCAGCAACGTGGTGGTGGGCCACCTGGTCACCACCCAGCTGGGCGCCGAAGACACCTTGCGCATGGTGGGCGCGTCCTTCGGCTTCAAGGTCAAGGATGTGCCCAAGAGCGAGCTGCTGATCACTCTTGAGGCCTTCCTCATTAGCCAGACCACCAAGGGCAAGCGCTGCCTGCTGATCGTCGACGAGGCGCAGAACCTCACGCCCCGGGCGGTGGAAGAGCTGCGCATGCTGTCGAACTTCCAGTTCGGCAACCAGGCGCTGATGCAGAGCTTTCTGGTCGGCCAGCCCGAGTTCCGGGAAATCCTGCAGCGCCCCGAGATGGAGCAGTTCCGCCAGCGGGTGGCGGCCACCTGCCACATCGGGCCGATGGACCTGGACGAGACCCGGCACTACATCGAGCACCGGCTCAAATGCGCCGGTTCCACCGGCAAGCCCGGCTTCACGCCTGAAGCATTCGAGGCCATCTTCAAGGCCAGCGGCGGCATTCCACGCCGCATCAACTCAGTCTGCGACCGGGTGCTCCTTGCCGGCTTCCTGGCCGGCAAGACCCACCTCGAGCAGTCGGATGTCGACGAGGTGGTGAAGGAATTCGCCCAGGAAGCTGCCGTGCCCGCGCGGCGGCCTGTGGGTGTTGGTGGCAATTTGGCGCCAGACAGCAACATCGGTGAGTTGTCAAATGCGGGCCCCATGACAGGCGCCATCGCACTGGATGTCGACCTGAGCGCGCTGCAGCTTGACCCGGCTGCGGCCGACACCATGGCGCGGCAGCTTTCGCGGCTGTCATCTGAACAACGTGGCGACCAGATCCAGCGGCTCGAGCGCGGCCTGCTGCGGCTGGAGCGCAGCAACTTGCAAGTGCTGACGATGCTGCAGCAGCTGGTGGCTGCGGTGAAGAAGCCTCTCGACGAAGGCCCGAAATGACGCCCGAGCATGAAGACCGCTACGAGGCCAGTGCCTTGCCTGGCCCGGTGATGTGCGTGGTCGGCGCCCGACCCAATTTCATGAAGATGGCGCCGATCCTGCGTGCGTTGGCCAACCACCGGCCGCCCATTCCCGCCCTGTTGGTGCACACCGGCCAGCACTATGACCAGGGCATGAGCCACCAGCTGTTCGACGACTTGGGCCTGCCGCAGCCCGATCTGAACCTGGAAGTGGGCTCCGGCTCGCACGCCGTGCAGACGGCCGAGGTGATGAAGCGCTTCGAGCCGGCGCTGGATGCGCACAAACCGGGCTGCGTGCTGGTGGTTGGCGATGTCAATTCGACGCTGGCTTGCACCCTGGTGGCCGTCAAGAAGAGCGTGCCCGTGGTGCATGTGGAAGCCGGCCTGCGCAGCTGGGACCGCAAGATGCCCGAAGAGATCAACCGCGTGTTGACCGACCAAGTGGCCGACCGGCTCTACACCACCGAGCGCAGCGCACTCGACAACCTGTTGCGCGAGGGTATCGCCGAGGCGCGGGTGTGCTTTGCCGGCAATGTGATGATCGACTCGCTGGTGGCCAACAAGCCCAAGGCGCGGCCGGCTGCCCACACGTTGCAGGCCCACGGCGTCGACCCGGCGCTGGTGGCACAGCCCGGTGGTTACGGTGTGGTCACGCTGCACCGGCCGTCCAATGTGGACGACACCGACACCTTGCGCGCCCTGCTGTCGGTGCTGGGCGAGGTGGCGATGCAGCTGCCGCTGGTGTTTGCACTGCACCCCCGCACCCGCAACAACATCGACCGGTTTGGCTTGTCCAACCTGATCGACACCACCCGCACGGCGCTGCTGCCACCGCAGGGTTATCTGGAGATGCTCGGCCTGATGCGGGACGCCACGCTGGTGCTGACCGATTCCGGCGGCTTGCAGGAAGAAACCACCGCGCTGGGTGTGCCTTGCCTGACGCTGCGCGAGAACACCGAGCGCCCGATCACCGCCGAGCAAGGCACCAACACCCTGGTGGGGCGCGACCGCAGCGCCATCCTGGCCGCTGTGGCTGAGATCCTGCGTGGCGACGGCAAGCGCGGCCGTGTGCCCGAGTACTGGGACGGCCAGGCGGCCGATCGCATTGCGGCGGACCTGCACCGTTGGCTGCTGGCAGGCGCACCGTGACGGCAGGCGTCGCTGGGCGCGGGCCCATCACCAACGCCCTGACCATCGACGTCGAAGACTACTTCCAGGTCTCGGCGATGGCGCCCTACATCCGCCGCAGCGAATGGGACACGCGTGAATGCCGCGTCGAAGCCAACGTCGACCGCATCCTGGCTTTGTTGGCCAGGCACCACACACATGCCACCTTCTTCACCCTGGGCTGGGTGGCCGAGCGCTACCCGCAACTGGTGCGCCGCATCGTTGATGGCGGGCATGAGCTGGCCAGCCACGGCCACGGCCACGAGCGCGCCAGCGACCTCAGCCGTGAGGCCTTCACCCAGGACATCGTGCGCGCCAAGCGCCTGCTGGAAGACTTGGGCGGTGTGGCGGTTCAGGGCTACCGTGCGCCCAGCTTCTCCATCGGCCACGGCAACCTGTGGGCGTTCGATTGCCTGCTGGAAACCGGCCACCGCTACAGCAGCAGCATCTACCCGATCCAGCACGACCATTACGGCATGCCAGACGCACCCCGTTTTGCCCATGCAGTGCGTGACGGCCTGCTGGAAGTGCCGGTGACCACGGTGCGCCTGGGCGACCGCAACCTGCCGTCGTCGGGCGGCGGCTGGTTCCGGCTGTTCCCCTATGCGCTGACGCGCTGGATGATCCAGCGCGTCAACCGGCAGGACGGCGCGGCGGCGATCTTCTATTTCCATCCCTGGGAAATCGATCACGGCCAACCCCGCATTCCCGGTATCAACCTGAAGACGCGGTTCCGGCACTATGTGAACATTGGCCGCACCGAACAGCGGCTGGACGCGCTGTTGAGCGACTTCCGCTGGGGTCGCATGGACGACATCTTCCTGCCACACACTTCGCCCGGCCGGCTTGCGGCAGCGAACTGAACCTCCACACCCGTGATCGAGATCAAGCGACTGTCTGTCGCGGACGCCGCCGTGGCTGCCCGTTGGGACGCCTTCGTGCTGGCCTGCCCGCAGGCCAGCTTCTTCCATCGTGCGGGCTGGGCGCGTGCGCTCGACCGGGTGTTCCACCACCCGCTGTACCTGCTGTATGCCGAGCGTGCGGGCCGCATCGAAGGCGTGCTGCCGCTGGCCCAGGTCAAGAGCATGCTGTTCGGCCATGCGGTGGTGAGCCTGCCCTTCGCGGTGTATGGCGGTGTGGCCGCCGACAGCACCGAGGCGGCAGCCGCACTCGAGGCCGAGGCCGCCCGCCTGACGCAACAGCTGGGCGCACAGCATCTGGAGCTGCGCCATGTCGACAGCCGCCATGCTGACTGGCCCTTGCAGGACCTGTACTTCACCTTCCGCAAGCCGTTGCTGCCCGATGAAGACGCCAACATGCTGGCCATCCCGCGCAAGCAGCGGGCCATGGTGCGCAAGGGCATCAAGAACGGGCTGGTCAGCCGCATCGACGCGGGTGTTGGCCGCTTCTTCGCGCTGTATGCCGACAACGTGCACCGCCACGGCACGCCAGCGCTGCCCAAGCGCTGGTTCCAGGCGTTGTGCGATGAATTTGGTGCCGATTGCGATGTGCTGACAGTTGAATCGGCCGACGGCAAGCCGCTGTCGTCGGTGCTGAGCTTCTACTTCCGCGGCGAGCTGCTGGCCTACTATGCCGGCGATGACGAGACTGCCCGCGACCTGGCCTGCAACGACTTCAAGTACTGGGAGTTGATGCGCCATGGTCTGGCGCGCGGCTGCACCGTGTTCGATTACGGCCGCAGCAAGCTGGGCACTGGCCCGTACGCCTTCAAGAAGAACTGGGGCTTCGAGCCGACGCAGCTGCACTACGAGTACCAGCTCTACAAGCGCGATGCCGTGCCTCAGAACAACCCGAACAACCCCAAGTACAAGCTGCTGATCGAAACCTGGCGGCGCATGCCCATCGGCCTGGCGAATGCGCTGGGGCCGATGCTGGTGCGCAGCCTGGGCTGACGGGCCGGCGCACAGCACACCGTGGCCAAGCTGCTGTATCTGGTGCACCGCCTGCCGTACCCGCCCAACAAGGGCGACAAGGTGCGCTCGTACCATCTGCTGCGGCATCTGGCGGCGCGCCACCAGGTCTATCTGGGCACCTTCGTCGATGACCCCGATGACCTGCAGCACCTGCCGGTGGTTCGCGGGCTGTGCGCCGACCTGTGTGCGGTGACGTTGGCGCCCCGCAGCGCCAAGCTGCGCAGCCTTGTCGGCCTGCTGACTGGCGAAGCGCTGACGCTGCGCTACTACCGCAGCGCTGCGCTGCAGAACTGGGTGGCTGGCGTGCTGGCCCATCAGCAGATCGACGCTGCCGTGGTGTTCTCCTCGTCGATGGCGCCCTATGCCCTGGCCATGCCAGGCCTGCCGATGCTGGCCGACCTGGTGGATGTCGACTCGGCCAAGTGGACCGAATACGCCGGCCGCCACCGCTGGCCGATGTCGTGGCTGTACCAGCGTGAGGGTGAGCGCCTGCTGGCCTATGAGCGCAGCGTGGTGGCGCAGGCGCAGCGGTCCTTCCTGGTGACTGACAAAGAGGTGGCGCTGTTCGGCCGCCTGGCGCCCGAGAGCCAGGGCCAGGTGCTGGCGTTGGGCAATGGCGTGGATGCCGACTTCTTCCAGCCCGACGCCCGAAGGCCGTCGCCGTTTGCAGAGCGCGAGCAGGCGCTGGTGTTCACCGGTGCGATGGACTACTGGCCGAATGTCGACGCGGTGTGCTGGTTCGTTGACCAGGTGCTGCCGCTGTTGCGCCGGCGCTGGCCGGGGCTGCGCCTGCACATCGTCGGCCGCAGCCCCACGCCAGCGGTGCTGGCGCTCGCAGGCGCCGCCGTGCAGGTCACCGGTACGGTGCCCGATGTGCGGCCCTACCTGCAGCATGCGGCGGTGGTGGTGGCGCCACTGCGGCTGGCGCGCGGGGTCCAGAACAAAGTGCTGGAAGCCATGGCCATGGCGCGCCCGGTGGTGGCGGCCGTGCACTGCGTGGAGGCCATCGACGCCCAGCCTGGCACCGACATCCTGGCGGCCACCGACGCAGGCGAGCATGCTGCGCGCATCGGCGAGTTACTGGCCGACCCGCGCCGCGCCGATGCCATCGGCCGGGCCGGCCGCGCCTGTGTTCTGGCGCGCTACAGCTGGCCGGCCCGCCTGGCCGGTATCGACACTGAGCTTTCTCGGGCCATGCCGGTCCCGAGACGAGACGAACCCGAGGTGATGCTGACATGACAGCCCTGGCCTGGACCCCTGCACAGGTGCGCGCGACATGGCGACTGCCGGTTGCCGCCACGGTCGGTCTGATGGCCTTGCTGCTGCTGGCCTACCGTGGCACCGCCATGGCCATGTTCGACATCTGGATGCGGTCGGAGACCTTCACCCACTGCATCGTGGTGCCGCCGATCGTGGCCTGGCTGATCTGGCGCAAACGCGGCGAGCTGGCGCCGCTGCAACCCCGTCCGATGCCGCTGCTGCTGCTGCCGATGGCCGGTCTGGCCTTCTTGTGGTGGTTGGGCCACATCGTCAACGTGGCCGCAGCCACGCATTTGGCACTGGTGGCCATGCTGGTGGCGGTGGTGCCGCTGGTGCTGGGCTGGCAGACGACACGAACGTTGGCCTTTCCGCTGGCCTTCATGTTCTTTGCCGTGCCCATTGGCGAGTTCATGACACCCACGCTGATGCACTGGACCGCCGAGGCCCTGGTGGGTGGCCTGCGGCTGACAGGCATCCCCGTCTACCAGGAGGGCCAGCACCTGGTGATCCCGTCGGGGCGCTGGGCCGTGGTCGAAGCCTGCAGCGGTGTGCGCTACCTGATGGCGACCTTCATGGTGGGCAGCTTGTTCGCCTACCTGAACTACAGCGGCACGCGCAAGCGGCTGATCTTCGTGGCGGTATCGCTGGTGTTGCCGATCCTGGCCAACTGGGTGCGTGCCTATGTCATTGTGATGCTGGGCCACCTGTCGAACAACCAGATCGCCACCGGTGTCGACCACCTGGTCTACGGCTGGGTGTTCTTCGGGGTGGTGATCCTGGCACTGTTTTTCATCGGTGCGCGCTGGGCCGACCCGGATGGCCTAGAGGCCGATGCAGCAGCGGCCGGCCGTGCGGCGCGCGACAGGGCTGAAGTTGCCACGGGCACTTGGCAGGTGGGTGGCACAGCGGCATTGGCTGCAGCGGTGATGCTGTGGCCTGTCTGGCTTGCACACCACCAGGCCGCTTCTGCGGCTGCGCAACCACCTGTGCGCCTGGCCTTGCCGGGCACGCTGGGGGCCTGGCAGGCGGCCGAGTTGCCCGCCCAGGACTGGGCGCCCAACTTCCCGGCAGCCACGGTGCGCCAGGCGCGCGTGTACGCTGCGGCGCAAGGCCAGGTTGCGGTGCACATTGCGTACTACCGTGGTGAGACTGACGACGTGAAACTGGTCAGCTCGATCAACAGTTTCACGACTGATCATCCGTGGCATGTGCTGTCCGACGGCGCAACCAGCGTGCAGACAAGCGGGCGGCCGGTGCATTGGCGCCAGGCTGTGCTGACCAGCCTGGACGGTGGCACAGTGCCGGGCAACACCCGACCGCAACTCACCGTCTGGCGGCTTTATTGGCTGGGCGGGCCGTTGGCTCACAGCGATGTGCAGGCCAAGTTGCTGCAAGCCTGGGGCGCCCTGCGCGGTGAGCCGGACGACGGCGCGGCTCTTCACTTGGTGTCGGCGCTGCCCGATGTTGCAGCCGCGCAGCAACAACTCAGCGCATTCGTCACCGAGAACTTCGCCATGCTCGAACGAACTTTGGCGCAAGCCCGCGAGAGCCGCTGACACTGCCCAATGGACAATTGCTTTTTTGGCAGACGGCAACAGAGATGACAACAGTCGCAGTGATCGGCCTGGGCTATGTGGGCCTGCCCCTGGTGGTGGAGTTCGGCAAACAGGTGTGCACCATCGGCTTTGACATCGCGCTCAACAAGGTCCACGCCTGCCAGCGTGGCACAGACCCTTCGCGGGAACTGCCCGACGAAGCGCTGGCGGCCGCCACCCACGCGGTCTACACCGCAGATGGCGCCATGCTGTCCGAGGCCGACATCATCATCGTTGCCGTGCCCACGCCTGTGGATGCGGCCCACATCCCTGATTTCCGGCCGTTGATCGGTGCCAGCACCAGTGCCGGGCGCCATCTGAAGAAAGGCGCCATCGTCGTCTATGAATCCACTGTCTACCCCGGCGCCACCGAGGAGGTTTGCATCCCGGTACTGGAGCGCGAGTCCGGCCTGAAGTGGAAGCAGGACTTCTTCGTCGGCTACAGCCCCGAGCGCATCAACCCGGGCGACAAGGAGCACACGCTCACCAAGATCCTGAAGATCGTCTCCGGTGACACACCCGAGACGCTGGACAAGGTGGCCAAGCTCTACGAGCTGATCGTTGAACCTGGCGTCTACCGCGCCAGCAGCATCAAGGCAGCCGAGGCTGCCAAGGTGATCGAAAACACCCAGCGCGACCTCAATATCGCGCTGATGAACGAGCTGGCCATCATCTTCGACAAGCTGGGCATCGACACCACCGAGGTGCTGGAAGCGGCGGGCACGAAGTGGAACTTCCTGAAGTTCAAGCCCGGCCTGGTGGGCGGGCACTGCATCGGCGTGGACCCGTACTACCTGACCCACAAGGCCGACATGATCGGCTACCACCCACAGGTGATCCTGGCCGGGCGGCGCATCAACGACAGCATGGGCAAGTTCATTGCCGAGCAGACAATCAAGAAGATGATCGCTGCCGGCAGCGCGATCAAGGGCGCCAAAGTCAATGTGCTGGGGCTGACCTTCAAGGAGAACTGCGGCGACCTGCGCAACAGCAAGGTGATCGACATCATCCGCGAGCTGGAAAGCTACGGCGTGGCAGTGTTCGTCACCGACGCTCAGGCCGAGGCCGACGAGGCCTTGCATGAATACGGCGTGGAGCTGCTGCCATTCGATGCCTTGCCCCGTGCCGACGCCATCGTCGCGGCGGTCTCGCACCGGGAGTATGCGGCGCTGTCGGTCGATGCCATCGGCAGCAAGCTGGTGGACGGCGGTGCATTCATCGACGTGAAGGCGGCGTTCGACGCCGGGGCGATCACGGGTGCCGGCTACCGGCTGTGGCGGCTGTGACAGCAGCCACGCCACTGGTGTCGGTCTGCATCCCGACCTACAAGGGGGCGCAGACCATCGGGCCAGCCATTGCTTCGGTGCTGGCGCAGACATGTGTCGATTTCGAACTCATCGTCATCGACGATGGTTCACCAGACGATACGGCTGCTGTCGTCGCCAGTTTTCAGGATGTCCGCCTGCGCTACCTGCGCAACCCGACGAACCTGGGGCCCGAGGGCAACTGGAACCGTTGCCTGGATGTGGCCGGTGGGCGCTACTTCAAGCTGCTGCCGCATGACGACCTGCTGGCGCCAAATTGCCTCGCGCGCCAGGTTGCCGTGCTGGAGCAGGACAAGGACCAGGCGCTGGCGCTTGTATTCTCTGCGCGCGATGTCATCGGCCCCAGCGGTCGCGTGCTGATGCAACGCGGTTATCGCGGCGCCCGAGCCGGCCGGCTGGACGCAGCCACTGTCCAGCGGCATTGCGCACGACGCGGCACCAACTTGCTGGGTGAACCAGGCGCGCTGCTGTTTCGCACTGCACTTGCACGCACGGTGGGGCAGTTCGATGCCCGTGACCCCTATGTGATCGACATGGATTACTGGTTCCGCCTTCTGGCCCACGGCGATGCCTACTATTGTGATGAGCGGCTGGCCGCCTTTCGCGTGTCGGCTGAGCAATGGAGCGTCGTGCTCGGGCAGCAGCAAAGCGACGACTTCTGCCGTTGCATCGCCAGGCATGCGGCCCGTAACGGTGTCACGCTTGGACCCGTCGACCGGTTTCTGGCACATGCCGCCCCGATTCTCAACAGTCTGGCGCGTCGTCTCTTCTATCGGCTGTATCTGCGATGAATAAAGGTGCATCCGTCGAGTCCACCGGCTTTGGTCAGGGCTATGCCGACGAGCAGATCCGGCGTAGCCGGCACCCGCTGCGCCGCTTCATCAAGGGCTTCTACCTGCGCAGCGTTTTGGCAGCAGTGCACGGGCCGACGATCGACTATGGCTGTGGAGCGGGCCAATTGCTGGCTCAGTTGCCGACAGGATCGGTCGGCCTGGAGGTCAACCCGTATCTGATCGCGGCACTTACTGCGGCCGGGCTGCCAGTGCGCCAATGGCAGGCCAACGCACAGGGCTTCGACCTGGCCGACCTGGACCGGGGTGGCTACCGCTGCCTGGTGATCTCACATGTTCTGGAACACCTTGACGACCCCACGGAAGCCCTGACGCGGCTGTTGCAGGCTTGCCGGCGGGTCGGCGTGACCAGGCTGATCGCCATCGTCCCGGGCGCCAAGGGGTATGCCAGCGACGCCACCCACCGCACGTTCATCGACACGACTCATATCGCCAGGCAGGGCTGGAAACACCTGGCGGGCTATGCGCTGACCACGCAGCGCCACTTTCCCTTGCCCTGGCAAGGCGGTGGAGCGCTCTTCATCTACAACGAACTGCAACTTGTGTTCGACCTGGTCGCACCCCCCATCGGTCACGCATGAAGCACCTGCTGTCCCATCAGTTGGTGCGCTTCGTGCTGGTGGGTTGCGTGAACACCGGGTTCAGCTATGCGCTGTATGCCCTGTTCCTGTGGCTGGGGTTGAACTTTGCCTTGGCCAATCTGCTGGCCTTCGTCATCAGCCTGCTCTTCAGTTTTGTGATGCAAGGTAGCCTGGTCTTTCGCAATCTGGCGCTGCGTCTGCTGTGGCGGTTTGTGCTGGCCTGGGTGCTGGTCTATCTGTTCAACATCGGGCTGATCGCGGTGTTGATGCAGATGGGCCAATCAGCCTATCTGGCAGGTGCGCTTGCTTTGGTGCCTGTGATCTTGCTGTCCTACTTGATCCAGAAGTTCGTTGTCTTCGGCACGCCGCAGGTGCAGCGTGCAGCGGACGCGGCGCACCCATCACCATGAGCATCCAACTTGCCATCGTCGTGCCCTGCTACAACGAGCAGGAGGTGCTGCCCGAGACGAACCGGCGCCTTCTGGCCCTGCTCGACCGCATGGCCGCAGCGGACCTGATCACCGACGCCAGCACGGTGCAGTACGTCGATGACGGCAGCCGCGACGCCACCTGGTTGCTGATCCAGCAATTGTCCGCACAGGACCAACGTGTGCACGGCATCAAGCTGTCGCGCAACCGTGGCCATCAGGCAGCGCTCATGGCGGGCTTGCTGACCGTGCCAGGCGACGCCCTGGTCAGCATCGACGCCGATCTGCAGGACGATGTCAATGTGATCGAGGCAATGGTGCGGGAGTTCATCGCCGGCCACCAGGTCGTCTATGGCGTGCGTGAGTCCCGCGCGGTCGACACCTTCTTCAAGCGCCGCACCGCGCTGGCGTACTACAGCATGCTCAAGCGCATGGGTGTAGATCTGGTGCACAACCACGCCGACTTCCGGCTCATGGGGCGCCAGGCCATCGAGGCGCTGCGTGATTACGGCGAGGTGAACATGTTTCTGCGCGGCGTAGTGCCGCTGATCGGGTTCAAGGCCACCAGCGTCAAGTACGACCGTGCTGAGCGTTTTGCCGGCATCTCCAAGTACCCGCTGCGCAAAATGCTGGCGTTTGCCATCGAAGGCATCACATCGCTCAGCATCGTGCCGCTGAGGTTGATCACGGTGCTGGGCTTGGTGATCTCGGCGCTCAGCTTCGCCATGATCGTCTATGTGGTCTATGGCGCGCTGGTGCTGAAGGCGGTCGTTCCGGGTTGGGCATCGTCTGTGGTGCCAATCTACTTCCTGGGGGGCATCCAGTTGCTGTCGCTGGGCATCATCGGCGAGTATGTTGCCAAGATCTACCTCGAGACCAAGCAGCGACCGCGCTTCATCATCGAGAAGACTGTCTAGGCCGGCCCGTCGTGCGCAATCTTCGACTAGGCGCCATCTCTGCCGCGCCCCAACCGGCCGCCTGGCCGCAGCCCTGGGACTGGCTTCTGGTCGTGGCGCTGGCCGCGGTCTTGCGGGTGGCCTTCTTCAATGGTGAGTTCGGCTCCGACGACGCTGTCTACGTCAAGCGTGCACAGGAGGTGGCCAACGGGGTCTGGACTTCAGCCGACTACAACGGCGCCCTGCGCTACGGGTTCAACATCCCTGCCGGCATGTTCATGGCGCTGTTTGGCGACAGCAGATTTGTCGCGAACCTGTGGCCGCTGACGTGTTCGCTGCTGGAAGTGGCGCTGGTCTACCTGTTCGTTCGCCAAAACTTTGGCCGGTCGACGGCACTGTTGGCAGCCCTGTTGCTCGGTGCCGCGCCGTTGCATGTTGCCGTGGCAACGCGCATCCACGCAGACCCAGTGGTGGCCATGTTCCTCACTGCATCGTTTGTGGCCGTCGATGCGGCCCTGGCGCGGCGCAGCCTGTTCTGGTGTGCCGTCTGCGGACTGTGCCTGGGCGGCGTGTTCTGGACCAAGGAACTTGTCGCCGTCGTCTTCCTGGCCTTCGTGCCATTTCTCTGGCATTACCGGCGGTTTGGCAGTGGCGTCGTCGTCATCCTGGCAGGGCTGGGCGCGATGCTGATTCTGCATGGGCTGTTGATGTGGGCAGTTGCAGGCGACCCGTTGCACGCTGTCAAAGTGGTCACGGGCCAGGTCGGGCGCAGCTTCATCCAGGGCGGTGGGGGAGAAGACAGCCCCCTCTTCTATCTGCGGTTCCTCTTTCTGGATATTCGCCATGTCGGTCTGCTGGGACTGTTGGCGCTGGTGCCGCTTGTCGTCCTGATGCCCAGCCGGTTCGATCACAGTGCACTGCCGCCATTGCGCTTCACGCTGATCTGGCTGGCCGGGCTGCTGCTGGTGCTGAGCGTGTTTCCGGTCTCGCTGTCACCGCTGCGGTTCACGATGAAGCAGTCGAACTACATCTCGCTGTTTCTGGCGCCCATGGCGGTGATGGCTGCCATCGGCCTTGCACATTTCCGGCCCCGCCTGCGCTGGTGGGCATCGGCGCTGGTTTTGTGCCTGGGCCTTTTGCTGTCTGCGTTGCAGCAGGCGGATTACCGCAGCTTCACTGCCAACAGCAAGGCGGCGCTTCTGTCAACGGCAGACCGCCCTGGTGTGCTGCTGGTGGGCAGCAGCAACTTGCAAGGAATGGCTTCGGTGCAGAACAAGTTGCGAACGGGCCTGGCGCCGGTGGTCAGCTTCCGCGACGCGATTGACGATCCCGATGCCTACCGCAGACGCCTGGTGCCTGGAACAGAGGTGATTGCCGTGATTGACCGCCAGACAGCAGCCTGGTTTGCCGGGCCGCGTGTGATCGACAGTCCCCAACCGTGCTGGCAACCCCTGTCTGTTCTGGCGCCAACCGATCTTGCCCTGGGCAACACCGTGGCCGCTGGTCTCGCCAGTCTTGTGCGTTTGGGCCCGATGTCGTTGGCCGCGCGGGTTGAGCCCCTGCTGCAGCGGCTGGCGGCGCCTGAGCCTGCGCGGATGTACAGGGTGCCTGCAGGAAACCTGTGGTGTGCAGCGTCTTGAGACGGCAACCTCGCGCATGACTGACCCCAACACGCCGTTGGTCCTGCACCTGGTTTACCGCTTCGACACAGGTGGCCTGGAGAACGGTGTGGTCAACCTGATCAACCACATGTCGGCAGACCGCTACCGGCATGCGGTGGTGGCCCTGACCGATGTGAACCCGGCCTTCGCGCAACGCATCACGCGCAGCGACACCCAGACATTCTCGCTGCGCAAGCCGCCCGGCCATGGCGCCCGGCTGTGGCCTGCCATGACGGCATTGATCCGCCGGCTCCAGCCCGCCGTGGTGCACACCCGCAACCTGGCCGCCCTGGAAATGCAGGTCCCCGCCGCCTGGTGCCGCGTGCCTGCGCGGGTGCATGGTGAACATGGGCGCGACATGGAAGACCTGGATGGCACCCGCCGCCGCCTGCAGTGGGTGCGCCGCGTCTACAGCCCGCTTGTGCACCACTACATGGCGCTGTCGCGGGATCTGGCCGGTTACCTGGAACACAAGGTCGGGATTGCGGCGCCACGTGTGACCCAGGTTTACAACGGGGTGGACTCCAGGCGGTTCGCGCCATCGCCAAGCGGACGCGTGCCGTTGTCGGGCAGCCCCTTCGCAGACCCATCACTCTGGGTGGTTGGCACGGTGGGCCGCATGGCCGCAGTGAAGGACCAGACCCACCTGGCGCGCGCCTTCGTGCGCGCGCTGGAACTTGCCCCGGCGCTGAAGCCGCGTCTGCGTCTGGCGATGATTGGTGATGGCCCGTTGCGCGCCCAATCGCAGGCCTTGCTCAAGGCCGCCGGGCTGTCGGAACTGGCCTGGCTGCCCGGTGAGCGCAGCGATGTGCCGGATGTCATGCGGTCCTTGAATTGTTTCGCCCTGCCTTCATTGGCCGAAGGCATCTCGAATACCATTCTCGAAGCCATGGCCAGCGGTCTGCCCGTGATCGCCACCGATGTTGGCGGCAACGCCGATCTGGTTGTCAACGGCAACACTGGGCAGATCGTCCCGCCCGCCGATGTCGAAGCGCTGGCCGCTGCGCTGGTGTGCATGGCAAGCGACCCGGCAGGTGCGTTGGCCATGGGATTTGCAGGCAGGGCAGTGGCTGACCGCCGTTTCAGCATGCAGGCCATGGTCGACACTTATCAGGCTGTGTACGACCGATTGCTAGGGCGGCCGACGACCGCACAGCGATAAAACCAAGGGATCACAGACACCATGTGCGGAATCACCGGCCTGTTCGATACCCGCAGCGAACGCGCAGTCTCGCGATCGGTGCTGCTCGGGATGAACAACGCGCAGTCGCACCGCGGCCCCGACGAGGGCAGCCTGCATATCGAGCCTGGGTTGGGCTTCGGCCACCGTCGTTTGTCCATCATCGACATCGCCACGGGCCAGCAGCCTTTGTTCAACGAAGACCAGTCGGTGGTCGTTGTGTTCAATGGCGAGATCTACAACTACCAGGCGCTGATCCCTGAACTGCAGGCCCTGGGCCATGTCTTCCACACCAAGAGCGACACCGAGTGCATCGTGCACGCCTGGGAATCCTGGGGCGAGGCCTGTGTCCAGCGCTTTCGCGGCATGTTCGCGTTTGCGCTGTGGGACCGCAACAAGCAGACGCTGTTCATGGCCCGCGATCGCCTGGGCGTCAAGCCCTTGCATTACGCGCTGCTCGCCGACGGCACGCTGCTGTTCGGGTCGGAGCTGAAGTCTCTCCTGGCACATGGTGGGCTGCGCCGCGACCTGGACCCGCTGGCCGTGGAAGAGTATTTTGCGCTGGGCTACATCGCCGAGCCGCGCACCATCTTCCAGCAGGCGAAGAAGCTGCCGCCAGGGCACACGCTCACCATATGCCGGGGCCAGCCGCTGCCGAAGGCCCAGCCGTACTGGGATGTGCGGTTCACCGGCGACAACCCCATCAGCGAAGTCGACGCCTGTGATGAACTGGTGATGCGTCTGAAGGAATCGGTGCGCCTGCGCATGATTGCCGAGGTGCCGCTGGGCGCCTTCCTGTCTGGCGGTGTGGACAGCAGCGCCGTGGTGGCCATGATGGCCTGCCAATCGGACGGCCCGGTCAACACCTGCTCCATCGGCTTCGACGACCCGGCGTTCAATGAGTCTGCCTTCGCACAGACCGTGGCCGACCGCTACCAGACCCACCACCGGCTGGAGATCGTCAAGAGCGACGACTTCGACCTCATCGACACGCTGGCCCGCCTGTATGACGAGCCCTATGCAGACAGCTCGGCCATTCCCACCTACCGGGTGTGCCAGCTGGCACGCAAGCATGTCACGGTGGCGCTGTCAGGCGACGGTGGCGACGAGAACTTCGGCGGCTACCGCCGCTACCGCATGCACCTGATGGAAGAGCGCATGCGCGGTGCGTTGCCCGAAGGTGTGCGCCGCCCGCTGTTCGGCTTGCTGGGCCGCATGTACCCCAAGGCCGACTGGGCGCCGCGCATATTCCGCGCCAAGACCACCTTTGAAGGCATGGCGCGCACGTCGGTCGAGGCCTATTTCCACAGCGTGTCCATCCTGCGCGGCCCCATGCGTGCGCAGCTCTTCAGCGACAAGCTCAAGCGTGAACTGGCCGGCTACAGCGCGAAAGAGGTCTTCGACTTCCACGCCGCACACGCCGAGACCGATGACCCCTTGGCCATGGTGCAGTATCTCGACCTGAAGACCTACCTGGTGGGCGACATCAACACCAAGGTCGATCGCGCCAGCATGGCCCACAGCCTGGAGGTGCGCGAGCCACTGATGGACCACCCGCTGGTCGAGTGGCTGGCCACGCTGCCGCCGCATCTGAAGGTGCGTGGCAACGAAGGCAAGGTGCTGCTGAAGAAGGCCATGGAGCCGCACCTGTCCAACGACATCCTGTACCGCCCGAAGATGGGGTTCTCGGTGCCGCTGGCGCGCTGGTTCCGTGGCCCGCTGAGGCAGCGTGTGCGCGATGCCGTGCTGGGCCCGCGCCTGGAGGCCACCGGATGGTTCAACCGTGGCTACCTCGAACACCTGGTCGATGCCCACCAGGCCGGCACCAGCGACTACAGCGCGCCCTTGTGGACGTTGCTGATGTTCGAAGCCTTCCTGCGCACGGTGGTTGACGCGTCGCCAGGTGCCGCTGCGCGCGCGGGGCAAGCCCAGGCCATCGCGGCCTGACCGACCGGACCAGTCTCGATGAGCCTTCGCATCCTCCATGTGCTGGACCATTCCATCCCGCTGCACAGTGGCTACACCTTTCGCACGCTGTCCATCCTGCGTGAGCAGCGCAAGCTGGGCTGGGACACGGTGCACCTCACCAGCCCCAAGCACGCCGCGCCCTTTGTGCCGGAGGAGACGGTGGACGGCTGGACCTTCCACCGCACAGCGCCTGCAGCGCCGGGCGTGAAACTGCCCGGGCTCGGCGAGGTGGCCCTCATCCGGCAGACCGAACGCCGTCTGCTGGACGTGGCGCAAAAGACCAGGCCCGATGTGTTGCACGCGCATTCGCCCGTGCTCAATGCCATCCCGGCGCTGCGGGTGGGCAAGCAGCTCGGCATCCCGGTCGTCTACGAAGTGCGTGCCTTCTGGGAAGACGCTGCCGTCGACCATGGCACCACCACCGAAGGCAGCCTGCGTTACCGCCTCACGCGGCGGCTGGAAACCCATGCCCTGCGCAACGCTGACCATGTGTTCACCATCTGTGAAGGCCTGCGCAGCGACATCGTGGCGCGCGGCATCCCGGCTGGCAAGGTCACGGTCATCCCCAATGCGGTCGACATCGATGCCTTCGACGTCGGTGGCCAGCCTGATCTGGCATTGCGGGGCCAGCTCGGTCTCGACGCCAAGACCGTCGTCGGCTTCATCGGCAGTTTCTACGCTTACGAAGGCCTGGACCTGTTGCTGCAGGCCGTGCCGCCCCTGCTGAGGTTGCGCCCCGATGTGCGTGTGCTGCTGGTCGGTGGTGGCCCGCAGGACGCTGCATTGAAGGCCCAGGCTCAGACCCTGGGCATTGCCGACAAGGTGATCTTCACCGGCCGTGTGCCGCACCAGGAAGTTCAGCGCTACTACGATCTCATCGACGTGCTGGCCTATCCGCGCCACAGCATGCGGCTGACCGAGCTCGTCACGCCGCTCAAGCCGCTGGAGGCCATGGCGCAAGGCCGGGTGCTCATTGCGTCAGACGTGGGCGGCCACAAGGAACTCATCCGCGATGGCGACACCGGCGTGCTGTTCAAGGCCGGCAGCGTCGACAGCCTGGTGGCTGCGCTCGATGGGCTGATCGGCCAGAGTGCCCGCTGGCCGCAGATCCGCCAGGCCGGCCGTGCCTTCGTGGAAGGTGAGCGCAACTGGTGCAGCAGCGTGGCGCGTTACCAGGCCGTGTACCAGCGGCTGGTGGGCCGGACTCAACATGCAAGCGTCTGAGCGCACGCACGGCGCGCCCCACATCGTCGTGTTGAGCAGTCTGTTTCCAAATGAGATGCAGCCGGGCGCCGGCTTGTTCGTGCGCGAGCGCGCGTTCCGCCTGGGGGCGCGCTTTCCGCTGTGCGTGGTCTCGCCGGTGCCCTGGTTTCCCCTCCAGGGCCTGCTGCGCAAGCTGCGCCCTGGGGCGCGCCCCGGGGCGCCCCGCCGAGAGTCGCAACAAGGCTTCGACGTGGGATTTCCGCGTTTCTTTTCGGTGCCCATGCTGCTGCGCCGGCTGGACGGGCTGGCCATGGCACTGGGCGCTTGGCCACAGTTGCGGCGGCTGAAGCGCCAGGGCCGTCTGGACGTCATCGATGCCCACTTCGGTTACCCCGACGGCCATGCCGCCAGCCTGCTGGGCCGCTGGCTGGGCGTGCCCGTCACCATCACCTTGCGCGGCACCGAAAGCCGCCATGCGCTGGACCCCCAGCTGCGCCCCTTGCTGACCGCCGGCCTGAAGCGCGCGGACCGTGTGTTCGCGGTGTCCGAGAGCCTGCGCCAGGTGGCCCTGCAACTGGGCGTGGATCCAGCACGCACCCGCGTGGTGGGCAACGGCGTGGACATCGCACGCTTCTATCCGTTGCCGAAGGCCGAGTGCCGCGCTGCGCTGCAGCTGCCGGCTGAAGGCCCTGTGCTCATCACCGTGGGTGGCCTCGTCGAGCGCAAGGGCTTCCACCGCGTGATGGCGGTGCTGCCTGAACTGCTGCGCAGCTTTCCCGCACTGAAGTACATGGTGGTGGGTGGCTCCAGCCCCGAGGGCGACTGGTCTGTGCAACTGCAGCAGATGGCCCAAGAGCTGCAGTTGCAGGACTGTGTGAAGTTCACCGGGCAGCTGGCGCCCGACGAGCTTCGCAAGGTGCTGTCTGCGGCCGACGTCTTCGTGCTGTCCACGCGCAACGAAGGCTGGGCCAACGTCTTTCTGGAAGCCATGGCCTGCGGTCTGCCGGTCATCACCACCAACGTGGGCGGCAATGCCGAGGTGGTGTGCCGCCCTGAACTGGGCGCGGTGCTGCCCTTCGGCGATGCACCGGCATTGACCGAGGCGCTGACGACGGCGCTTCGGCACCCATGGGACCGTGCGGCAATCCGGCAGCATGCAGAAGAGCATGTGTGGGACCGGCGCATCGATGACCTGGCGCAGGAGTTCATGGCCTTGGCTCGCCATAGTGCGCCCCGGCCGCAGATGGCGCGGGGAGCTGCGCGTTGAGCAGCCTCTACACCAGCGTCGCTTCGCGACTGATCTTTCCGCTGCATGAACGGCTCAAGGGGCACTCTTCGGTCGCCATCCGTCAAGGGATGGAGCAGACGCAGTGGTGGCCGCGCGAGCGCCTGCAAGCTCTGCAGCTCGATCGGCTGAAGGCCTTGCTGCAGCACGTCGGTGCACACGTGCCCTACTACCGCCAGCTGTTCCGGAAGATCGACTTTGACCCGGGCAGCCTGGGCCGGCTGGAAGACCTGCAGCGCCTGCCGCTGCTGGGCAAGCCCGAGATTCGCGCCAACCTTGAAGCCATGAAGCACGAACAGGCGCGTGACCTGTCGCGCTTCAACACCGGTGGGTCTTCGGGTGAACCGCTGATCTTCTTCATCGGCAAGGAGCGGGTCAGCCACGATGTCGCTGCGAAGTGGCGTGCCACGCGCTGGTGGGATGTCGATATCGGCGATTCTGAACTGGTGGTCTGGGGCTCGCCCATCGAACTTGGCGCGCAAGACCGTGTGCGGCGCTGGCGCGACAAGCTGTTGCGTACCGAGTTGTTGCCGGCGTTCGAAATGAATGAGGCCAAGCTCGACAGCTTTGTCGCAACCATTCGCAACCGCCGGCCGCAGATGCTGTTTGGTTACCCTTCCGCCTTGAGCCACATTGCCCGCCACGCGCAGAGTCGGGGCGTCGCCATGGACGATCTCGGCATCCGCACAGCGTTCGTCACCTCCGAGCGTCTGTACGACGACCAGCGCGCGTTCATCGCGCGCGTGTTCGGCTGCCATGTCGCCAATGGCTACGGTGGACGAGATGCCGGCTTCATCGCCCATGAATGCCCCAGTGGCGGCATGCACATCACGGCCGAAGACATCATCGTCGAGTTGCTGGACCCGGGCGGCCAGCCGGTGCCCATGGGTGCTGCCGGTGAGATCGTCATCACCCACCTGGCGACGCGTGATTTCCCGTTCATCCGCTACCGCACCGGTGATGTCGCGGTGATGGATGCAGCCGCTTGCGCCTGTGGCCGTGGCCTGCCGATGCTCAAGGAGATCCAGGGCCGCACCACCGACTTCGTCGTGGCCGCAGACGGCACCGTGATGCATGGCCTCGCGCTGGTCTACATCCTGCGGGATCTGGCCGGCGTCCAGGCTTTCAAGATCGTTCAGGAAACGCTGCACCACACGCATGTTCAGTTGGTGACGAGCACCGATTTTCATGGGGATTCAGCAGGTCAGATCATTGCCGGATTCAGGCGCCGCCTTGGCGCCGATGTCAGGGTCACGCTGGAGCAGGTCGCGGCCATTGCGCCAGAGCGTTCAGGCAAGTTCCGCTACGTGATCAGCCGCGTCACGGAGTCTGCCGTCCCGGTGCAGCATGCGTGACATCCTGGTCGTCGGCATCGTGCTGATCGGGGCGCTCGTGGCATTGCGGCGCCCCTGGATCGGCGTGCTGCTGTGGACATGGCTGTCGCTGATGAATCCGCACCGGTACACCTATGGTTTCGCCTACGACTTTCCGGTGGCGGCGATCGCTGCTGCCAGCGTGCTGGTCGGCATCCTCATGACAACGAGCAGGGTCTCACCGTTCAAGTACGGCGGGCCGTCGATCTGGCTCGGAGTGTTCATGGTGTGGATCACCCTGTCCTGGCGCCTGGGTCTTGACCCACAGGGCGACTACGAACAGTGGGACAAGGTCATGAAGATCCTGTTGATGGTCCTGGTGGCGGTCATGGTCGTGCGATCAAAAGAACAGATCATTGCGGTCACGTGGGTCGTGACCGGGTCGCTGGCGCTGCTTGGCATCAAGGGCGGCATCTTCACCATCGCCAATGGCGGCAACTATCGTGTCTGGGGTCCCTCGGGCAGCTTCATCGAGGAGAACAACGCCATGGCGCTGGCGTTGGTCATGACGATTCCGCTGTTGCGGTTTTTCCACATGCAGGTCCAGAACAAGCTCGGTTCCAGATTGCTGTTGCTGTCCATGGTGCTGCTGGCGGCTTCTGCTTTGGGATCGCACTCGCGGGGGGGGCTGGTTGCGATCGCCGCCATGACCGTGTTGATGTGGGTGCGCGGTGGTTGCCGGTTGTCGACCGGCCTGTTGCTCGGCATTGTCGGCATCGGCCTGGTGGCATTCATGCCAGAACACTGGACGGCGCGCATGTCCACCATCGAAGAGTACGACACCGACGACTCCTCGATGGGTCGAATCGCCGCGTGGTGGACTGCGTGGAACGCGGCATTCAGTCATCCTTTCGGCGTCGGGTTCAATGCGGCAAGGCCAGACTTGTTCCTGACCTTCTCTCCCTATCAGTTGCAATATGGAACGCCTGTGGCGCACAGCATCTATTTCCAGATTCTTGGCCACCACGGGTTCATCGGCCTGTTCATCTGGCTGGGGATGTGGGTGTCCACATGGCGCATTGCCACTGCAATCCGACGGGCATCCACCGCACAGCCTGAGCTGAAGTGGTGTGGCGACCTCGCCGCCATGCTGCAGGTGTCCATGTTCGGTTACTTCGTCGGTGGCGCGTTTCTCAACCTCGCGTACTTCGATCTGCCCTACAACTCCTTGGTGATCCTGGTACTGGTCTGGGCCTGGATCAAGCGCAAGGCTTGGCTCACGGAGCCGACACCGGTGCGGCCGTTCTGGTTGCGGGTCCCCGGGCTGCAAGGCCTGGCGCGGTGAACCGCCTGCTGCGGCTGGCATTCGGCTTGGCAAGCGGGCATGCCACGGATCGCCGTCTGTCGGTCCTGAACTTCCATCGTGTGTCGGCAGAGCCTGACCCGCTGTTTCCTGGCGAGATGTATGCCGAACGGTTCGATCGCCTGTGCGCGATGTTGAAGCACTGCGCGCACGTGATGCCACTCGATACCGCCGTTGCAGCCCTGCGCGACCAGCGACTGCCAGCGCGTGCGCTCGCCATCACCTTTGACGACGGTTACGCCGACAACCATGACCAGGCATTGCCTGTTCTGCGTCGACATGGGCTGACAGCCACATTCTTCGTTGCCACCGGGTTCATGGGCGGGGGCTGCATGTGGAACGACCGCATCATCGAGTCTGTGCGCCGATGCAAGTCCGCCGAACTCGACCTGCGCCCGCAGGGGCTGGGGTTGCACCGGATGGGCGATATCGACAGCCAGCGTCGGGCGATCGAATCCTTGATTGCAGCGATCAAGTACCGGCAACCAGCCGAACGACTCGAACGATGTGATGCCATCGCCGCCGCTGCTGGCGTCACCATGCCGACCGATCTGATGATGACGTGGGAACAAGTTCGGGCGTTGCATGCTTCGGGCATGCAAATCGGCGCGCACACGGTCGATCACCCGATCCTGGCCGAACTGGATGCCGCCGAGGCGGCCTATCAAATCGCGCAGAGCAGGCAGACTCTGCAAGCCATGCTGGGTGCGCCGGTGACGCTGTTCGCCTATCCGAACGGCCGGCTTGGCCAGGATGTCAGTCCACGTACGGTGGATGTGCTGCGCCCGCTTGGTTTTGACGCCGCAGTCACCACTGAGCCAGGAGCGGCAGATGGCCAAACGGACCTTCTGCTCATCCCCCGGTTTACCCCCTGGGATGCGGATCCCCGACGTTTCATGTTGCGCCTGGTGCACAACCTCTTGCGCAGCAGGTTTGCGGGGTCAGTCAACTCACGCTGACCGACTCGGGCCCAGTCAACTTTCCGGCCAAGTGCGGCGGAGCGCTCACCAGCGCCTCGCAACGGCCCGAAGACATCAGGCCCGTGTGCGACGATTCCTGATGGAAACGACAAAGCCCAACCCCAGGACCAGAAGCAGGCCAGCCGCCGGCTCGGGTACCGGATTGGTGATGTCAGCCACTTTGAACATCCAGGCAGGCGCGTCCCCGGTGCCCGGACCGAACCCACTGCCCAACAGCGGAAAATAGGTCTCCAAGGCGACGAATGCATTCAGTTCTGCAACATAGTCCCACTTGCCAAGAACGCCGCCATTGTTGGGCTGGGTTGCCCTCGGCTGCGCGTCAGTGGTGCTGCCAATGACATCGACCACCCAGGTGGTTTCGAGATTGCCACCCATGTCGAAGGTCGCCTGGGTACGGTAAACCGTCCCACCATCCTTTTGGTTCCACAGGAAGATGGATCCATCTTCGGTGTTGGCGTCCATGCCGTAGAACTTGCTCATCACGAACGGCGTGCCATCGGCAAACACGAGCCGGACGGCCACATCACCGTTTGCGCCCGGTGCTGCAGCATTGTTGTTGGCAAGATTCCAGACCGACAGGTCGGAACCGCGGGCAGCGCCACTACCGTCAATGACGGTGGCGAGGTACAAGCCGTTCAGCGGATCGACGGTTGCCGTGTGTTGGAAGGTGAAGTTTCCACTGGTCATCGACCCGACGACTTGCCAGGTGTCGGTTTCGCCAGCAGACAGCTTGCCCAGTTCATACCGGTACAGGGAGACGAAGCCGCCCGCATTCGGGCTGCTGATGTAGACGACATCCTTGCCGTTCTCGCTGCGGTATCCAGTGGCGGAGTCCACATAGCTTGCGGGTTGCGGCCCAGAACCGGTGTTGAACCGGTTGGACCACATGTTGCCGCCCGCAGCTGTTGGCGAATAGCCGGAGCCTGTCGTCCCACCCACCAGATTGGGATTTGCTTTCATGGGGTCCCACAGCCAAGGCCCCGTGCGGCCGGCGGCGCTTTGCATGTTGGCGCCACTGTTGTAGGCCGCTCCTCCGAAAGTGATGAACCTGTCATTGATCGGCAGGTAGAGGTTGTTGTCGTAGGTGTGCGCCGCCTGCGGGGCTGCGCCATCGACAACGAACAAGGTGCCCGGCGCGATACGGCTTGGCAGCGAGCCGCGGCTCCATCGGCCGGTCTCTCCATCCAGGACATACAACTCGTTGCCGGCGTAGTTGGCATGGCCCCCGCCATAGATCAGCAGGTCACCCCGCTTGCTGTCCCAGGCGGCAGAACTCCAGGCCGAGACCACCGCGCCAGGAGGACCATCGGGCCGCAAGGGGCCGGTGGGCAAGAAGGCGTCTGAGAAGGTGTTGGTGTTGACCTTTGTCCAGCCGTACACGGGCGTTGCATCCAGCAACGACGTGAGGCGACTGAGTTCGGTTGCCTGGCTCGATGCCCCAACGGTGAGGGCGGCGAGCATGGCCCATGCCCGAATCGAAGTGCTACGCAGTGCGTGAGTCGGTTTGATCATGGTTGTCATGCCTTTCATTGCTTCGAATCTTACTGAAGCTCGCCGCTGTCCAGGAGCCATCAAGTGGCCCCTGACCAAGGGGGTGACATGAAACAAAGTAGGCGTTACCAGCGCGTATCGGGTGCGTGGTGTTGAAGCCACTGCTCCAGCATCATCAGAATCCAGATCATTTCTCCGTAATAACCTGGGTGTGCGTGCACATGCTGCCGGGTTAGCGCAGTGATGAAATCTGGTTGCACGATGCCCCGCTGCGCCAGGCTGTTCAAGGCATCGACCGACATCGCCTGCAGTGCCGGGTGCTGGATGGCCCAGACACCAAACGGCAGCCCGAAGCCGTGTTTGCTCTTGGTCAGAATCGCATCGGGCAGGAAGCCGCGCAAGGCCTCCTTGAAGAACCACCGCAGTTTCTGGCCGCGCAGCTTCAGCCCGGGCGCAAGCCGCAGCGAAAAGTTGAGCAGGTCCGTGTCCAGCAGCGGGAAGCCGACGGCCACCTGGGCCAGTTCGGCGCTCATGACCACCTTGGGCAGATCGCTGTCCGCCAGCGTGAACCGCCAGTCGAACGCCAGGGTGCGATTGAGCTCGCTGCCCGTGTCTGCAAGATCCCAGACCGATTTCTGCAATCGCACCGGCGCGCCAATGTCGATCTGTGCCAGGAAGCCCGGCGTCAACACATCGTGCGTGCCCAGCCTGAGCAACAGGTTGTACATGTTCAAGCGCTCGGGCATCGGCACGCGCGCCTGCTGCGCATAGCTGGCCACCTTGCGCAGCAAAGGCAGGCGGCCGGCACGGCTGTCGAGCAACGGTTCCAGCATTTGGTGGCGCAACGGCCCCGGCAGCAACTGGTAGGCCCCGAAAAGGCGTTGCTTCGCATAGCGCGCATTGCCGCCGAAGAGCTCATCGCCACCATCGCCTGCCAGCAGTTTGGCAACACCGTCTTGCTGCGCGCGTTGCGCGCAGAGAAAGGCAGGCAGTGCCGACGAGTTGCCGAATGGCTGGTCGAAGTGGGCAGCCACTGTGGGGATGCTGCGCACCAGATCGTCGGGCGTCACGTAGTAGGCGCGGTGGTCGGCACCAAAGGCTTTGGCAGCGATGCGGGCATACGCCATCTCGTCATAGCCCTGCGCCTCGAAACCGATTGAATACGCCTGTGCCCCTCGGCCGGTGATGCGCTGCACCATGCCCGCGATGGTGGAGCTGTCGGTGCCGCCGCTGAGGTAACAGGCCGGGGGAGAGGCACCCAGTTGCCGCGCAACGCCCTGCTGCACCAGGGCCATGAACTCGTCCTTCAGTGCCTGCAGTGGTTCTTCGCGGTGATCAGCGAAGCGCGGCACCCAGTAAGGTGCCACCTCGGCGCGACCGTCCTGAAACTGCAGCCAGTGGCCAGCCGGCAGGCGATGGATGCCGGCAAACACGGTGTCGGGCGCCGGAATGGCATGGAAGAACAGGTAGTCATACACCGCCTGCGCGGCCACCGGCGTCTGGGCGTCAGCCAGCGTGTCGGCGCGCGGTGCATGGCGCAGCTGACCGTCCTGCAGGCGCCAGCACAGGTTGTGGCGGGCAAAGCGGTCGACGGCGAGCAGCACCCGGCCGTCCTCGGCAGTCCAGGCCACTGCCCACATGCCACCGATTTGGGCCAATGCTTCAGCCGGGCGCCCTGCAAGTGCGGCGCGCCAGGCCACTGCCGCACCGCCATCACGCGCCAGCGCAGCCCAGGGCGTTGCGCCGAAGTCCGGGTCGCCCCAGCACTGCAGATCTTCGTCGGTCATGGTGTCAGTTGGATTCGGCACGGCCACGCACGCGGTCGTTCAGCCGTCGCTTCAGGTTGCGCAGCCGGGCGCGCCATTGATCGGATGCAGTCCACTGCGGGACTTGCGGGGGCATGTGTGCCAGGCGGCTGTAGAGCTCGACATAGCGTTCATATAGTGTCGATTGGTCGAAGCCCCGCTCGACCACCTGTCGGCCGCGGCGGCCCGTTGCAGCCAACGATTCCGGGCTGTGCTGGCGGATGGCCGCCACCAGGGCCGCAGGCACGCGCATGTCGACATAGATGCCGCCGTCAGCGACGATGCTGCGTTGGTTCGGGTGGGTGGTACAGAACACCGGCAGCGCCATGGCCATGGCTTCCAGGTAGACGATGCCGAAAGTCTCGAACATGGAGCCAAGCACAAACGCTTCGGCTGCCGCATAGTACTGGGGCAGGTCAGGGTGCAGCGCGCGGTGAAAGCTGACCCGGTCGCCCAGGCGGGCACGGCCCAGGGCGCGGATCTCGTCTGCCTCCGGGGACTCTTGGCCGACGATCATCAAGTGCCACTCCGGCAACGCGGCAAAGGCCTCGATGACATGGTCCATGCGCTTGTGGTGGCGGCAGATGGTGCCCACGCTGATGGCCACCCGCCGGCCCGGGGCGATGCCCAGACGCTCGCGGGGCAGGGGGGCGGCATCGGGTCGGAACAGCGTCAGATCGACGCCATGCGGAATCACGACCGCCTTGTTGCGTGCTGAAAAGCGTGCGTTGTAGGGTGTGTGCTCCTGCACCGCGTCACATGGTGGCAGCTCGTGGTCCGGAATGGCGCCGCCATTCGAGAACAGCAGGCGCGGCGGCCGTGCAAACAGGTGGCGCTCGCGGTGCAGCACAGTGCAGACCTCGCGCTCCAGGCAGTGCACGACATCGTAGCCACCGGCCATCAACGGCGCCAGCGCGGCATAGGCGAAGGTCTCGCTTTCGATGCGATGGCGCTCCTGGTCGGCCACGCTGGCGGCCCACTTCGGATTGGCCTTCGGATGAACGCGCGCCAGCAATGGAGAATCCCGTGGGATGTTGGGGATGACCAGTTCCCCGGGGCTGCTCTCGCCGCCGCCCTTGAACAGCGTCAGGTCGATCCGGTCGGCCAGCATCTGCACCAGCTGCCGGGCAAAGGTCTCGTGTCCACGCAGAACATGGCCCAGGCCCGAGCACAGCAGGGCGACCTTCATGACGGGCGGCGCCTGGCCTGGACCAGGCGCTCCAGCCGTTCGCTCAGCATGTCGGTGTTCGCGCTGACCAGGGCGTCGTTGCTGAGCGTCGGCGCCTGCCGGCTTGCGGCGTCCAGGGCCACGAGCGCACGTTGTACCTCGGCCGCAGAGCTTGGCGGCGGCGGCGGGGGGGTCCAGCCCGTACCTGCACCGAGTTGCATCAAGCCCCGCTTGACCGCCTGCTTGCCGCGCTGCAACCAGTCGCCTTCGGCCCCGTACAGCGTGGGCAGGGTGATGGGCTGGTAAGTCAGGCCGACTGTTGCCAGCCAGTCTTGCCACTTGGCGGCCAGCACGTCGCTGTTGCAGCGGATGGGCAGCCAGGGCAGGCGCAAGCTGTCGGCGACGATGGCGCCATGCATGGCCTCGCACAGCACCATGCGGCACCCGGCCATCTCGGCCAGGGTGCGTTCGACCGGCCAGCGGGTGCTGATGAACCGCAAGCCGACCTGGCTGCACAACGGCGTCCAGTCGTGGCTCTCCATGGTCTGGCCAGTCGGCAAAAAGCCCACCGGCCCGTCTGGATCGCCCCCGCGCCATGGCACGACGCGGCGCAGCAGCAAGGCGCCGTCGCTGACCGCCCGGTCGGCGGGGATGCCCAGCGCCTGCGCGGTGTGCGGGCCACGCACGGCATGGATGGTCCACCGCGCATCGACCACCGGCTTCTCGCCATAGCCATAGCCGCTGGCGAACACGTGCTTGTGCGGTGCACTGGGCAGGCGGTGGTTCAGCAGGGTGCCGATGCCGACGAAGATCTCGCCCTCATCGTCGTCGAACAGCGTGGGTGCCAGACGGGGCCACAACCACGGATTCAGATCGTCGCCGAAATTGCCTTGCGGGTCCTGGAAGTAAAAGAGCTTCATGAGGTGTCGGGTCTTCAGGTCGGCAGCAGTCGGCTGCGGACGACATGGGCGATGCGGGACTCGGCACCGTTGGGCGTCCCGCTGATGCGCCACAGGCCAAAGGTGGAGATCAAGTAGACGCTGGCGCCCACGGCGATGCCGCTGGCCAGTTGGACGCCGCAGGCCAGCGCGCCCTGCGGCGCACCGAGCAGGTGTCGCAGTGCCAGCAGTGCTGCACCCATGGCCAGGGTGCCGACCAGCGGACGCCAGCTCACCGCCAGCCGACGCCTGAAGCCGATCTGCAGCAAGCGGCTGATCAAGGCCATGCCCAGCGGGATGACTGCAAGCTGGGCCAGCACGATGGCCCATGCCGCGCCAGAGATGCCATGCTGGTTGGCCACAGCCCAATACACGGCCGGCAACAGCAGCAGTGCCTCCAGCGCCTTCAAGCCCGCACCCCATTGCGGTCGCCCCAGCACGTTGAAGATCGACAGGTTGGTTGCCTGGAACACAGTGATGGCGCCGTACACGCCCAGGATCTGGACCAGCGGCACCACGTCGGCCCATTTGGCGCCGAGCAGCAACCCCACGACCGGTTCGGCGAGCAGCACCAGGCCAATGCCGACCGGCAGCGCCAAATAGACAATGAAGGATTGCACCTGTAGAAAGGCATCGGCCAGGCGCTGGCGGTCCGCTGCCACTGCGGCATAGCCGGGAAAGACGGCACGCATGACCGGGAAAATCAGTTCGGTTGTCGGCAGCGTGGCGATCTCCCGGCTGACGCGGTAGAACCCCAGGGTGCTGACATTGAGCATGCGGCCGATGATCAGGTCCGGCCCGCGTTCGATCAGGTAGTCGACAAGGCTCCTCAGCACGATCCAGCGGGAGAACCGCAGCAGCGCGCGGCATTCCCGGAAGTCGAATCGGGGCCGGTAACTGCTCATCAGGTAACTCAGGGCCAGCCCGCTCAGCCGCGAGGCCACGATGCCGCCCAGCAGGGCCCAGTACGACTGCGTGGCCACGGCAAGCGCAATGGTGACGACAAAGGCCACCAGCTTCTTGCCCAGCATCAACTGGAAGTCCTTGGCGAAAGCGAACTCCTTGCGGAAGTTCACTGTGCCGATGTTCTCGAAGCTCTGGGCCAGCGCCACACCAGCCAGCACCAACAGCACCGGAACGAGGCGCGGCTCGGCGAAATAGTGCGACATCGGTGCGGCCAGCAGCGCCAGTGCCGCACACATCACCACGCCAGACGCCACCTGGAGCGACCATGCACTGTCATAGTGGACGCGTTCAGCCTTGCGGTCGCGGATCAACGCGAGGTCGAAGCCGAACTGCCCCGCCAGTTCGACAAAGGCGAAGACGGTCATCGCCATGGCCACCAGGCCGAAGTCCTCGGGCATGAGCAGCCGCGCCAGGATCAGCGTCGAGACAAACCCGATGCTGCGCTCCAGCAGCCGCAGGGAGATCATCCAGACCGCGCCCCTGGCGACGTTGGCGGCAACGTTCACCGCGGGCTCCATCGGATTTTGCTGCGAAGCAGCAGGCGCCAGGCCTTGATGCTGAAGGGGGTCTGTCGCAGCGCTTGTTGGCAGCCCAGGCTGCAGGCGTCGGCCTGGCCAGCCTGCAGATTGCCTTCGGCGTAGTCCAGCCAGGTCCTGGCCAGTGCGCGCCGCACCGCACGGGGATCCGCCTTGCGACCATCGGGCCCCGTCAGTCCCCAACGCTGCAGCGCGCCTTGAAGCACCTCGCCCTGGAAGTTGCGTTCCGGCGCCCGCCGTGTCAGGCTGCTGGCATGGGATCTGTAAAGGGCCCATGGCCTGGGCAGGTGCTGCACCGGTGTGATCCGGGAGGCCCGCAACCACAGGTCGTAGTCCTCACCGATGCGCAAGCTGCCATCGAAGCCGCCCAACTCCAGGAACAGCGCACGCTCCATCATCACCGTCGATGTCCAGACCTCGCTGCCCAGCAGCAACTCGGGGTAGATCCAGCCTGACGGGCCCACCCATTGGCCGGCGTCATCGGCCCGGTGCGACAGGTCGTCCAGCCACGCTGCCGACGGCAGTTCTGCTTCGCTGGGCCAGACGGCCCAGGCGGTGCAGGCCAGCCGCGCCGTGGGTGCCTGCGCCAATGCCTTGAGTTGGGCAGCGAGCTTGCCAGGCAGCCACAGGTCGTCTGCGTCCAGGAAGGCCACCCAGTCGCCGCGGGCCACCGACACGCCCAGGTTGCGGGCTGCAGCGACACCCGCGTTGGCTTGCCGGACGAGGCGGGCCTGGGGGTCATGTTCGGCCACGACTGCGGCGGTGTCGTCGGTCGAGCCGTCATCCACCACCACCACCTCTGCAACCAACGGGCCTTGAGCCCGAACGGAGTCCAGGGTCGCGCGCAAGGTCCGGGCGGCGTTGTAGGCCGGTATGACCACAGAGACCTGGCGCATCCTGGTGTCAGGAGGATGCCGCAGAGGCAGCTTGCGAAGGCACGGGCTCACGCCAGTGGCCCCCCTTTTTGAGCTTGTCCGCGAGGCCGGTACGTGGGTTTCCGAGTTCAGCGGCCCGATGTGCTGCATAGACAGCACGGTCGAACGCCTGGACCTCAAACAGGGCCAGCCCGATGTTGTAGATGGAAATCGCATTGTCCGCAGCGAACTGAAGCGCCTGCTCGAGGTGGGTCAGTGCCAGATCCCGGCGACCAGACTGGCCCAGGTAGAGGGCGTACATCGCGCGCACCACCGTGTCGTCTTTGCGGAATCGCAGCGCACGTTCATACCAGCAGTCCAGCGTGTGCTCGGAACCGGGGGGCTGCGCGGTCTTGCGCTCGCGCGCCAGCCGGGTCATGGCGTCCAATGCACGGTGGTGGTTGGGGAAGGCACGCAGGGTGTAGGCGATGTCTGCAGCAAGGTTCTCGCGCGTCGTGGTCTGCCCCGACAGCAATTGCTGCACCGGCCGCGTGAAGTGATGCCGCTCCACAAGATCGAGGTTGGCGCCGCGTTCGACCCGGTAGTCCCAGGGTCCCCCGGTGGTGGTTGCCAGGCTGCCGCAGTTTGCTTCGCCTTGTGCCTGTACGGCCAGTGCTGCCAGCAGACCTGCTCCAGCCATCAATCTGCAAAATCCGACACGCATCTCAAGACTCCCCAGGCGATTGCAGGTGTATGACCGGCCGGGAGCGCCAGCCTGCGGTGGGCCACCAATGGCCAGGCAACCAGGCCAGCTGCAGCGCACCCAGCTTGATGAACGTGGCACGCGCCACTTCTCTCGCACCAAGTCGTTCGTGGGCTTGCAACGAGGCGTTGTTGAATCGGGAAATGCGACTGTAGGACCAACGGTGGCCCTTGCTGCACAAGTGCGCGCCAACGCCTGCCCAAAGGCGTGCCATCGTGCGCCCGAGGCGCATGCGCGGCACAACAAACACGTCGAAGTCCCAGACCCCATCCGCAGGAAGATGGAAGCGGCAACGCACCTCGTCTTCATCATGGAAGTTCTCGGAGATCCAGATGTGACCAGCAAAGTCGTCCTTGACGGTTGCCGAGAAGCACAGCGCGCCGGCCCGCCAGCGGTCTGCCAGCACCGCGCCCGGCCGAGGAAACGCCCGGACCAGGGGATCGTCGGCAAGGCAAAGCCTAACCACGGTCTTCTCGTCCGGCTTCAGGCCGTGCAGGGCCGGGCTCGCAAGCGGCTGCGCGAACAGCGCATACGGCACGATCTGAACCCGGCCGCCCGACATCACCCCGAGAAGCCTGTGTGCTGCATACAGCAGCGCCGTCTGCCTGTCGAACTGGCGCCGCAAGGCGTGCCAGCCGGCCTGTGGCCGGGCCAGCCAACCCACAGCAGATGGTGCATTGGAAGGCGGCAACTTGCTCATCGCGCAGGCCAATGCTGCGCCAGCCAGTCCAGCAAGCCCCGGGTGCCCGCTTCCTGCTGCGCCGATGCAGAGAATGTGTGATCGGCCTGCGCAAAGGCCTGCAGCACAGTTTGTGGCCTCAGCTGCCAGCCATTCCAGGCAGGAAAGCTGTCCGCAACAGCCTCGAACTCCCGTGCCGTGTGGTCCTGACCACTCAGCTGCAACAGCACAGGCCCCTGGAAGCGCTGCCAAGCGCGCGCCATCACCACCTGGAATGGCATGTCGATCTGGGCTGCTTTGCCGGCGACCGGATGCTTGGCCCGCGATTGCCGCCAGGCACGCCACCATCCCTGCAGCGCACCGAGCCCGACACCGCCCCCCAATGTCTTGCGCCAGAAGTCCGGGCTTCGCAATCGATCGATGTAGTAGTGGCGTACCTGGGCGCGGGCTTGCCCGTGCACTGAGCGCACCCAGGGGTTCAGCAGCGCGAGACCGCAGACCCTCCCGTCCCGGCGCCGCTCGGCATACAACAGCGCAGCGCTGGCGCCGTCGCACAGCCCCCAAAGCACCACACCCCGCAACCCTGGGTGGGCGTTGACCAATGCGTCGATGGCAGCAGCAATGTCATCGTCGATGGCTTCGAAGCGGGGCAGCGGGCCCACGCTGTCGCCAACGCCTCTGTGGTCGAAACGCAAGGTCGGGTAACCGGCCCGGGACAGTGCGCGTGCGAGCAGCACGAAATGGCGATGGGCGCCCACCCGGTACTGCGGCCCGCCGACGATGATCAGCACGCCCACGTCTGACCGCAGCCGACCCGACGGCTGGTGAAGAACCCCGACCAACTCGGCGCCGGCCGTCTGGATTGCCAGCCACTGCAGGTGCGTCGTGGTCATGCCGGAAAGGGCTGGCTTTGCAGTTGAAGCCATGCAAGGCTTGCCTCCACCATCCGGGGGGCGTCTTCCAGCTCGCTGGCTGCCCAGGGAGCTGCGTCCTGCACAGCCATGGCCGAAACCAAGGACTCAGGCCATGCCGCCAGCAACCGGGTGGACCCTGGCAACAGGACGGGCGGTGTCTGGCTGCTTGACTCCAGCCACAGTGTCGGCACGCTGGGCTTGGCCAGTTGTGCGTGTTCCATCGGTCCTGCCAGGTCGGGATGCACGGCATAACCCGACAGCTCCAGCACCTGGCCTTCGGCCAGCTGTCGCCGCAAGTCTGCCGGTGACAAGCCTGCTGGCGCACCCGTCAACGTGGCTGCCGCGGCCGTGCGCAACCACTGCTGGACCACACTCTTGCCCTGGGTAGTCGGCTGCCACCAGAGCTGGCCTTGCAGGGCGCCCAACGCGGCCAGTGGGCTGCCCAGCAGCGCACCACCCCGCACGCCCCAGGCCAGCAAAGGGATGCCGGCATGCTCGGTCGCCAGCCAGGCAAGCGCGGCCTGGGCATCCGCAAGCCACCCGGCCCACCGCGCGTCCGCGAAATCGCCGTCGCTGTCACCGCATCCGTGCAGGTCGAGCGTCAGGACCGCATAACCCGCATCAGCCATGGCCAGGCAAGCCTGGGCCAGCGCGCGCCGCGTCTTGTTCTGCTCTTCGGCCAGGCCTTGCAGCAGCAACAACGCAGCACGGGCCTGTTGATCCGGTTGCCAGTGCAAGGCAGCACGGATAGAGCCGTCGCCGCGCTCCAGAAAGAAGGCGCGTCGGCGCACGGTCCGTGTGTCAGGCCAACTTGCCAGCGACAAAGCGGGTGAGCGCGCCCACTGTGGCAAACACATCGCCATCGATTTCGTCGTCGTCCACGCTGATGCCGAGTTGCTCCTCCAGCGCAGTGATCAGTGTGACCACCGCCATGGAATCCAGTTCTGGAACGGCGCCCAGCAAGGGTGTGTCGTCAGTGAACCGGCTTGCCCGTCCGCCGAGACTCAGGACATCATCAAGGATGCGCAGCACGTGCGCCTGGGTCGCTGATGGCATGGGTAAGGAACTGTTCTGATGGGATTGCCGCGCAATCGCGCGAAGACTTTGAAGTCTAGCGCTGTCAGCGCGACAGGGCTGCGACAGATGGCATGAATACTGACCTTGCGATGCATACTTCTCAGCTGCCTTGGCGCAGGGCCTGCGAAACTCGGCGCGCCTGCCTGACAGTCACTGTTGCCCTCGATTGAAGAGACCCTGTCGCCCACACGCCATGCAATCATTCGACGCGCACTTGTTGCACCACTTGATCGCCATCAGTGCTGACCGTCATGCGGACAGTACCGCGTTGACTCACGGTGACGTATCGCTGGACTTTGCCCATTTGCACCGCCAGGTCAGCGGCTTTGCTGCGGGGTTGATGGGCTTGCCAATCCATCGTGGCGAGCGCGTTGGAATCTACCTTGAGAAGCGCTGCGAGACCGTGGTGGCCAGCTTTGGCGCCACGGCGGCGGGCGCCGTGTTCGTGCCGATGAATCCGCTGCTCAAGGGCGAGCAGCTGGGCTTCATCATCCAGGACTGTGGTGTACGCGTGCTGGTGACGTCGGCGGAACGGTTTCGACAAGTCAAGGACGTGCTGGCATCCTGCCCGAGCCTGCGCGCCGTTGTGCTGACCGATGGTGCCGAGCAGGAGATCGACCAGACCTGGCCACTGCTCGACTGGGCGCAGTTCGTGGCAGCGCCCCCGTGCGCCACCCACCGCGTCATCGACACCGACATCGCCGCCATCCTCTACACCAGTGGCTCCACCGGCCGGCCCAAGGGCGTGGTGCTCAGCCACCGCAACATGGTTGCCGGCGCCAAGAGCGTGGCCAGCTACCTCGACAACTGCCCCACCGACACCCTGCTGGCCGCGCTGCCGCTGAGTTTCGATGCCGGTTTCAGCCAGTTGACGACGGCGTTCCACGTCGGCGCCAAGGTGGTGCTGCTGAACTACCTGCTGCCGCGTGACGTGCTCAAGGCCATGGTCAAGCACCGGGTGACGGGCCTGACTGCCGTGCCGCCGCTCTACATCCAGCTCACCCAGCTCGACTGGCCGCCCGAGATTGACCAGAACCTGCGCTACTTCGCCAACACCGGCGGCCGCATGCCGCGCGAGACGCTGAACCTGCTGCGCCAGCGCGCGCCGTCGGCCAAGCCCTTCCTGATGTATGGCCTGACCGAGGCCTTTCGCTCCACTTACCTGCCGCCTGACGAGGTCGATCGGCGCCCGGATTCCATCGGCAAGGCCATCCCGAACGCCGAAATCCTGGTGCTGCGCGAAGACGGCACCGAGTGCGGCCCCGACGAGCCAGGCGAGCTGGTGCACCGCGGCGCACTGGTCGGCCAGGGCTACTGGAACGACGCCGAGAAGACCGCCGAGCGCTACAAGTTGCTGCCTGCCGGCGTGGGTGGGCGTGAGTCCGGCCTGCAGCTGCCCGAGTACGCGGTGTTCTCCGGTGACACCGTCCGCAAGGATGCCGAAGGCTTCTTGTACTTCATCGGCCGCCGCGACGAGATGATGAAGACCTCGGGCTACAGGGTCAGCCCCACCGAGGTGGAAGAGGTGCTCTACGCCACCCGGCTGCTGGGCGAATGTGCCGCCTTCGGCGTCGACCATGCCACCCTGGGTCAGGCCATCCAGGTGATCGCCACGCCGCCGGCAGGCGCAGATGCCGTGGATGTGCCCGCCCTGCTGGCCGCCTGCAAGCAGTGCATGCCCGCCTACATGGTGCCGCACGGCGTGCAGGTGGTGTCTGGCCCGCTGTCGCGCAACCCCAACGGCAAGATCGACCGCAAGCTGCTGTCCACGCAGTGGGCACAGCAGCAGACGGGCTGATCAGAACGGAAAGACCAACGGCACCGCGACCAGGCAGATGCCCATGTAGACCAGCGCCAGCGGTGTGCCGGCGCGGACATAGTCGCCCAGGGTGTAGCGGCCCGGTGACATCACCATCAGGTTGGTCTGGTAGCCGTAGGGCGTGACGAAACTGCAACTGGCGCCGTAGAGCACAGCCATGACGAATGGCATGGGTGCAAGGCCGAGTTGCTCGGCCACGCCGATGGCCACCGGGAAGGCCAGCGCAGCCGCAGCGTTGTTGCTCATCAGCTCGGTCAGGATCCAGGTGATCAACAGGATCAACGCCAGCGCCGCATGCGGCCCCCAGGCTGCTGCGCTGCCCAGCAAGGCGCCGGCCAGCAGCTTGGCCGTGCCGGTGTCGATCATCACCTCGCTGATGATCAGCGCCGCGCCGATGATCACGATGATCTCGTAGGGCATGTTGCGCCGCAGTTCCTGCCAGCGGGTCAGCCCGGTGGCAGTGAAGAGCGCCAGCAGCACCAACAGGCCCTTGAGGAAGTCCACCACGCCGAAGGCTGACAACCCGATCACCGCAACGAAGCCGGCCATGGACAGCCAGGCTTTGCGGGGGTCGGTGAACTTCTGCAGCGCCCGCTGCGAGACGATGACGAAGTTGCGCGCCAGATTGTTGCGCTTCTCGAAGTCAGGCCCGGTCACCAGTACCAGGGTGTCGCCCACTGCAATGCGGGTGTTGCCCAGTGACCCGCCCAGGCGCTCGCTGCCGCGCCGCACTGCCACCACGGCAGCGTCGAAGTGCGAGCGGAAGTCGGCCTCGCGCACCGTGCGGCGGGCCAGCATGCTGTTGGCTGCCACCACCACCTCGACCAGGTTGTCCAGCGGCAGGTCGGCGTGCCGGCCATGTGGCTGCAGGCCCTCGAAGCGGGTCAGCAAATCCAGCCGGGTCACGTCGCCAGCGAAGACCAGCAGGTCGCCAGACTGCAGCACCTCGTGCGGCTCCACCGGCGCGATCAGCCGGTCGCCGCGGACGATCTCGGTCAGGAACAGGTGGCCCAGGTTGCGCAGACCGTTGGCCTCCACCGTGCGCCCGGCCAGGGCCGAGCCGGACAGCACCTCGGCCTCAACGAAGTAGTCGCTCTGCGTGTCTCGCTGCGCTGGCCGATCGGCCAGCAGATGCGGGTACAGCAAGAGCATCAGCGCGCCACAGCCCAGCACCACGGCCAGGCCCACCCGCAGCAGGTCGAACAGGTGCAGGCCCGGCATGCCGCGGCCCACCAGAAAGCTGTTGACCAGCAGGTTGGTGCTGGTCCCCACCAGCGTGAGGACGCCGCCCAGCGACGCGGCATAGCACATCGGCAGCAGCAGCCGGCTGGCGCTGTGGTGCCGGTTGTTGCGCAGTGGGCCGATCAGGGACGCCACCACCGCCGTGTTGTTCAGGAAGGCAGAGTACAGCGCGGTTGCGGCGTACAGCTTGAGCAGTCCCCAGCGATAAGACCCTTGCACCAGGCTGTCCGCCAGGGTCTCAAGCAAGCGGCTCTTGTCGAGCACCACGCTCAGCAGCAGCAGCACCACCACGGTGACCAGGCCGGTGTTGGTCACTTGTTTCAGCGCATCGCCAAGGCTGATCAGGTCGAGCAGGATGAAGGCGAACGCCACGCCGGCGAACACCGCCGCCGGCGCCTGGCGTCCACGCACCAGCAAGACAACCAGCGCCACCAGGCCGGCCGCCACGGCCGCTTGCTGCCAGGTCATGTCTGCCTGTGTGCAGGGAACCTGGGCACTATGCGATCAACCCGAGTTCCCGCAGCCTGGCCACCACCACGTCAGCCGCTTCGTCGGCAGAGCCGGTGCTGGTGTTGACACGGAGTTCCGGCATCTGCGGGGCTTCATAGGGCGAATCGATGCCGGTGAAGTTCTTCAACTCGCCGCGCCGCGCCTTCTTGTACAGGCCCTTCACGTCACGCTGCTCGGCCACATCCAGCGGTGTGTCCACGAACACCTCGATGAACTCGCCATCCGCCACCAGGCCACGTGCCATGGCGCGCTCGGCCCGGAACGGTGAGATGAAGGCGGTGATCACGATCAGCCCGGCATCGACCATCAGCCGCGCCAGTTCGGCCACGCGGCGGATGTTTTCGACCCGGTCGGCCTCGGTGAAGCCCAGGTCCTTGCACAAGCCGTGGCGCACGTTGTCGCCATCGAGCAGGTAGGTGTGGTGCCCCATCGCATGCAGGCGCTTCTCCACCAGGTTGGCGATGGTGCTCTTGCCGGCGCCAGACAGCCCGGTGAACCACACCACGCCCGGGCGCTGACCCTTCTGGGTGGCGCGGGCTGCCTTGTCCACATCGACATGCTGCAGATGGATGTTGTGCGACCGGCGCAGCGCAAAGCGCAACATGCCTGCGCCCACGGTGGCATGGCTGAGCCGGTCGATCAGGATGAAGCCACCCATTTCGCGGTTGTCGGCATAGGGGTCGAACGCGATCGGCCGGTCCAGCGCCAGGTTGACCTCGCCGATCTCGTTGAGCGCCAGTTGCTTGGCTGCCAGATGCTCCATCGTGTTGACATTGACCCGGTACTTCGGCTCCGTGATGGTGGCGTTCACCGTGCGCGCGCCGATCTTCATCAGATAGGGCCGGCCCGGGTACATCGGCGCGTCGGCCATCCACACCAGTGTGGCCTCGAACTGGTCGGCCACCTCGGCCGGCCCATCGGCGCCGCTGATCACGTCGCCGCGCGACACGTCCACTTCATCGGCCAGGGTCAGGGTGACAGACTGGCCGGCCACCGCCAGCGGCAGGTCGCCCTCGGCCGTGACGATGCGCGCCACCGTGCTCTCGCGGCCCGATGGCTGGATGCGCACCCGGTCGCCTGGCCGCACCTGGCCGCCTGCCAGACGACCGGCAAAGCCGCGAAAGTCCAGATCGGGCCGATTCACCCACTGCACCGGCAGGCGCAGCGGGCCTTGTTGCAGGCGGCCTTCATCCACTTCCACGGTCTCCAGCCAGCCCATCAGCGTGGGCCCGCGGAACCAGGGTGTCTGGTGGCTGGGCTGCAGCATGTTGTCGCCCTTGAGCGCCGACAGCGGGATCGCGGTGATGCCCTCCAGTCCGATCTGCCGGGCGAAGGCCCGGTAGTCGTCGACGATGCGCTCGAAGGTGGCTTGGCTGTAGCCGACCAGGTCCATCTTGTTGATCGCCAGCACCACCCGCCGGATGCCGATCAGGCTGACCAGGTAGCTGTGGCGGCGGGTTTGCGTCAGCACGCCCTTGCGGGCGTCGATCAGGATCACCGCCACATCGGCGGTGGACGCGCCGGTGACCATGTTGCGGGTGTATTGCTCGTGGCCGGGGGTGTCGGCCACGATGAACTTGCGCCGCTCGGTGCTGAAGTAGCGGTAGGCCACGTCGATGGTGATGCCCTGCTCGCGCTCGGCCGCCAGGCCGTCGACGAGCAGCGCAAAGTCGATGTCGCCGCCCTGCGTGCCCCACTTCCGGCTGTCAGCCTCGATCGCCGCGAGCTGGTCCTCGAACAGCATCTTGGCGTCATACAGCAGGCGGCCGATCAGCGTGCTCTTGCCATCGTCCACGCTGCCGCAGGTGATGAAGCGCAGCAGGCTTTTGTGCGCATGCTGCTGCAGGTAGGCGCCGATGTCGGTGGCAATGAGTTCTGAGACATGTGACATCAGAAGTACCCTTCTTGCTTCTTTTTCTCCATCGAGGCCGACTGGTCGTGGTCGATCATGCGGCCCTGGCGCTCGCTGGTGCGGGCCAGCAGCATCTCCTGGATGATGGCCGGCAGGGTGTCGGCCTCGCTCTCGACGGCACCACTCAGCGGGTAGCAGCCCAGCGTGCGGAAGCGCACCTTGCGCATCACCGGCACCTCACCGGGCTCCAGCCGGAAGCGGTCGTCGTCAACCATCAGCAGCGTGCCGTTGCGCTCGACCACCGGGCGCTCGGCGGCAAGGTACAGCGGCACGATGGGGATGTCCTCCAGCTGGATGTATTGCCAGATGTCCAGTTCGGTCCAGTTGCTGATCGGGAACACGCGGATCGACTCGCCGGTGCGCTTGCGGGCGTTGTACAGGCTCCACAACTCGGGCCGCTGGGCCTTCGGGTCCCAGCGGTGCTGGTCGCTGCGGAAGCTGAAGATGCGCTCCTTGGCCCGGCTTTTTTCCTCGTCGCGGCGGGCACCGCCAAAGGCGGCGTCGAATCCGTGGTGGTCGAGCGCCTGCTTCAGGCCCTGCGTCTTCCACATGTCGGTGTGGATCTGGCTGCCATGGTCGAAGGGGTTGATGCCCATGGCCTTGGCTTCCGGGTTCTGCCACACCAGCAGCGGCATGCCCATCTCGGTGGCCATGCGTTCGCGCATCGCGTACATGGCGCGGAACTTCCACGTGGTGTCGACATGCAGCAACGGGAAGGGCGGTGGCGCCGGGTAGAAGGCCTTGCGCGCCAGGTGCAGCATCGTGGCCGAGTCCTTGCCGATCGAGTACAGCATCACCGGCTTGTCGCACTCGGCAACCACCTCACGAAGGATATGGATGCTCTCTGCCTCCAGGCGTTGCAGGTGGGTCAACCGGGCGGGCGTGGCAGAAGTCATGGGCATCGGGCTGGGGGTGGCGTGTGACGGCGGTCAGATCGCATGGCGATTGGGCGCCGCGTTGCGCTGGCGGTGTCCGCCACAATTCGGCGCTTCGGCGCGTCTTCGAGAAGGCGCTGATGTTGCCAGAACTCACCCATAACTCCATTGCAGCCCCACCCATGATCAGTGCTGAGTCTTTCGAAGCCCTGGCCGCTTTGGCCCGCCAGGCTGGTGATGTGGTGATGGCCGTCTACGCCACGGATTTCACCGTGCGCGGCAAGAACGATGCCTCGCCAGTCACCGAAGCCGATGAGCGCGCCGAGGCCGTCATCCTCGCCGGCCTGGCCCGGCTGGCCCCTGACATTCCGGTGGTGGCGGAAGAATCGGTGGCCGCCGGCCGCACCCCCGATGTGTCGGGCGGCCGCTTCTGGCTGGTCGACCCGCTCGACGGCACGCGCGAGTTCATCCACCGCAATGGCGAGTTCACCGTCAACATCGCGTTGATCGACCAGGGCCGCCCGGTGGCCGGCGTGGTGCTGGCGCCAGCGGTGGGCGGGCCCGCCGGCCGGCTGTTTGCCGGCGTGGTGGGCCAGGGCGCCTGGGTCGAGGATGCACATGGCCGGCGGCCGATCCACTGCCGCGCCGTGCCGGCAGACGGCCTGACCGTGGTGGCCAGCCGGTCGCATGGTGATGCCGCGGCGCTGGACGCATTTCTTGCCGGCCGCCGGGTGGCGCAGCTGGCCAATGCGGGCTCGTCGCTCAAGCTGTGCCTGCTGGCCGAAGGCGCTGCCGATCTGTACCCCCGCCATGGCCGCACCATGGAATGGGACATCGCTGCCGGCCACGCCGTGCTGGCCGCTGCCGGCGGGCAGGTGTGGTTGATCGACGGCAGTGCACCGCTGGGCTACGGCAAGCCCGGGTTCGAAAACCCGCACTTCTACGCTGCCGGCACCGGCCGCTGACGGCTCAGACCTTGTAGTAAGCCCGGTACCAGGCCATGAAGCGGCCCACGCCCTCGTCGATCGACGTGGCGGGGCGGAAGCCGGTCCAGGCTTGCAGCGCAGAGACATCGGCATAGGTGGCCGGCACATCGCCCGGCTGGATGTCCATCAGCAGCTTCTGCGCCGTCTTGCCCGTGTGGCGCTCGATCGCGGCGATAAAGTCCAGCAGCGGCACCGGGTCGTGGTTGCCGATGTTGAAGACCCGGTACGGCGCCCAGCTGCTGGCGGTGTCGGCTACCACCTTGTCGTAGCCGGGGTCGGCCTGCGGCGGGCGGTCCAGCGTGTGCACCACGCCGGCGGCGATGTCGTCGACGTAGGTGAAGTCGCGCACCATCTTGCCGTGGTTGAACACCTGGATCGTCTCGCCCGCCAGGATCGCCCGGGTGAACAGGAACAGCGCCATGTCGGGCCGGCCCCAAGGGCCGTAGACGGTGAAAAAGCGCAGGCCGGTGGTGGGCAGGTTGAACAAGTGGCTGTAGGTGTGGGCCATCAGCTCGTTGGCCTTCTTGCTGGCGGCATACAGGCTCACCGGGTGGTCCACGCCGTGGTGCTCACTGAAGGGCATCACCGTGTTGCCGCCATACACGCTGCTGCTGCTGGCATACACCAGGTGCTGCACGCCATGGTGGCGGCAGCCTTCCAGGATGTTGGTGAAGCCGACGATGTTGCTGTCGATGTAGGCGTGCGGGTCGACCAGGGAGTGCCGCACCCCGGCCTGTGCGGCCAGGTGCACCACCCGGTCGAAGCGCTCGGCTGCAAACAGCGCGGGCATGGCGCTGCGGTCGGCCACGTCCAGCTGCACGAAGCGGAAGTTGGCGTCGCCTGTCAGGCGCGCGAGCCGGTCTTGCTTGAGCTGCGGGTCGTAGTAGGCGTTCAGGTTGTCCAGGCCGACAACGGTGTCGCCACGGTCCAGCAGCAGGCGGGCGACGTGGGAGCCGATGAAGCCGGCAACGCCGGTGAGCAGGATGTGCATGGTCACGGTGGTGGTGGGTGCGGGCCGGACCGTCGGCCGCTGCCCTGGATTGTTGCCGCTGCAAACCGGTGCAAGTGGCTGTCGGGCGGGTTTTCCGTGGCGGGTGGCACGGCTGTAGTGGGGCCGTCACCGCATTGAAGGGGCGGACAGGCAGAATCCCCGCGTTGACCGTGGGTCAGGACTGGAGCACGAAAGCATGAAGATTACCGTGGTGGGTGCAGGGTATGTCGGTTTGGTGACGGGGGCTTGCCTGGCAGAGATGGGCAACCATGTGGTGTGCCTGGATGTCGACCCGCGCAAGATCGACATGCTGCAGCGCGGCGAGGTGCCGATCCACGAACCAGGCCTGGACGCGGTGATCGCCCGCAACGCCGCCGCCGGCCGCCTGCAGTTCACCACCGACGTGGCTGCCGCCGTGGGACACGGCACCATGCAGTTCATCGGTGTGGGCACCCCGCCCGATGAAGACGGCTCGGCCGACCTGCAATACGTGCTGGCTGCGGCCGAGAGCATCGGCCGCCACATGACCGACTACAAGGTGGTCATCGACAAGAGCACCGTGCCGGTGGGCACCGCCGACAAAGTGCGCACCCGCATTGCCCAGGTGCTGGCCGAGCGCGGGGTGGACATCAAGTACGCGGTGGTCAGCAACCCCGAATTTCTGAAGGAAGGCGCGGCGGTCGATGACTTCATGCGGCCCGACCGCATCGTGGTGGGCTGCGACGACGAGCGCGCCAGCCTGCTGATGCGCGCGGTGTACGCGCCCTTCATGCGCAACCGCGACAAGCTGGTGCTGATGGATGTGCGCAGTGCCGAATTCACCAAGTACGCAGCCAACGCCATGCTGGCCACCCGCATCAGCTTCATGAACGAGCTGGCCCTGCTGGCCGAGCGGGTGGGCGCCGACATCGAATGGGTGCGCAAGGGCATCGGCACCGACCCCCGCATCGGCTCGCAGTTCCTGTATGCAGGCGCCGGTTATGGCGGGTCGTGCTTCCCCAAGGACGTGAAGGCGCTGATCCGCACCGGCCGTGACAACGGCATGCAGCTGGGCGTGCTGCAGGCGGTGGAAGACGCGAATGAGCGCCAGAAGCAGGTGCTGGTGCAGCGGGTGGTGGCGCGGTTCGGTGACGACCTGAGCGGCCGCACCTTCGCCATCTGGGGCCTGGCCTTCAAGCCCAACACCGACGACATGCGCGAGGCGCCCAGCCGGGTGCTCATCGACGAGCTCAGCCGGCGCGGCGCCACCCTGCAGGCCTATGACCCGGTGGCCATGCCCGAGGCGCGGCGTGTGCTGGCCGGCACGCCGCGCCTGCATTTCGCCGACAACCAGAGCGCCGCGCTGGAAGGCGCCGATGCCTTGCTGATCGTCACCGAGTGGAAGGAATTCCGCACGCCTGATTTCGACCAGATCAAGGCCATGCTGAAGCAGCCGCTGATCCTGGACGGCCGCAACCTGTATGAGCCGGCGCTGATGCAGGAGTTCGGCATCGACTACGTCGGCGTGGGCCGGGCACCCGCGCCCGCCGCCAGCTGAGGGCGGGGCAGCACCATGGCCGAGATGCTTGCCTCTGCAGACACCACCGTCGCAGCGCCGCGCAAGCCGCCCGAACATGCGCCGATGGCGCAGTTCGCGCTGCGCGACGGCCAACTGGTGGTGGGTGGTGAACTGCTGACCACGCTGGCCGCCCGCGTCGGCCACACACCGTTCTACGCCTATGACCGCGGCCTGCTGCGCCAGCGTGTGGCCCAGCTGCGGGCTGCGCTGCCGGCGGCAGTGAAGCTGCATTACGCGATGAAGGCCAACCCGATGCCGGCGGTGGTGGGCCTGATGGCCGGCCTGGTCGATGGCATCGACGTGGCATCGGCCGGTGAACTGAAGGTGGCGCTGGATGCCGGCGCCCATCCTGCAGAGATCAGCTTTGCCGGCCCCGGCAAGCGCGACCCCGAGCTGCGCCAGGCCGTGGCCTCCCGGGTGCTGGTCAATGTGGAAAGCCCGCGTGAGCTGGCGGTGCTGGGTGCGGCCTCGCGTGACCTGGGCCTGCCGGCCCGGGTGGCGGTACGTGTGAACCCTGATTTCGAGCTGAAAGGCTCGGGCATGAAGATGGGCGGCGGCCCCAAACAGTTCGGCATCGATGTGGAGCAATTGCCGGCGGTGTTCGCCCGCATCGCCGCCGAGGGCCTGCAGTTCGAAGGCTTCCATTTGTTTGCCGGGTCGCAAAACCTGCGCGCCGACGCCATCTGCGAGGCGCAGAACAAGAGCTACGAGTTGGCGCTGCGCCTGGCGCAAGCCGCCCCGGGCCCGGTGAAGTTCCTCAACCTGGGCGGTGGTTTCGGCATTCCGTACTTCCCGGGCGAGCAGCCGCTGGACCTGGCGCCCATCGGCGCCAACCTGGCGGCGCTGTGCGCCCGTGCGGCGCACGACATGCCGCAGGCCGGCATCGTCATCGAGCTGGGCCGCTATTTCGTCGGTGAGGCGGGCGTCTATGTCACCCGCATCGTCGACCGCAAGGTCTCGCGCGGGCAGGTGTTCTTGGTCACCGACGGCGGGCTCAACCACCATCTGTCGGCATCGGGCAATTTCGGCCAGGTGGTGCGCAAGAACTATCCGGTCACCATCGGCAACAAGGCCGGCTCTGACCAGCGTGAGGTGGCGTCGGTGGTCGGCCCGCTGTGCACGCCGCTGGACTTGCTGGCCGACCGCATGCAATTGCCGGTGGCCGACGTGGGCGACCTGGCGGTGGTCTACCAATCCGGCGCCTATGGCGCCAGCAGCAGCCCGCAGGCCTTCCTGGGCCACCCGAATTGCGTTGAAGTGCTGGTTTGACGCGCCTCGGCACGGGGCATCCCTGGTTTGCGGGCTGGCAAGCCGCAAACTGACGCTGCAGAATTTTTGTGTCGCGGTGAATCCCGCTGGCGCGGATGCCCATCGCCCATCTGTTGAACGGGCGCCCACCTGCCGCTTCCACCATGCAGTTCCTGACCGATCGCCCTGCCCGGCAGCGCAGCCTGGCCTTGCTGGCTGCCGCCTGCGTCGCGCTGGGCGCCCAGGCCGGCACGGTGGAGGCGCCGGTCAAGCTGTTGCAGCCCGAAGGCGGCGTGTCTGCACCGCCCGTCAGCACCCTGGAGCGGGCACTCACCATCGACACCAACACCAGCCAACGCAACCTCGATCTGCTGCTGGAGGCCCGCCGCGCAGGGGAAACTGCCAGCCCGATGCGCGCTGGCGGCTTGCCTGCCCAACCTGCGGCCTTGCCTGCCGGGCTGTCACGCGGCACCCTGGTGCCGCTGGGGCTGCAGGCCCAGGACAGCGTGACCGCGCCCGGCGCGGCTGAGCGGCGTGATTGGCAAGGTGCGGTACCCGGCCGGGGCCAGGCGGGCCTGCCCGGCGGGCAGCCAGGCATGGGCGGCCCGGGCGCGGATGCAGCGGATCCGGGCCAGGGCCTGTCGGGGCGTGGCGCCGGCTCGGCCGAGCCCGGCCGGATTGCCGAGGCGCTGGACAACCTGCGGGACTTCGTGCGCGACAACCGCTTTGCATTGCTGGCCGGTGCCGTCCTGCTGATGTTGACAGGCGCCGGCGTGCAGGCCCTGGCCCGCCGCCGTTAGCTGCAGGCCACACCGCGCCGGGGCTGGGGCTGCCCCTGGCGGCAAAACCAGCGGCTTGCCGCTACCATCCCGGGGAGATTTTCCCCCCAGGAGACTGTGCATGATTTCATTGAAGCTCGAGGTCAACGGCCATGCCGTGGCCACCCAGGTGGCGCCAGCCACCTTGTTGATCGACCTGCTGCGTGGCCCGCTGGCCCTGACCGGCACGCACGCTGGCTGCGACACCGCCCAGTGTGGTGCCTGCACCGTGCTGGTCAATGGTGAAGCGGTCAAGAGCTGCACCCTGTTGGCGGTGCAGGCCCAGGGTGCCAAGGTCACCACCGTGGAGGGCCTGGCCCAGGGCGACCTGCTGCACCCGCTGCAGCAGGCCTTCATGGATTGCCACGGCCTGCAGTGCGGTTTCTGCACCCCCGGCATGCTGATGACCAGCGCCTGCCTGCTGGCCAAGAACCCCAAGCCGACCGAGACCGAAGTGCAGCATGCACTGGAAGGCAACCTGTGCCGCTGCACCGGCTATGTGAAGATCGTGGCGGCCGTGCAGCAGGCCAGCGCCACCATGGCCGGAGCCCAGGCATGAACGCACCGATGGAAGCCCGCATGTTCGGCAGCGGCAAGACTGTTCGCCGCATCGAAGACCCCGCACTGGTCACCGGCCAGGGCCGCTACACCGACGATGAAACCCTGACCGGGCAGACCCACCTGGTCTTCCTGCGCAGCCCCTACGCCCATGCCGACATCACCGGCATCGACACCGGCGCCGCGCTGGCCATGCCGGGCGTGGTGGCCATCTACACCGGTGCCGACCTGGCCGCAGCCGGCGTCAAGCCGATGGCTGGCGTGCCCTTTCCCCGTCCCGACGGCAAGCCCGGCGCCACCGCGCCGCGCCGCGCCCTGGCCCACGGGCGGGTGCGTTTCGTCGGCGAGGCGGTGGCAGTGGTGGTGGCCGACAGCGTCGACCAAGCGCGCGCTGCGGCCGACGCCATCGTCGTCGACTACAACGAACTGCCGGCGGTGGTGAACGCCTTCGACGCGATGGCCCCTGGCGCCCCGGCGCTGTGCGATGCCGCGCCCGACAACATCGCCGCCGGCATGGCCCATGGCAATGTGGCCGCCACGGCGGCGGCGTTTGCCGCGGCCGCGCACACCGTGTCGGTGGATGTGGACAACCAGCGCCTGGCGCCCAGCCCGATCGAGCCGCGCGCGGTGTCGGCCCGGGTGCCGGCCGACGGCCCTGACGCCGGCCGCCTGGTGGTGCGCCTGTCCAGCCAGATGCCCACCGCCGTGCGCGGCGGCCTGGCCGACGCCATCCCCGGCCTCAAGCCCGAAGGCGTGCGGGTGCTGGTGGGCGACGTGGGCGGCGGCTTCGGCATGAAGACCGGCATCTACCCCGAGGACATCGCCATCGGCTATGCCGCCTGGACGCTGAAGCGCCCGGTGAAGTGGTGCGCCGACCGCATCGATGAGTTTCTGGGTGCGGTGCACGGCCGTGATGTCATCAGCCGGGCCGAACTGGCATTCGACGCCAACGGCAAGGCCCTGGCACTGCGCGTCAAGGGCTATGCCAACGTGGGCGCCTATGGCACGGCCACCGGCATCGCCATCCAGGTGCTGATCGGCCCCTGGGTGTCGACCAGCATCTACGACATCCCGGTTGTCGACGAGCAGTTCGTCGCGGTGCTGACCAACACCACGCCCACTGGCGCCTACCGTGGCGCTGGCCGGCCCGAAGCCATCTACCTGATCGAGCGGCTGATGGACGCGGCCGCCCGCAAGCTGAAGATGGACCCGGCCGAGCTGCGCCGCCGCAACATGATCCGCCCGGAGCAGATGCCCTACACCAACCCCATGGGCCAGGTGTACGACAGCGGCGCCTTTGCGCAGATCCTCGACCAGGGCCTGGCCCTGGCCGACTGGGACGGCTTTGCCGCCCGCCGCGCGCAGAGCGAAGCTGCCGGCAAGCAGCGTGGCCGCGGCATCGCCACCTTCCTGGAATGGACCGGTGGCAATGCGCTGGTCGAGTCGGTGACCGTCAACATCACCGCCGATGGCTTCATCGAGCTGGGCTCGGCCACCCAGGCCATGGGCCAGGGCATCGCCACCAGCTATGCCCAGTTGGCGGTGGATGTGTTCGGCGTGCCGATCGACCGCATCCGCGTGCTGCAGGGCGACACCGACCGTGCCAACGGCTTCGGCAGCGCCGGCTCTCGCTCGCTGTTCACCGGTGGCTCGGCCGTCAGCGCCGCGTCGAAGAAGACGGTGGACGACGCCAAGGGCCTGGCCGCCGAGGCGCTGGAAGCGCCGGCTGCCGATATCGAGTACCTGGCGGGCCGTTTCAACGTGGCCGGCACCGACCTGGGCATCGGCCTGTTCGAGCTGGCCGCGCGCCAGGTGGGTGGGCGCATCACCGCCACCGACAGCGCCACCGCCTCGGGCCCCACCTGGCCCAACGGCTGCCATGTCTGTGAAGTGGAACTCGACCCCGCCACCGGCGCGGTGGAAGTGGTGGCCTATGCGTCGGTCAACGACATCGGCCGGGTGGTCAGCCCCACCATCGTCGAAGGCCAGATCGAAGGCGGCGCAGTGCAGGGCATCGGGCAAGCGCTGTGCGAGCAGGTGTCGTATGACCGCGAAACCGGCCAGCTGCAGAGCGCCAGCTTCATGGACTACGCCCTGCCGCACGCCGATGGCTTCCTGGGCTTCAAGACGCAGTTCGACACCAGCATCCCGTGCAAGACCAACGCCCTGGGCGTCAAGGGCGTGGGCGAGCTGGGCACCATCGGCGCCACGCCGGCGGTGGTCAACGCGGTGATCGATGCGCTCGACCATGCCGGCCTGGGCGCTTCGGCCGAAGCCATCCAGATGCCGGTGACGGCCGAGCGGGTGTGGCGGGCGCTGAACCTGAAGCAGTTCGATCCGTCGCCGTACAAGGCCTGATCGACAACTTGGAACAGCGGGGCCCCTTCGGGGGCCTTTTTGCTTTTGGGTGATGAACACGTTCCGTGCTGCGTTTCGGTTTCTGTCACCCGGACTGCGCCCGTGTCCGCCACTGTTCCCATTTCGCCCAAGTTCCAGATCGCCAGGAAACCCGGGGCGGCCTGGCGTTTCCTGGAGAAGTTCAGGCCGCCCGCAGGCAATCCACGATCTGCAGCCGCGCCGCCCGCCAGGCGGGGATGAAGCCACCCACCACCCCCATCGCCAGTGCAAAGGCCAGCGCCTGCCAGGCGATGGTGGGCGTCAGCACGAAGCGGAAGGCCAGCTCGGCAAAGGTCTGGAAGTTGGTGGTCGACACATCCACCGCCTGCATGGCACTGGCCACTGCCAGCCCCACCACGCCGCCGATGGCCGACAGCAGCAGGCTTTCCACCAGAAAGGCCGCCAGCACTGCGCCGCGCCGGAAGCCCAGCGCCCGCAGCGTACCGATCTCGCCGGTGCGCTGCGCCACGGCGGCGAACATGGTGATCATCGCGCCCACCACCGCGCCGATCGAGAAGATCACCGCCAGGCTCAGGCCCAGGATGTTGATGAAGGTGGCCAGCGCCTCGCTCTGCTCGGCATAGAAGCGGATCTCGGGCTTGGCCTCCAGCGCCAGCCGCGGGTCGGCCTCGATGCGGGCACGCACCGCGTCGAACTGGCCGCTGTCGGCCAGCCGAAACACCGTGGTGGCGAATGCCGTGCGGCGGAAGGCCTGCAGCATCTGCTCGACATCGCCCCAGATTTCAGAGTCGAAGCCGCTGCGGCCTGAGTCATAGCGGCCCACGATCAGCCAGTCGCGCCCGGCAAAGCGCAGGCTGGCGCCGATGTCGATGCCGGCAAAGCCGCTGGCCGTGCTGCTGCCCACCACGATCTCGCTGGTGCCGGGGCGGAACATCCGGCCTTCGACGATGCGCACGCCCGGGCGCAGCTGCAGCCCGGTGGCCGACGTGCCGCGCACCGTCACATTGCTGGGCTTGCCATTGCTGCGCTTGGGCAGGTTGATCAGCACCACCGTTTCGGCGCTGAGCAGCGGGCGGCCCAGCGCATCGGTGGCGATGCCGGGCAGGGTCGACAGGACGGCGGCCTGGCGGCGCTCGATGGCGCTGTTGATCTCGGCGCCGGCGCCCTGGCGCAGCACCATCACGTTGTCGGGCTGGCCGGTGGCCACCAGGGTGCTGCGGATGCCCTCGCTCATCATCAGCACGGTGGCGAAGACATACACCACCAGCGCCATGCCGCCGGCCGTCAGCACCGTGGTGACGCGCCGCACCCACAGGTTGCGGGCGATGTAGCGCAGCGGCACCGCTTTCAATGCCGCCCCTCGGCCCGCATGCCGTCAGCCCACATGGCGCAAGCCGTTGACGATGTCGATGCGGCCCATGCGCCAGGCCGGCCAGGCGGCGGCAACCAGGCCGACGACCAGCGCCGCCACCAATTGCAGGGCCATCGTCAACGTCGACACCTGGAAGATCGGGAACAGCGTGCCCGCCGCGCTGCGGAAGGCCGCTGCCAGCGGCCAGGTCAGCAGCAAGCCGGCCACACCGCCGATGGCGGCGATCAGCAGGCTTTCACCCAGTAGTAGCCGCACCACGAAGCCGGGCGGGAAGCCCAGCGCCTTCAGCGTGGCGTACTCGGCCAGCCGCTCGCGGGCGGTCATGGTCATGGTGTTGGCCATCACCGCCATGATGATGACCACGATGATCAGGCTCACCGCCTGCACCGCCACCAGGATGGCCTCGCTCATCGACACGAAGCTGAGCTGGAAGGCGGCTTCGGTCTCGGTCATGGTCTCGGCCAGCGAGTTGGCGAACTGCCGGTCGATGCGCTGGCCCACGGCCGCCGCGTTGGCCGGCTCGTCGATGCCGACGATGTAGACGCCCACCACATTGCCGCGCCCGGGCGAGCGCTGGCGCACGCTTTCATTGATGTAGGCCCAGTGCATCAGCATCTGGCTCTCGTCGGTCTTGGCGTCGGCGCCGTCCCAGATGCCGCGCAGCGTGAAGGTCCAGGTGCCCGGGTAGAAGGTGCCGCGCAGGGGGATCTGGTCGCCCACCTTCCAGCCGAACTTGTCCGCCAGCTTGCGGCCCACCAGCACGCCCTGCCGGTCGCGCAGAAAGGCCAGGCGCTCGGCATCGGGAATCTTGTATTCGGGGTACAGCGGCAGGTAGGTGGCTGCGTCCACCGCAAACTGCGGGAAGAAGTTGCGCTCGGTGATGTAGACGCCGCCGAACCAGTTCGACCAGCTGATCTGGCGCACGCCCTCCACCGCGCGCAGGCGTTGGGCATAGTTCAGCGGCAGCGGGAAGGTCAGCGAGATGTTGCTGCGCACGATCAGCCTGGTGCTGCTGCTGCCTTCCACGCCGGCATACCAGGCATCGACGATGGTGCGCAGCAGGCCGAAGGCGCAGATCGCCACCACCAGGCCCAGCACCGTCAGGCCGGTGCGCAGCTTGTGGCGGAAGGCGTTCTTCAGCAGCAGGCGGAACAGGAACATGTCAGCGCCGCCCGGCCGCCAGCAGACGCTGGCGCGCGCCCCCGGGGGGAAGCGGGCGGAGTGCGCGTGGGGGCATCGCCATCTCAAGCCGGCTGGTCATCGACCAGCACGCCTTTCTCCAGGTGCACGATGCGTCCCGCCCGGGCTGCGGCCTTGGGGTCGTGCGTCACCATCACGATGGTCTTGCCCAGTTGCTGCACCAGCGCGTCCAGCAGGCCCAGCACTTCTTCGCCGGTGCTGCGGTCCAGGTCGCCGGTGGGCTCGTCGGCGACGATCAGTGCCGGGTCGGTCACCAGGGCGCGGGCGATGGCCACCCGCTGCTGCTGGCCGCCCGACAGCTCGTTGGGGTAGTGGTCGGCGCGGTCGTTCAGCCCCACCAGGTTCAGCACCTGGGCCACGCGCTGGTGCCGCTCCCGCGACGACAGGTCGGTCAGCAGCAACGGCAGTTCCACATTGTCGAAGGCGCTCAGCACCGGCAGCAGGTTGTAGAACTGGAAGATGAAGCCGACGTTGGCCGCGCGCCAGTCGGCCAGCGCGCCTTCGCCCAGGCGGGCGATGTCGACGCCGGCAATCTGGATGCTGCCGCTGCTGGGCTTGTCGATGCCGGCAATCAGGTTCAACAGCGTGCTCTTGCCCGAGCCGCTGGGGCCCATCAGCGCGACGAACTCGCCCTGCATCACGTCGAGCTCGATGTCCAGCAGCACGGGAATCGCCTGTCCGCCACGCACATAGCCCTTGCGCAGGTGGCTGATGCGGATGAGGGGGGGCTGGCCCGCTGTCATTTCGCCGTGACCGTCACCAAGGCGCCAGCCGCCAGCTTGTCGCCCGGCGCCAGCACCACCCGATCGCCGGATTTCAGCGTGCTGCCGGTCACCTCCTGCAGGTCGCCGATCTGGCGGCCCAGCGTCACCGGCACCTGCTCCACCGTCTCGCCCGTCAGCCGAAAGACCACCGGCTTGCCATCACGCTGCGCCACCGCCTTGGGGTTCAGCGCGATCACCGGCTTCTGGTCGTCGGCGGTGGCCGGGCGCGACAGGAAGCTGACCTTGGCGCTCATCTCCGGCAGGATGCGGGCATCCAGCGCCTCGAAGCGGATCTTGGTCATCACCGTGGCCTTGGCCCGGTCGACCGTGGGCACGATGCGCGACACATTGCCGCGCAGGCGAAGCTCGGGTAGCGCATCCAGCGTGATCTCCACCGGCTGCTCGGGCTTGATCCGGGCCACGTTGCTCTCGCTGACATCGGCCTCCACCTCCAGCGTGCGCAGGTCGGCCATGGTCACCACTGCGCCCGACGTGCCGCTGGCGCTGGAGAACGGCGTGATCATGTCGCCCACGTTGGCGTTCTTCACCAGCACCACGCCGTCGAACGGCGCGCGGATCTCGGTGTTGGCCTGGTTTACCTGCTGCACCCGCACCTGGGCCTGGCTCTGGGCGATGCCGGCCTGGGCGGTGGTGATGGCCGCCTGCTGGGTGGCCAGCGCAGACCGCGCCACCGCCAGGCGGCGGTTGGCAGCGTCCACCGCCTGGGCCGAGATGAAGCCCTGGCCCTGCAGGGCCTGCTGGCGCTGCAGTTCCACCTCGGCATTGGCCAGCTCGGCACGGGCCTGGCCCAGCGCGGCCTCGGCCTGGGCGCGCGCGGCCTGGGCCTGCGCCACGCCGGCCTGCGTGGCGGCGATGGCAGCCTGCACGTCGCTGGCGTCCAGCCGGCCGATCAGGTCGCCCTGCTTGACCAGGCTGCCCTCGCGCACGTTCAGCTCGACCAGCCGGCCGGTGCCCTTGCTGGCCACCGCCGCGCGGCGCTGGGCCACCACATAGCCCGAGGCGGTGAGCTCGGCGTACTGCTGCGACGGATAGGCCGCCAGCACCGCAGTGGTCTGCACAGGCGTCTTGCGCGGCAGCAGCGCCAAGCCTGCGGCCGCGCCGACCACCGCCACACCCAGCACCCAGGGCCAGCGCCGCCGGCGGCGCTGCAGCGGCGCGGCGGTGCGGTCGATGCGCAGGGCAGCCTGGTTGAGCGCCGGGTTGGCAGGGTTGGGGGGGGTGGTGGGAAGAGCGGGCGCGTCGGCCATGGGCAGGGGGAGCAAGCAGGTGCAGGGTCTGGATGCGCCTGAGCATGCCATGGGCGGCCACCCGGGCCGCTGCCCGGGGTCATGGCCGGCGGCGCCGGCATGGGCGCGACTTGCCAGCGCCGCTGGCCCTTGAAACCGGGCGCCGCACCCCAAATTGCGATGCGCCAGGCGGCGGCGGGCGCCGCCGCCCACTTGCCGCCCAATTGCTGTCCAACTGCCGCCCAATTGCCGAACTTTTGTCGAACAACACCGAGACCGATCCATGACCAAGCAAACCCACGCCTTCCAGGCCGAAGTCAAGCAGATCCTGCACCTCGTCACCCACTCGCTCTACAGCAACAAGGAAATCTTCCTGCGTGAGCTGGTCAGCAACGCCAGCGACGCCTGCGACAAGCTGCGCTTCGAGGCGCTGGACAACAACGCGCTGTATGAAGACCAGCCCAACCTGGAAGTGCGGGTGTTGTTCGACGCCGACGCCAAGACCATCACCATCCGCGACAACGGCATCGGCATGAGCGCCGAGGAAGCCGCGTCGCACCTGGGCACCATCGCCAAGAGCGGCACGCGGGAGTTCATGGCCAAGCTCGAGGGCGACCAGAAGAAGGACGCCAACCTGATCGGCCAGTTCGGCGTGGGTTTCTACTCAGGCTTCATCGTGGCCGACCGCATCACCGTGGACACCCGCCGCGCCGGCGCGCCCGAGACCGACGGCGTGCGCTGGTCCAGCGAGGGCACCGGCGACTACGAGCTGGAGACCATCACCCGCGCCACCCGCGGCACCGATGTGATCCTGCACCTGCGCGACGAAGAGAGCGAGTTCCTCAGCACCTGGAAGCTGAAGTCGATCATCAGCAAGTACAGCGACCACATCAGCCTGCCGATCCTGATGCAGAAGGAAGAGTGGGACCAGGAGTCCAGCAAGCAGGTCAAGAACGATGACTGGGAGACGGTGAACAAGGCTGCCGCGCTGTGGGCGCGCAGCAAGAGCGACATCACCGACACCGAGTACCAGGATTTCTACAAGCAGATCAGCTACGACCAGGAGCCGCCGCTGGCCTACACCCACAACCGGGTGGAAGGCCGCAGCGAGTACACCCAGCTGCTGTATGTGCCGGCCAAGGCGCCGATGGACATGTGGAACCGCGACAAGCGCGGCGGTGTGAAGCTGTATGTCAAGCGCGTATTCATCATGGACGACGCCGAGGCGCTGATGCCGGTGTACCTGCGCTTCGTCAAGGGCGTGATCGACTCGGCCGACCTGCCGCTGAACGTCAGCCGCGAGCTGCTGCAGGAAAGCCGCGACGTCAAGGCCATCCGCGAGGGCAGCACCAAGCGTGTGCTGGGCATGCTGGAGAGCCTGGCCGACAGCGACGACGCGGACGAGCGTGCCAAGTACCTGAAGTTCTGGGGCGAGTTCGGCGCGGTGCTCAAGGAAGGCATCGGCGAAGACTTCGCCAACCGCGAACGCCTGGCCAAGCTGTTCCGCTTTGCCAGCACCCAGGCCGATGAAGGCGTGTCCTTTGCCGACTACGTGGGCCGCATGAAGGACGGCCAGGAGCACATCTACATCATCACCGGTGACAGCCTGGCCGGCGCCAAGGCCAGCCCGCAGCTGGAGATCTTCAAGAAGAAGGGCATCGAGGTGCTGCTGCTCACCGACCGCGTCGACGAGTGGATGCTGAGCCACCTGTATGAATTCGAAGGCAAGCAGCTGCAGAGCGTGGCCAAGGGTGCGGTCGACCTGGACAAGCTGCTCGACGACGACGAGAAGAAGGCCGCCGAAGCCGTGGCCGAAGGCTTCAAGCCCACGCTGGACAAGCTGAAGGCGGCGCTGGCCGACCGTGCCAAGGACGTGCGCGTCACCACCCGGCTGGTCGATTCACCCGCCTGCCTGGTGGCCGAAGAAGGCGACATGAGCGGCCACCTGGCCCGCATGCTCAAGCAGGCCGGCCAGGCGGCACCCAAGAGCCAGCCGATCCTGGAAGTGAACGCCGAGCATGCGCTGGTCAAGCGCATGGCGGGCCTGGCCGACGACGGCGACCGCTTCGACGACCTGGCCCACATCCTGTTCGACCAGGCGTTGCTGGCCGAGGGCGGCCAGCTGGAAGACCCGGCGGCCTATGTGGCGCGGGTGACCAAGCTGTTGAGCGCCTGAGCACGGCCGGGCCGTTGGGCCTGGCGCGGGGTCAATCGGCCCAGTCCAGGTCCAGCGGTGGCTCGGCCATCGCCTCGATCTGCTCGCGCAGCTGCACCGTCTGCTGGCTCCAGTAGTTGGGCGTGCCGAACCACGGGAAGGCGGCGGGGAAGGCCGGGTCCGTCCAGCGTTCTGCCAGCCAGGCGCTGTGGTGCACCATGCGCAAGGTGCGCAGCGGCTCGATCAGGGCCAGCTCGCGCAGGTCGAACCGGCGGAACTGGCGGTACCCCTGCAGCACAGCGGCTAGCTGGCTGCGCATCGCCTCCCGGCTGCCCGACAGCAGCATCCACAGGTCTTGCACCGCCGGGCCGGTGGCGGCGTCGTCCAGGTCGACGATGTGCGGCCCGCCGGCGTCTCCTTCGTCCCGCCACAGGATGTTGCCCGGGTGGCAGTCGCCATGCAGGCGCAGCATGCTGGCAGGCACCGCGGCCATGGCCGCATCCACCATGGCCAGCGCCTGCTGGCAGGTGCTGCGCCAGGCACCCAGCTGGGCCGGGCCGATGCAGTCTTGCGCCAGCAGCCGAGCCAGGGCCTGGTGGCCGAAGGTGTCGGCGTCCAGCCGGCGGCGGTGCACAAACGGCTGCTGCGCGCCCACCGCATGCAGCCGGCCGATGAAGCGGCCCAGCCAGCGTAGGGTGTCGGGTTGGTCCAGCTCAGGGCCATGGCCGGCGCGGCGCGGGTACACCGCCAGGCGGAACGGCTGGCCGCCGATGTCGGCAAACGCCAGCGTGGCGCCCGCCCCGTTGCCGGCAGGATCTCCCGAAAGAGGCAGTGGTGCAACCACCGGCACCTCGGCGCCGTGCAGTTCGGCGGCAAAGGCGTGCTCCTCGGCGATCTGGGCGTCGGTCCAGCGGCCCGGGCGGTAGAACTTGGCCACCACCGCACCGCCGTCTTCCAGCATCACCTGGAACACCCGGTTCTCATAACTGTTGAGCTGCAGCAGCCGCCCGTCGCCGCGCTGGCCCACGGCGTCCAGCGCGTCCAGCACGGCCTGCGGTGTCAGATGGTCGAAGGGGTGGCCGCTGGCGGCAGCCGATGCGCCGCCGGTGCCGATGCCGGGCTCAGTGCTTGAAGGGCTGCTGCTGCCGGGGTGGTGCGGGGTCATCCACCACCATACCAGCCGGCACCAGGTCGGCTTCGGCCATGGCGCGCACGTCGTGCATATCGCGGGCTTCATGCGTCTCACGCCACTCGCCAGGGCCCGAGTCCAGCTCGCGACGCGCGCCTGAGGAAAAGAACGAGTCGTGGAAGCTCATCGAGTCTTGCCAGAGCGTGCTGCGCTCACGCCGGCGCGAGGAGCCCGCCGCCCCGGGCGCCGCCCCCGGCATCGATGCCGCGCCCTGCGCCGGCTGCGGCCCGCGTGAGGCGTTGTTGCCCATCGGCACCAGCAGCTGCAGTTCGGGGATCGACGGCAGGTGGTCGGCCGGGCATCGCAGGTAGCGCACCCGGCAGGCCGCCAGCACCGCCTGCTTGATGCGGGTGGACCGGCCCGGCGGGCCGCCGCGGTCGTAGCTCAGGTCGATGGCTGCCAGCACCCGCCCGTTGGCGCTGCAGACTGCAAATGCAACATGGTTGGCGCCCAGCAGATCGAACCAGTAGCGCACCGCCTTCGGATCAGCCGGCTGGCAGAAGCGCACCAGCGGCAACTTGGCCAGCACCGTGTGGTGGGGCAGGGCGTCGCGCAGCTGGCGGTACACCCGGCGTTCGTCGGCGGTGAACACCGGCCGTGGCAGCAGGTCCCATTCCACCGGCAACTGCGGCGGGCCCGCCGGCCGGCGCAAGGCCTGCAGCAGCCACAACACAGTCAGCGTGGCGAGAACCGCCAGCGCCGCAGTGGCAATGAACCAGGGAAGGTACTGCTGCATGGAGCCTGCGGACAGGTTGGAGTGCGGCGGGGCTGCAGATACAACCCATTGCAAAAGGCGAAAAAAGCGTGAATCCGATAGTACATGTCCGCAGCGGCGGTTCAGCACCACTGTTCGGGTGGTTCAGGGCCTGGTGTGGCCCGCAATTCGGGGGCCGGGCTGGCGGACGGCGGGCGGCCGTCAGCGCGGCCAGAGCGCCCAGGCCTGCAGCGGCTGCTTCATGCGGCCGGCCTGCTGCTCGGCCACCAGGCCCGGGCCCCAGAAGTAGTCGATGCGCACCGCACCGGTGATGGCGCTGCCGGTGTCCTGGGCCATCACCAGGCGGCGCAGCGGTGTCGATGTCATCGGCTCGGTGGTGCTAATCCACAGCGGCGTGCCGTAAGGCACGGCCAGCGGGTCGACCGCCACGGACCGGCCGGCGGTCAGCGGCACGCCCTGGGCGCCGCGCGGACCCGCGCCGTCGTCGGGCAGCGGTTCTTCCCTGAAGAACACCACCCGCGGGTTGGCCCACATCATCTGCTGCAGCCGCGCCGCACCTGCCTGCTGCCCCCATTGGCGGATGGCCGGCCAGCTGGCGCCGTCGGGCCGCAGTTCGCCCTGGTCGATCAGCCAGCGGCCCACCGACCGGTAAGGCTGGTCGTTGTGTCCGGCAAAGGCCAGGCGCACCGTCTGCACGCTGCCGTCGGGCTCGGTGATGCGCAGCTGGCCCGAGCCCTGGATCTGCAGCACCAGCGCATCCAGCGGGCTGGCCACCCAGGCGATGGCCTGCCCGCGCACGGCCGCCTGGGCGGCGGGCAGGGTGTCGATCTGCTGCCGGGTGAACCAGGGCTTGCGCTGCGCCAGGTCGGCGGGCGGGCGGTGCAGGGGTACGGCAAAGCCGGGCTGCGGCGTGCGGGTGGCAGCCACCAGGGGCTCGAAGTAGCCGGTGGCCAGGCCGTCGGCATTGCCGTCCAGCGACTCCAGCCGGTAGGGCTGCAGTTCACGCTGCAGGAACTGCCAGGCAAAACTGTCGTCGGGCGGGTTGAAGGCCAGCGCGCGGGCGCACATTGCGGCCCAGCCTGGCGCGGGCCGGGCGCAGCCGGCGCGCAGGGCCGGCCACAACGCGCTGGGCTGGTCGCCGGCCAGGCCGGGCAGGCTGGTCCAGTCCACCGGCACCCAGCGTGCTCTTGGGCGCAAAAGCGGTTCGCGCAAGGCCTGCAGCGGGGCATCGGGCTGTGCAGCCGGGGCGGCGGGCGGGTTGTCAGCCGGCAGAGGCTGAGGCTGCGATTGGGTTTGCGCCGGCCGGGGTTGCAGCGGCGGTGCCGCGCAACCAAGCACCAGCCACGACACCAGCACGGCCAACAGGGCCTGGCCGCCCCGGGATAATCCAGCCATGTGGTTGTTGATCCTGGAGGCGCTGGGCGCCGGTTTGATTCTGGTGGGCATCGTCTGGTGGACGATGTTTTCGGGCCGCGGTGGGGGTGAGCGGCACGGCGACCGGCCAGAGCCCCCGCCCGACGACCCGCCGCCGCGCTGAGTGCTGCAAGTCATTGGTGCCCCCCATGCAGCGCCCGATTGAATCCGCGCATGGGACGGCCAGGCGGGCTCACGGCAACAGCCCCGCCGCCGCCAGCCGGTCGCGGGCCCGGTCGGCGCTGCCGCGTGGCACCCGGCCGGTGAGGGCCAGGGCTGCGCCGCTGGCGGCCATGCGGGAAAACAGGCTGCGCACCGCGTCGGCATCCACCGCGTCCATGCGGGCCAGCCAGTCGGCGCGCTGGCGCAGCCGGCCCAGCACCAGCGCGTCCAGAGCGGCTTCTTCCAGTCGGCGGCCGGGTTTTTCCAGCCCGCGCAGGCGGCGCACCCGGATCTGGTTCTTGGCACGCGCCAGGTCGTCGGCCGCCACCTGGCTGGCCTGGTCGGCCAGCAGACCGCCCAGCGCGTCCATGCAGTCGTCGAGCTGGGCCGGGCTGGTGCTGGCTTCGATGATGAACTGGCCGGCGCTGTCGATCAGGTCGGCCGAACAGGCGGCGAAGTAGACCAGGCCGCGCTGCTCGCGCAGCTGGTCCATCAGCGGCGAGCTCATGCCCTCGCCCAGCAGCGCGGCAGCCACCGCGGCGGTGGGGTCGTCGGCCTGCATCGGCGCCACCGGAAAGCCCAGCACCAGGTGGGTCTGGCTGCTGCCGGTCATGGCGCGCTGGCGCACGCCGCCCAGCCAGGGCGGTGCCGCCAGGCCATTGGGCAAGCCGGTGGGCATGCTGCCGAAGGCGTCTTCGGCCTCGCGCAGCAACAACCCGGCAGCCACCGGGCCCGCCACCGCCACCACGGTGTTGGCGCCGGTGTAGTGCTGCGCCACATGGTCGACCAGGTCGGCGCGGCGCAAGCGCTCGATGTTGGCGCGCGTGCCGATCACCGGCTGGGCCAGCGGGTGCAGGCCCCAGGCGGCGCGGTCGAACAGCTTGAAGGCGGTGGACATCGGATCGTCCTCGTCTTCGGTGTATTCATGCAGCAGCACCGAGCGCTCGCGTTCGAACTCGGCCTCGGGGAAGGTGGCGTGGCGCACGATGTCGGCCAGCATGCGCAGCAGGCGCGGCGCATGGGCAGCCAGGCCGCGCATGTGGAAGGCGGTGTGGTCCTTGTCGGTGTGGGCGTTGACCTCGGCGCCCAGGCGCTCGGCGTCCAGGTTGATCTGACGCGCATCGCGCACGGCCGTGCCCTTGAAGGCCATGTGCTCGATGACATGGCCGATGCCGTTGCGGCTGCGCCGCTCATGCCCGCTGCCGCAGCGCACGAACACGCTGACGCTGCAGGTCTGCAGCTGCGGCAGGTGCAGCAGCACCACGCGCACGCCGTTGGCCAGCGTGTGCAGGCTGGTGTCGGTTGTCATGCGCCGGGCTCCGGCAGCAGAAAGCTGCGCGGCGACCGCCGCAGCCGCTGGCCGATGGCGGCATACAGCCGGCGCCGGTCGGCCAGGGTGATGCCGCGTGAGCGCAGCGCCACCTTCAGCGCCAGCCAGAAGCTCACGCCCAGGTTCAGCAGGCCGGTGGCCACCAGGCCGGCCACGCACCACCAGAAGGCCGGCTCGGCCAGGATTGGCCAGCCCAGCGTGCTGGCGGCTGCCGCCAGCTGGCCGGTGCCCAGGGTGACGTGGCGCACGTCCAGCGGGATGCCGACGAAGGCCAGCAGCGCCGGCGTCAGCCCCAGCAGCAGGCCCAGCGAGACGTTGGCGGCAATGCCGGAAATGTTGGCCCGCCACCAGATCGACCAGCGCCCGGCCCGGCTGGCGCCCAGCCGGGCGACGATGCCGGGGTTGTGGGCCAGGGCGCTGTCGAGCCGGTGGTAGACGAACCAGTTCTCCACCCAGCCGGCGATCAGGCTGCTGGCAAACAGCAGCACGCCGGTGAAGGCGGCGAACAGCGCAGTCGGGCCCAGCAGGGTGAGCGAGTGCAGCACGTACTGCGCGCTTTGCGCGCCCACCAGCGGCGCGCCCATCAGCCACCAGGCGGCCCATTGCACCAGCAGCACCACCGGGACCACCGCCGCGATGTTGCCGGCGATGCCGGCGAACTGCGACCGCACCAGGTGCGCCACCTCGTCGACGAAGCCGGCGATGGCCTGGGCCTCGCGGGCTGTGTCTTCGATGCCGGTGTCGGCGTCGCTGGCATCGGGCCGCCCGGCGCCGATGCGCAGCGCGCCCAGTTTCGCGGCCATGGCCGGTGCTGTCATCGCCGGCTGCTTGGTGGCCACCGTCCAGTGCAGCAGGTGCACGATCAGGAAGCTGATGGCGTAGTTCATCCCGGCGCCGAAGCCGGCCCAGAACGGCGCCAGGCCCAGCGCCAGGATGGCGAACTTGGCAAAGGTGGTGCCGCCGATGATGGCCCCGCCACCCACCGCTGCCCGCAGCATGGCGCGGTATTCGGCCCGGTTGCGGGTGATGTAGTGCTCACCGGTCACGGCATGGCGCTCGGCCACCTTGCGCGCCATCAGTGAATACTGGCGCGCCAGCAGCGCATGCAGGCTGCGGCGTTGACGCGACAGGCCCGCCAGATCCACCAGCAGTTGTTGCAGCTCGCGCTGCGGCAAGTCAGACAGGGCCAGGTCGACCAGGGTCTCCAGGCGGTCGCAGCGCGCCAGCAGCTGGTCGACCTCGAACACGATGTTGACCGAGACGCCGTGTGCCTCCAGGTGGTCGGGCACGCTGGCGGCGGCTGCGCGGCAGCGGTGCACCAGGGCGCGCAGGTAGGTGGCGGCTTGTGCCGTGGCGGTGGCGTCGCCAGCCACCAGGGCGTCCACCAGGGATTCGCTGGCCCGGGCCAGTTGCTCGAACGGCCGCCCGGCCAGCAGCTCGGCGCCCATGCGCTGGCGCAGCGCGGGGGCAAAGGCAGCCGCCCGGATGGCGCTGACCAGCCAGGTCATGGCCTGCACCACCGGGGCGCGCCAATCGTCCACGCTGCCCGGCTCGGCTGCCGCCGCAGGTGGGCCGCCGTTGCCGCGCGCGGCCGACAGCAGCGCGGCCAGCCCCGCCAGCGTGGCGGTGTCGATGGCGGCCAGCCAGGCGGGGTCGGTGTCGTTGTCGAACAGCAGCAGGAACAGCGCGCCACCGTCGTTGGTGTCGGGCGTGCCGGGCAGCCAGCGCAGCGCCAGGCGCTCGGCCACCTCGCCCCACAGGGCCCGCCGCGCTGTGAAGCCAAAGTCGGCCAGCAGGGCGGCCAGGTCGGTCTCACGCCAGAAGCGGCCCAGCAGCGCCACGAAGCGTGCCCGCGGCTCGGGGTTGCGCTCGAGCATGTTCAGCAGGTGCTTCAGGCGCAGCACCGGCCTGGGTGTGGCGCCGGCGTCGGCGTCGGCGTCCGCATCGGCCCGGCCGTGGCGCAGCCATTCGATCAGGCGCACCAGCCAGATATGGCGCTCGGGCCGGCTGGCCTTGGGGTCGGCGGCGTTGAGCAACGCTGTCAGGTCCCAGGCGGCAGCTTTCATCGCGGGCCCTGGCGCAACGTGCTGTGGCGGCGGGGCACCAGGTGCTCGCCGGCCCCAGGCTGCAAGCGCCCCGGGGGCAGCATCAATGCAGCGCGGCCGCGTCGGCCAGGGCGAATTCGGGCACGGGGGATTCGAACCAGCGTGCGTCTTCGGTGATGCAGAAGAAGCGGCCCTGCATCGATCCCTGCGGCGTGCCGATCTGCGCCCAGCTGGTGTATTCGAACTGCTCGCCGGGCTTGAGCAGCGGCTGGTGGCCCACCACGCCCAGGCCGCGCACCTCTTGCACGCCGCCGCGGTGGTCGGTGATCTGCCAGTGACGTGCCACCAGTTGCGCCGCCACGCTGCCGGTGTTGCGGATGGTGACGGTGTAAGCAAAGCCGTAGAGCTGCTGCGCGGCATCGGTCTGCTCGGGCAACGGGCGCACGGCCACGGTGGAGGTGAAACTGGGTTGGGCCATGGCGCGCATTCTAGGAAGCAAGTGAAAATCCACGCCACCCCACCACATTGCGCCCCATGCCCCGCACCTTCCGCATTGCCCCCAGCCTGCTCTCGGCCGATTTCGCCCAGTTGGGCACGGAGGTGAAGAACGTCGTCGCCGCCGGCGCCGACTGGATCCATTTCGACGTGATGGACAACCACTACGTGCCCAACCTCACCTTCGGCCCGATGGTGTGCCAGGCGCTGCGCCCGCATGCCGTGCGCGCCGATGGCAGCCGCGTGCCCATCGACGTGCACCTGATGGTGCAGCCGGTGGACGCGCTGGCCCAGGCCTTTGCCCAGGCCGGCGCCGACCTGATCAGCTTCCACCCCGATGCCAGCGCCCATGTCGACCGCACGCTGCAGCTGATCCGCGCGGCCGGCTGCCAGGCCGGCCTGGTGTTCAACCCCGCCACACCGGTGGATGTGCTGGAGTGGGTGATCGACAAGGTCGACCTGGTGCTGGTGATGAGCGTGAACCCCGGCTTCGGCGGGCAGAGTTTCATCCCTGCAACGCTGCGCAAGGTGGAGAAGCTGCGCAAGCTCATCGACGCCCACCACCGCGAGACAGGGCGCGACATCCGCCTCGAGGTGGACGGCGGCATCAAGATCGACAACATCCGCGCCGTGGCCGATGCCGGGGCCGATACCTTCGTGGCCGGCAGTGCCATCTTCGGTGCGCCCGATTACAAGGCGGTCATCGACACCATGCGCCAGCAACTGGCCCGCTGACCAGGCGCCCCACCACCCTTCATGCAAGCCGTCCGCTCCCTGTTGCTGACCGACGTGGTCGACAGCACCCGGCTGTCGCAGCTGCTGGGCGACTTGGCCATGGCCGACCTGTGGGCCGCGCACGACCGCCTGGCGCGCGACCTGCTGCAGCCTTGGCGCGGGCGCGAGATCGACAAGACCGACGGCATGCTGCTGTTGTTCGACAGCCCGGCCGATGCGGCGCAATATGCGCTGGCTTACCACCAGGCGCTGGCCGGCCTGCAGCCGCCGCTGCTTGCACGTGCCGGCCTGCATGTGGGCCCGGTGCTGCTGCGCGAGAACACGCCCGATGACATCGCCCGCGGCGCCAAGCCGCTGGAGGTGGACGGCCTGGCCAAGCCCACCGCCGCGCGGGTGATGGCGCTGGCCCGTGGCGGCCAGACCCTGCTCAGCGCCGACGCCCACCAGGCCCTGGCGGCCGACGGCCTGCCCGCCGGCCTGGCCGTGTTGTCGCACGGGCATTGGGTGCTCAAGGGCGTGGCCGACCCGGTGGAGCTGTTTGCGCTGGGCGCTGAAGGCGACGGCGCAGGCGCGCCCGACGACGGCGACAAGGCCCACCGCGTGGTGCGCCAGGGCGGGCGCTGGCTGCCGGTGCGCCAGATCGCCAACAACCTGCCGGCGCAGCTCACGTCCTTCGTCGGGCGTGAACGCGAGCTGGCCGAGCTGAAGGCGCTGCTGGCCCAGGCCCGCATGGTCACGCTGCTGGGCATGGGCGGCCTGGGCAAGACCCGGCTGTCGCTGCAATTGGCAGCCGAGCAGATGGCGCTGTACCCCGACGGCGTGTGGTTCCTCGACCTGGCACCGCTGCGTGACGGCGCGCTGGTGCTCAGCGAGGCGGCCCAGGTCCTGGGCGTGCGTGAAGAGCCGGGCCGGTCGCTGCAGCAGTCGCTGGCAGCGCATGTGCAGGGCAGGTGCATGCTGCTGATCCTGGACAACTGCGAGCACCTGGTGGCTGGCGCCGCCCGCCTGGCGCATGCGCTGTTGCAGGCCGCGCCCCAGATCACCTGCATCGCCAGCAGCCGCGAGGCCCTGCGCCTGCCCGGCGAATGCGTCTACCCCATTCTGCCGCTGCCCGTGCCGGCTGCCGCCGACAGTGCGGCGCAGCGTGCGGGCTCGCCCGCCGTGCAGCTGTTTGCGCAGCGGGCCCAGGCCCACCGGCCCGACTTCCAGCTCGGGCCCGACGAACTGCCGGCCGTGGCCGCCCTGGTGGCGCGGCTGGAGGGCATCCCGCTGGCGCTGGAGCTGGCTGCCGCCCGGGTGCGCAGCATGTCGGTGGCCGACATCAACCGCCGCCTGGCCAAGCGCTACCAGGTGCTGACCGGCGGGTCGGTGGTGCTGGCCGAGCGGCAGCAAACCTTGCGTGCGCTGGTCGATTGGTCCTACGACATGCTGGGTGCGGCCGAGCAGCGGCTGCTGCAGCGCGTGGCGGTGTTTGCCGGCGGCTTCAACCTGGATGCGGCTGAGCAGGTCTGCGCCGACGACGACCTGGTGCCCGACTGGGAGGTGCCCGACCTGCTGGCGTCGCTGGTCGAGAAATCGCTGCTGGGCCTGGCGCAGCAGGGTGAGTCGGCGCGCTACCAGATGCTGGAGACGCTGCGCGACTATGCCGCCGAGAAGCTGCAGGCCAGCGGCGACCGGCCCGCCACGGCGGCGCGGCATTGCGGTGTGTTCTTCACCCTGGCCAAGCAGGGGCGTGACGGGCTGCAGGGCCCGCAGCAGGGCCACTGGCTGGACCGCCTGTCCACCGAGCACGACAACCTGCGTGAGGCCATGGCCACCGCCCAGGCCGGCGGCGCGCCTGGCGGCGACCCGTTCGTGGCGGTGAAGCTGGTGGTGGCGCTGCAGAACTTCTGGATCATGCGCGGCCATGTGCGCGAGGGCCGTGACGCTGCAGCCGCGATGCGGGCCCTGCCGGCAGTGCAGGCGTCCGACCAGGCACTGGGCCATGTGCTGTACGTGGCCGCTGCCCTGGCCTGGGTGGAAGGCGAGCCGGCCGAAGCCCTGCGCCTGCTTGACGATTGCCTGGCGCGGCGGCGTGCGCTGGGCAACAGCATCGACGTGGCCGCCACGCTGTCGACCCGGTCGGTGGCGCGGCTGGGCAGTGGCGACGCCGCCGGCGCGCAGGCCGACGCGCGCGAGGCGCTGGCCAGCTTCAGCGCCAGCGGCTACCGGGTGGGCGAGGCCATCACCCTGCTGCAGCTGGGCGAGGCCACTGCCTTTGCAGGCGACGACGCCGCAGCGCTGGCCCACCTGGAGGCGGCGCGCGCCATCGTGCGCGAGATCAAGCACCCCGAGACCGAAGGCGAGGTGGAGCGCTTGCTGGGCGATCAGGCCTTGGCCGCCGGTGATATCCCCGCAGCAACGCAGGGCCATGCCCGGTCCATGGCGGTGTGCGCGGCAGCCGGTGACCTGCGCGGTGAGGCCCAGGCCCGCGCCGCGCTGGCGCGCACCGACCTGGCTGCGGGCCGGCTGGGCGCCGCTGCCGGCCATCTGCAAGCCGCGCTGCAGGCCTTTGACCGGTTCGCCATGCGTGCGCCGTGGCTGCAAGGGCTGGAAGACACGGTCGCCTGGGCGGTGCAGCGTGGCGGCGCCATGATGGCGCTGGCGGCTGCGTTGGCGGCAGCCGCCGGGCAAGAACGCGCTGCCACCGGTCTTGCCCGCAGCCCACGCGCGCAGCGGGCCTGGCTGGCTGTGCTGGACGCGCAGCGCCTGGCCCTGGGCGCGTCTGCGTTCGACACGGCCTGGCAGGAAGGCCTGGCCTGGAGCCATGCCCAAGCCCACCGGCAGGCGCTGGCCGCGCTGGAAGGCTGCTGAATCAGGCAGCGGCCAGCAGCTGTGCCTGGCCGGCTTTCAGGCGCTCAGGCTTTCAGGCCCTCAGGTGCGGCGGCGGCGCAACCAGGCTGCCGAGCCCAGGGCCGCCAGCACCAGCGCCAGGCTGCCTGGCTCGGGTACCGGCGTGGCGGTCACGATCTGCCGCACAAAAACGCCTTTCTCATCCAGCAGCACGCCGAGCGTGTTGCCATTGGTATCCCGCAGAGCGGGGCTGCCGTCCCCGTTGAAGGTGGTGAGCACCTGCGTCAGACCGGCCGTGCTGGCCAGGACAGGCAGGTTGCCAGGGACAGGCCCGTCTCCCTCGTCGCTGCAGTTGAAGCAGGTCACCACCGGGCCGAGAACGCCGAAGTGCAGGCCGAACGAATTGTTCAGGGCAGCGACGACGACCCCGTTGAAGTTTGCCGAGGTCGGCGATGTCAGGGTCGGCAGATTGATGAACTGCCCGGCGTCCACGCCGACGATCTGCTGGCCCAGCACCCGCACCCGGGTCACGCCGAAGGCACCAGGATTCGGGGGGCTGAACGGCGGGTTCATCTCGAAGTTGAACGAGTTCGGGCTGTTCTCATCGAAGGTGCCGGGGTTGGCAAGGCCGATGTCAAACAGCCGCAGCTTGGCGCTCAAGACGGTGGAGCCGGCGCAAGCGCCGCCCGCTGTGGTGTAGATGCCATCGTCCTGCAAGCGGCAGGCGTCAGGCACGTCCCACTCGGCTTTCACCTGGTACCACAGCCCGGGCAAGAACGACCCGAACGCGGGGTCCCAGTTGCCTGTCACCAGGCCTGCTTGGGCGCCGAGCGGGCTGGCCAGGGCCAGCACCAGGGCGGCGCGGCTGGCGATGGCCTTCAGTGGTTTCTTCATGGGTGCTCCGTGACGGTCGAGGGGGTGGCAACTGGCAGGACTTCTGCGCAAACCGTGCAAAAGTGACTGGATTGCCATTGGAATGCAGGGCTTCAGGTTTGCCAGCCGCTTCCTTGGGGGTGACCCCCGGCTCCGGGGGGGGGCGGTGGCAACCCCATCCCGGGGGGGGGCATGCCTGCCTGGGGCAGATCTGTGGCCATGCACAGACGAAGTGCATGCAGATGCGTTTGCGGCAGGACAAGCATCGGCGGCGTGCGCATGGTTCTTGCCAGTCTCCGGTCATGACACCCGCGCTGCCTGTTGCCCCTTCACCGATCCAGTCCTACCTGGACACCCTGCACCGCGCTTTCAGCGGCCTCAGCCACGGCCAGGTGGCCACCTATATCCCCGAGCTGGCCAAGGTGGCACCCGACGGCTTCGGCATCGTGCTGGCCACGGTGGACGGCCATGTGTACGAGGTTGGCGACACCCGGCTGCCGTTCTCGATCCAGTCGGTGTCCAAGCCCTTCGTCTATGGCGTGGCGCTGGAAGACTGCGGCCGTGCCCGGGTCGAGCAGGCCATCGGCATGGAGCCCACCGGCGACCCGTTCAACGCCATCAGCCTGGAGCCCGGCACCGGCCGGCCGCTGAACCCGATGATCAATGCCGGTGCCATTGCCGCGGCTGCCCTGGTGGCGGGCGCCACCGAGGCCGACCGCCTGGCCCGGGTGCTGGGCGCGCTGTCGGCCTTTGCCGGCCGGGCGCTGGATGTCGACGCCGCCATCTTCGAATCCGAACGCGACACCGGCCACCGCAACCGCGCCATCGGCCACATGCTGCGCAACTACGGCATTGTCGATGGCGACCCCGAGCCGGCGCTGGGCCTGTACTTCCGCCAGTGCGCGGTGCGGGTGGACTGCCGCGACCTGGCGCTGATGGCCGCCACCCTGGCCAACGGCGGCATCAACCCGGCCACCGGTGCGCGTGCGGTGCGCAGCGAGTTCATCGAGCCGATGCTCAGCCTGATGACCACCTGCGGCATGTATGACTTCTCAGGCGCCTGGGTCTACAACGTCGGCCTGCCGGCCAAGAGCGGCGTGGGCGGCGGCATCATCGCGGTGCTGCCGGGCCAGCTGGGCATCGGCGTGTATTCACCCCGGCTGGATGAGCGCGGCAACAGCGCCCGCGGCGTGGCGGTGTGCCAGCGCATCAGCAGCGACCTGGGCCTGCATTTCCTGCAACCGCCGCGGCCGTCGGTGGCCACGGTGCGGGCCCGCTACACGCTGCAGGGCGTGCGCTCCAAGCGCCGCCGCACACCCGCCGAAAGCCGGTTGCTCGACGGCCTGGGCCAGCAGGTCGAGGTGTTCGAGCTGCAGGGCGACCTGCGCTTTGCCACGCTGGAACCGGTGTTGCGCGCCATCGTGGCGGGCAGCGCGTTGATGATGGTGCTCGACTTCAAGCGCGTGGGCCATGTCGATGGTGGCGCCACACGCATGCTGGCCGGCCTGGCCAGCCGCTGTGCTGCGCTGGGCCAGCCATTGTTGCTGAGCCGGGTGCGCCGGGGTGACTTGCTGGCCGGGCTGGACGGCATGCTGGCGCCGCAGGCGATCCGGTCGGTGACATTCCAGCCCGCGCTGGACGCGGCGCTGGAGTGGTGTGAACGCCGTCTGCTGGCCAGGCCGGCGCCGGATGGCGCAGCCCGCGCCGTCCTGCCGCTGGCCGACAGCCGCCTGTGCCGTGGCCTGACAGCCGACGAGTTGGTGCAATTGCAGGCGCAGCTGCGGCGCAGCCAGCATGAGTCGGGCAGCCTGATCGTGCAGCGTGGTGAGCCGGCTGACGCGCTGTACCTGCTGTCCGCTGGCGAGGTGAGCGTGATCGTCAGCCTGCCCGGTGGCGGCCACAAGCGCCTGTCAACCCTGTCGGCCGGCATGGTGTTCGGCGAAGCCGCCCTGATCGCCGGCGGCCAGCGCTCGGCCGATGTGCGTGCCGACACAGCGGTCGACTGCTGGGCGCTGAGCGCCGAGGTGTTCGAGCGCCTGAAACTGGAGCAACCCCGCCTGGCCATCACCCTGCTGCACAACCTGCTGGCCACCGCCAGCGAGACCATCGGCCGGTTGACGGCAGAGGTGGCGGCGCTGGAAGGGTGAGGCGGGTCTGGGCTCGTTGCTGCCGGTTGTGTTTGCTCTTGAAAGCCGGCGTTCGCAGGTTTGAGCGATCGCGCCGGCTCGGGTGCGCGTGTTTTGCTACGTGACCCCCGCAAAGCGTAGGCCCGAAGGGCCAACACTTGGCTCCTCCTTGACCTCCGCAAACCAGGCCCACCCGACCCGACGCTCAGGCACCACCGTGGCGCGCGGGTCTTTGGCCTTCGCGCGCCGCCGCTGTGTCCAGGACGAGGTCGGCGGGTGACTGGCTGACGCAGGTAAAGGAGGAGCCACTGTGCGCCGGCGAAGCCGGTGTGCGGTGGCGGGGGACACGGAGTCAGCC